>NZ_LDOV01000020.1 GCF_001029435.1 Photobacterium aphoticum | reverse complement strand
ACTCCCGTCCGCTCCGCCACTTATACTAAGCCTCAGTCGAAAGACTGGGGCTTTTTTACGTTTAACGCTCCCGAAAGTGCTACGCACTTTTTCGCGTCGGATGGCCGCCCCGCTAAATGCCGGACCATCGATTCCCGTCTGACACTTATAAGAAAGCCCTGTCATTGCTGACAGGGCTTTTTGTGTTTTTACTGTGACCAAAAAAGAAAAAGGGTAGCCAAGCTACCCCTGTCGTTAATGCCAAATTGGCTGACTAAATGTAACAGCTATGCCGCATGTTACTTTTTGGTTCAACAAGTTACCTCTTACCCTGCTGCGGCAGTGGTGCAACAGGGCTTGAGTAGGGTGACGCATATTACGCAATTCACTTACGCTTTCAGGAAGAACTCACGCATTTGTACGACCACAGCTTCCGCTGTGTATTGATCTTCCATTTCAGCAAACAGGCGTAGCAATGGTTCAGTACCAGAGAAACGAGCCAGTGCCCAGCCGCCATTTTTGAAGTACACCTTCAGACCGTCCGCGTAGCTGACTTTCTCAATTTCAAAGGCAAACTCAGGCAAGGCTTTTTCCACGTAGATTCTGTCGTGGATCTGTGGCTTCTGGCTCGCTTTGAAGGTGCAATCGCCTTCTGCGGTGTAAGCAAAGCCGTACTTACCGTAGATCTCGCCTAACAACTCAGACAGTTTCTTGCCGGTCACACTGATCATTTCGACCAGCAGGCTGGAAGCGAAGACGCCGTCTTTCCCTTTGATGTGACCACGGATAGTCAGGCCACCAGAGCTTTCACCCCCGATCAAAGAATCATCGGCTTCCATTTGTGAGCTGATGTGCTTAAAGCCAACCGGCACTTCAAAGCACTTCTCGCCGTGATCGGCGGCGATCTTGTCCAGAATATGGGTGGTCGCAATGTTACGTACCACCGAGCCTTTCCAGCCCTTGTATTCCAGCAAGTAGTAGTAAAGCAGCATTAATACTTCGTTCGGGTGAATGAAGTTGCCTTTTTCGTCGATGATACCCAGACGGTCCGCATCACCATCGGTACCGATACCGATGTCATAGCCTTGAGATGCGACCAGGTGCTTCAGACGGTACAGGGTGGCAGCGCTTGGTGATGGCATCATGCCACCGAACGCCGGGTTCTCGCCGTCGTTGATCACGTCGACATCACAGCGACCGGTGATCAGCACGGTTTGCAGGGCGTTTTTCGCCACACCGAACATTGGGTCGATCAAGACGCGTAGGTTCGCTTGCTTGATCGCAGCCATGTCAATGGCGTTCACGATGGAATCCACGAATTCGTTCATCGGGTTGATCTCAGTGATCACACCATCATGAATGGCTTCTTCGTAGTCGCACAACTTGACATCAGCGGCGGTCAGGTTGGCAATTTGTGCTTCAATTTTTTGGGTGATCACTTCATCGGCGTCGCGGCCGCCTTTGATGAACACCTTGATGCCGTTGTAATCGGCCGGGTTGTGAGATGCCGTGATACAGGCCGAGTAGTCCGCATCCATTTCTTTGGCTTTGAACATCACCACAGGGGTTGGAACGTACTTGTTCACGAAGCTCACCGGTACACCATTGGCTGCCATTACTTCGGCAAACCAACGTGCGGCTTTGTCAGACAAGAAGCGACGGTCGTAACCGATGACAAAACCATTTTTTTCCACTTTCTCGTTGAGCATGATATTGGCAAGCGCCTGCGCAACAAGACGAACATTATCTCGGGTAAACTCTTCACCAATAAAGGCGCGCCAGCCACCGGTTCCAAACTGGATCATGTGGAACTCCTATTTCTCTCGTAGATGAAAGCGGGGCGCAAAGGGCGCCCCGAAAAAGGTTTAGCCTAGTACAACAACCACTTCGTTGACGCTGCCTGCAGGTTGTGCAGGGATTGCGCCTTCAATGGCTTCACCGTTTAGCGTGATTGACGCAACGCCTTTGCTCACACCGTTCGGGTTCTGTACTTTGATCTGGTAAGTTGCATCACGCCACTCACGGTTCACTTCAAAGCCCGGCCAGTTGGTTGGAATACATGGGTTCACCGTCAGGCCGTCGAAGCCTGTCTGTACACCCAGAATGAAGTTAGTCACTGCGAAGTATGCCCAGCCAGAGGTACCAGTTAGCCATGGGTGGTTTGCACGGCCATGGTTTTCGTGGTCGCGGCCCATGATGAACTGCACGTAAGAGTACGGTTCAGCAATACGCTTCTCGATGATGTCGTTCTGGTTGTACGGGTTCAGTGCATCGTAGAACTTCATTGCACGGTCACCACGGCCCAGTTTGGTTTCCGCTACCCATGCCCATGGGTTTGGATGCGAGAAGATCGCGCCGTTTTCTTTCACGCCTTGGTATACGCGCGTCACGAAGCCGATGTCATCGTTTGGTGTTGAGAATGATGGTGAGTTCAGGTGCAGACCGTACTCAGAGAACAGGTTCTCATCGACCGCGTCCATAGCTTTCTCGCCACGCTCTTGTGATGCCATGCCAGACAGTACCGCTAGGGTGTTTGACTCTAGGTGGATACGGCCTTCCGTTTGCTGTGCGGTACCGATCTTGTCACCGTCTTTAGTTAGACCACGGATGTACCAGCCACCCTCGTCGTCCCACAGGTGAGTTTCACATGCTTCACGCACGTTCGCCGCCATCACGGTGTACTTCTGAACGTCTTCTTCGTTGCCACGGTGTTTTGCCAGCTCGATGAACTCTTGTAGAGCCCAGAAGTGCAGGAAGGACACCATTGCTGATTCACCGCCGCCCAAGTTCAAACAGTCGTTCCAGTCAGCACGCAGACCTTTACAGATACCGGTTTGACCGACGTACTCTGCAGAGAAGTCCAGCGCGGCTTTCATGTGCTCATACACGGTTGCGTTGCCGCCGTCTGCGTATGGGATAGACTCATCAAGGAAGCTCTCTTCACCGGTTTCCTGAACGAAGTTGATGATGGTTGGCACGATCCATAGGTGGTCATCTGAACAGGTATCGTCGATGCCGTGGATCTTGTCGTCATCACTTGGGGTTGGTACCACCGTTGGTGATTTAGACGGTTTAACGTCAGCTTTTTCTGGATCGAACCAGTCTGGATCGAACAGGTGCAGACCGTAACCGGCTTTTACTTGGCCGCGTAGTAGGTCAACCAAGCGCTTACGGGTCATCGCTGGGTTTGAGTGAGGAACGGAAATCGCATCCTGTGCAGTATCACGGTAGCCAAGACCAGTACGGCCGCCTACTTCGATGAAGGAAGCAAAACGCGACCAAACGACACAGGTTTCTGCTTGGTATAGGGTCCATGCGTTGATCATGGTGTCTAGACCTTCGTTTGGCGATTTCACCTGGAACTTGTTACAACGGCTGTTCCAGTGTTCTTTGATGTCTGCAAATGCGGCATCAACGTTGGCGAAATCTTGGTATTTCGCACGTAGACGCTGGCCTTCGCCTTTACCAATACCCAGGATGAAGACGAAACGCACTTCTTCGCCAGGCTGGATCACAAACTGCTTGTGCAGTGAACCACAGTGGTTGTAACAGGTTTGTACGTGGTTAGAACAACGACCTTGCTCAACCGCAATTGGGTTGGCTTCGTCACGGTACATACCCAGGAAGGTATCACGCTGGCCATCGTAGCTGTCAGGATCGAAGCTTGATGCCATGTAGTAGAAGCCTTCGTAATCGTTGGTGTTGTAGTACAGATCGTACTCAATCACACCATCGTTGTAAGACGTACCGGCAGAGTACAGGCTCATCTGGTGGTTCTGGTTATCAGACTTGATGTGGCTGAATGAGAACTCAACGAAAGAGAAGGCGCTGATAGTACGTGGCTTGTCGCCGTCGTTCTTGATCTTCACATCCCAAATTTGCGCGTCTTCGCCTTTTGGTACGAACAGGGTTTTCTGTGCGGTAATACCGTTGTATTCACACTTAAACTTTGAGTAAGACAGACCGTGACGCACTTCATAGCTGGCTTCTTCCAGGCTTTTTGCCACTGGCTGCCATGAGATTGACCAGAAATCACCGCTCTCGTCATCGCGCAGGTACACGTAGTGACCCGGGCGATCCAGCGTTGCGTTTGGACGGAATTTTGTCACACGGTTGTGCTCAGGGCTGTTGTAGAACGAGTAGCCGCCGGCATTGTGTGAAATTACCGTACAGAATTTTTCAGTACCTAGGTAGTTGGTCCAAGGAGCAGGTGCGTCAGGACGGGTGATCACATACTCTCTGTTGTCATTGTCAAAAAAGCCGTATTTCATTGTTTTTAATCCTTTTACTGTAATCTTTGTCCTGCGACTTACTCGCAACGACGGTAATTGATGCCGACCTTGTCTAGGTACGTCAGCTGACCATTTAAACGTGCCTTGAAATCGGGCCAGCTACGATTTTCGGGTGCTGTCCAGCCGATCTCAGCGACGGCTAGCAAGCGGGGATAAAGCATGTATTCAAAACGACTCTGGTTATTCACCAGTTCACACCACAGGGCACCTTGTACCCCTTTGATGCGTTGATGTGCCGGATCGTCCTGTGGCAGATCCGCCAGTGGGCGATAGCTGTACACGTGGTCCAGTGGCAGTTTGCCCGCCCAGTCCACGCCTGCTTCGTCGGCAGAAAAGCCTTGTGCCAAGTCGAGGTAGGTGTACTGCGCTGGTTGCATCACGACATTGAAGCCCGCTTGTGCACATTTCTGGCCCGCTTCTTCACTGCGCCAGGAGAAAATCACCGTGTCTTTGCTGACCTTGTCACCGTCGGTGGCTTCTTCCCAGCCCATCATGGTTTTGCCTTTGCTCGCTAAATGCTGCTCAGCAAAACGTAACAGGTGGCCTTGCAATTCCTTCGGATCCGTATAGCCATGCTCTTCCATCAGGGCATGACAAGCCGGACTGTCGGTCCATACACCGGCCGGTACTTCATCAGCTCCAATGTGGACATAAGGCGCGGGGAATAGCTCGCAAATCTCATCTAACACATTGGTTAAGAAGGTATAAGTGCCTTTAAGTGCTGGCGACAGAATATTATCAGTGTATCCCTGAATGCTGCGGTATTTTGATCGATCTTGTGGGTCAACCAGCAAATCTGGCAGCGAACGGATCGCGGCACGGCAGTGACCCGGAATATCAATCTCTGGGATCACGGTGATACCACGGTCGCTTGCATACGCGATCACATCGCGGATGTCTTGTTTGGTGTAGAAGCCGCCGTAACGCTGACTGATGGTGGTGAACTGCGGCACAATCGCTTCGTTCGGGCCACGCCATGCACCAATGCGGGTCAGCTCTGGGTAGGCATCAATTTCTACTCGCCAGCCTTCATCATCGGTCAGGTGCCAATGGAAGGTGTTGAATTTATAACGGGCCAGTTGATCCAGCAGGAACTTAACGCGCTCGATGCCATGGAAATGGCGGGCACAGTCAAGCATGAAGCCCCGGTAACCGTAATGGGGAGCGTCCTGCACTTCGACCATCGGCAGTGCGTAGGCCGCTTGTGCCTGATGGCTTGGCTTCACCGGGATCAGCTGTAGCAAGGTTGATACGGCATGGGCAAAGCCGGCTTCAGAGCCCGCTTGCAGCCAGATATGCTCTTGCTCAATCAACAGGTGGTACGCCCCTTCCGTCATCTGTGCACAGTGCTGGAAGGTGATGTTGCCCTTGTCGCGTACCGGTAGTGGTTCATGCAACAGGGTTTGCAGTTCTTGTTGCAACCAACGGCAACTGCCGGCAGCGGCTTCGTGCGCTTGCGTGATGGCCGTGTGCTGCGTCAGGCGGAAGTAGCCCTCTAAACGCTGTAGTGTCTGTGGTTCAGGGATCAGATTGATCGCTTTGGCAGCCGGCAATGGCGTGTTGAAACGCTCAGAGTTGGCGGCATGCAGATTAATCGTGGTCACTTCCACCGGCAGAGGCGTAATGAAGCTGTCTTGTGCCGCCGTGCTGATGAAGGCATCCAATAGCCCGTCATCAAACAGGGTGAACGGTGAGGTACCGACATTGAACTCGGTGTAGAAGTGGCTGTTAGGGGCCAACACCGCGTCCGCATCCGGCTTCAGAATGCAGTAACTGCCCACTTGCTCTAAGGATCCGACGGTCAGCGTATCGGCACTGATCCAACGGCCAAAGGTAAAGTGCAGTGCCCAACCGTCCAGTGGACGGTCAGTCAGATTGTGTAGCGTTAAGGCAAAACGTGATTGATGGTCGTGTTGTTCAATCACGGTGAGGTCAAGACGGTAGCTCATAGTTGCACTCATAATTGATACAGATCGTGGTTGCCCCTTGCCATCGCAAGGGCACCGTCCATGGCATCGCCAAGCGGGCTGGCGACGCGTTGCTGCATAGGAGGCGTGAGCCAAGGAATGATCCGCTCCGCAATACTGCCCATTAAGCAAATGTGTTCTGCGCCACGTGCGATCAATGCCTGCATCCACATTTCAATGTCGCGCGCGGTTTGTGTCAGTAATTCCACGGCAAGGGCATCGCCTTGCTGCGCGTGGGCAAAAATAGCCGGTGAAAATTGGCCGTAATCGCAAGGACGCGCGGTCTTCGACCAGCTGACAATGGCGTCAATGTCGTGCTGGAAATGTGCCAGTACCTGACTGGCCAGCGGTGTCATCGGGCGGATCTCATCGACGGCTAATAACACTTGCTGGATCAAACGCAGCCCCATGACGGCGCCGCCACCCTGATCGGATATCGGGAATTCACGGCCACCGACAATGTGTTGTTGGCCTTGTGACAGGAAGATCCCGCACGAGCCCGTTCCGGCGATCAGGATTGCGCCGTCATTGCCATCCCATGCGCCTAAGCACGCGCCGTACGCATCCGTATTGAGCGTGACGTGGGCATACGGGTGGGGCAGTGCCATGAATTCACGCCATGAGCTTTTCTGTTCGGCACCGGCTAATGCCAGGCCAACGCCCATTTGGGCAAAGCTTTCACGGCCAAGGCCTGCTAATTCTGCGGCGGTGGCAATCGCATCTTGGATTGACTGCATCGCCACTTGGCCACCGAGCATGATGTTGGCGCTGCCGGTTTTGGCTTCCCCTAACAGGGTGCCATTGAGATCGGTAATGCGGGCGCGGCATGAGGTGCCACCGCCATCAACACCGACGTAGTAACGGATCGAATTAGTCACAATGACGCTCCTTAAATTGCAGCGTAATGGCCAGCAAGTACCAACCGGCATGCGGAATCCATTGCTCGCCCCAGCGCCAGTTTTGCAAAATATCTTCGGCCTGCGGCTGCGGGTTAAAGGCGATATCGCGCTCATTATCAAAGCCACTGGTGATGCCATTGCAGACACCACCACGGGCATTGAAGAAGCCTAATTCGGGCAGATAATCCGGGTTGTTACGCCCATGACCGTCGAGCATAGAAATATCAAACGGGTTCAGACCCAGTAACCAGTCCATCAGGCGTTGTGCGTAGGTGCGCAGCGCCGTTGTGTCGGTGTGGATCGAGCGATATTGGCAGGCGAGGTACGCCATGCTGGCCAGTGACGCCAAGCGGGCATTTTCCCCTTGCCACCAATAACCGGTTTCATTGTTATGCGGCACAAAGAAGGCGCTGTGTTTGTCGCCGTCAACCGCTTTGACGTATTGGCGCGGGTAACCAAACGGGTTCGCCACTTCTGCGGTGATCGCCAGTTCAAATTGCAACGCCTGCGTGATAATCGTGGTGATGGCTTGCTGCTGCGCCGCATCGTGTTCGATGTCGAGGTAACGCAGCAGGCTGATCACCGGCAAACCGGCTTCTGCCGCATGAAAGTATGGGCGAGAGCCATCCGCATTGGCCGACCAGAAGTGTGCCATGTTGTCATCGCTCATCTGACGGGCCGCCAAACGCTGTGCCCAGCGGCGTGTTTCGCTCAAGTAGCGGGCATCGTCAGTGGTGCGGTACAGATCGGTGGCGGCCAGCAGGGCGCAGTACTCATCAATGATGTTTTCCACACCGTCGTTGAGGTAGTGGGTATTCATTTCCACTAAGTGCCAGTAGCCGCGCTCGGCACAGGCCAAGTACTCGGCCGCTGCGGTGGTATCAAAGTCCAGTGCGTTGGCGATCGGTTGCTGCAAAGTACGCGCCGCAAAGGCCAAAGCAGCAATCGCTACGCCGCCACCTTGACGGAATGCCGCGTGGTAATCGTCGGACTTTACCCCGGCTTGTGTCGCGTAAGCACAAATCTCACGCTGTTTGGTGTCTTTGCTCCACTTGTCAAAGACCGTCATATAGAAGAAGCCATCCGGGCTTTGCATACGCTGCAGGAAATCAGCACCGTGCAAGGCTTCTTCAAGCAGACGCACTTGGGTGAACTTGGCCACGCCGTCGTCATCTGCCAGTTGTTCAAATGCCATCAGCATGTTCCAGACAATCATCGGGATCTGCTGAGGGTTAAAATAGTTGCCGTAGGAGAGGTGGCTGAAGTATTTGCTCACATCGCCTGACGCGTCATACCAGCCGCCATGGGCATCAATGGTCTGATCGCTACCCAGCACCGGTGCTTGGCGATCGGCGTGATCAAATTTGCCGCCGCAACGCTGGGATTTAAAGTAATGGAGAACATCGCTGAAGGTGCGATGCATTAATAGCCCCTCGGCGATTACAAATGGCGCAGATACGGTCTCTCCAATGCGAATGCGGAATTCACCGCACTGATCCAGTGCGGTGAAGTCCATGGAGTAGGTGTATCCCGTGTGCCATTGGTCTACCGGACCACAGGCCTTGAGAGGCAGCTGCATAATGGGCGTGCCACGCTGGCTGCATACTAGTTCAGCAGTGGTGAGCGACAGCTCGGTTTCTGCTTGTAGTATGGCTTGTTTCGCGCCGGCGCGTTCATAGCCCAAATGGTTCGTTAACAGCTGCATTATTCCTCCAAATTAGTTTTCAAATAGGTAACAGCGAACAAAGTGGTTGTCAGACAGCTGAGTCACACCCGGCAGTTGCGAACGACACTTATCAGTGGCGTGTGTACAACGGCCTGCAAATGGGCAGCCCAGGCTGTCAGGCGTCCACAATGGGATTTCGCCTTTGTTGCCTTTGAGTTTTTCGTGAATCGATTTCTTCGGATCCGGTACCGCAGACACCAGTAGCTGGGTGTATGGGTGCTGTGGATCGTGAATGATCTCTTCCGTGTCGCCCCATTCCACCATGTGGCCGACGTACATTACCGCCAAGTCTTCAGCGATGTAACGGGCCGTCGCGATATCGTGCGTGATGTACAGCAGGGCCATTTCACGCTCGAACTTCATCTCTTCCATCAGGTTCAAGACACCGGCACGGATAGATACGTCAAGCATTGACGTTGGTTCGTCTGCCAGTACCACTTCTGCGCCTACTGCGATGTTACGCGCCAGGTTGACACGCTGACGCTGACCACCAGAAAGCTGGTGCGGGTACTTCTCTGCCGTCGCTTTTGGCGGGATCAGACCCACTTGTTCAAGCAGGCTGTACACCATCTCTTCCAGCTCTTTCTTATTGCCTTTGCTCACCTTGTTGTGGATCAACAGTGGGCGGGCAATGTGGTGGAAAATGGTATGAGTAGGGTTCAGGGAGCCGAATGGGTCCTGCCATACCATCTGTACACCTTGGCGGTACAACATCAGATCATCTTTCTTCTTGATGTCTGCAATGTCGCGACCGAAGTACTCGATGTGGCCTGCTGTTGGCGCATACATCTTGGCGATCATTTTTGCCGTGGTGGATTTGCCTGAGCCGGATTCACCGACCACAGACAGACCACGACTTTTGTACATCTTGAATGACACGTCGTTAATCGCACGCATCATCGGTTTTTTCAGCGAGTTACTGCTGACCTGGAAATCTTTAACCAGGTTTTTACCTTCAATAATCGGTTGTCCGGTTGGCTTGCTCATCATGCCTCCTTATTCTTTTTATTAACTGCGCTTGTTGAATAGGTGGCAGTTGCTTAAACGGCCCGGTTCCAGTTGGCGAAGCTGCGTTGCTTGGGTAAAGCAGGCATCGTGTGCCTTGCTGCAGCGTGCCTGGAAGCGACAGCCTGTTGGTACTTCCAAAAGGTTCAGTGGGTTACCCGGAATACCGGTCAAACGGGTCTTAGGACCAGTTAGCGGTGGGAACGAGCTGCCCAAACCTTCGGTGTATGGGTGGAATGGCGTTTCCAGAATTTGCTTCGATGGTGCCACTTCCACTAATTCACCGGAGTACATGATGCCGATGCGGTCAGAGAACTCGACCATCAGCGACAAGTCATGGGTGATGAACAAGATTGAGAAACCAAACTCTTCTTTCAGCGCGTAAATCTTCTGCAGAATTTCACGCTGTACCACCACGTCCAGTGCCGTGGTTGGCTCATCCATGATGATCATCTTTGGATTCAGTGCCAGCGCGATGGCGATAACCAGACGCTGACGCATGCCGCCCGAGAACTGGTGCGGGTAGTCACGCAAACGGTTCGGGTGGATATCAACGATTTCCAACAGGCCTTCTGCACGGCGAATCGCTTGCTGACGGTTTAGCGTTGTGTGGCGCATGATCACGTCACAGAACTGCTCTTCCATTGTCAGTACCGGGTTCAGGGCGTTCATCGCACTCTGGAACACCATGGAGATCTGACTCCAACGGAATGCCGTCATTTGGTTATCGTTGAATTTCAGGATGTCGCCATGACCGTCAAAGATCACCTCACCACCGGTGATGAACGCTGGCGGCTTATGAAGACGCATGAGCGAGAAGGCAACGGTTGACTTACCACAGCCTGACTCACCAGCCAGACCGAAGATTTCACCTTTACCAATGTCAAAGCTGACATTGTTCACTGCGCGTACATCGCCTGCATCTGTGATGTAGTCAACGCACAGGTTGCGAATAGAGATTTGTGGGTTCGTCATTATTTCTCTCCCTCAAGGGCTGGCTTAGCATCAACCAATACTTCTGAAGATTGTGCTTTGTTCTGCTCTGCAAGGTTTTTCCAGCGACGCATCCCTTTGTGTGAGCGAAGCTGTGGGTTAGCAATTTCATCGACAGCGAAATTCAGCATCGCAAGACCGATAGCAATGAAAATCAGTGCGATACATGGAGCGAGTAGTTCCCACCATGCGCCAACCAGCATTGACGATGAGGTACGTACGTTGTTCAGCATGACACCCCAGCTGATGGAGCTTGGGTCACCCAGACCAAGGAAGGACAAGGTCGCTTCGGTCATGATGGCCAGCATTACAGAACCGATGAAGCTTGCACCGACGATAGAAACCAGGTTCGGTAGGATTTCAACGAAGATGATGCGCCAAGACGATTCACCCAATACTTCTGCTGCTTTGACAAATTCTTTTTCACGTAGGGACAGGGTCTGTGCGCGGACAACACGTGCGCCCCAGGCCCAGGAGGTTATCCCGATAACAATGGCGATGGTGAGTGGTCCTGCCTGCCCGATAAATGCTGCGATAACAAAGAGCAACGGGAACTGCGGTATAACCAGCATGATGTTCATCGCTGCTGTCAGCACGTCATCGATACGGCCGCCAAAGTAACCAGCGGATACCCCGATAACGGTTGCCAGGAAACACACCACGATACCGGCACTGAAACCGACGGCCAGAGAAGTACGTGCGCCGTAAACCACCTGTGACCAGATGTCACGACCCATGCGTGAGGTACCCAGTACGTGGTCGGCTTTTTTCGACATCAGCAGGGTACGACGGTTGTCCGCCAGGTTTTCTGCCACCCAACCCTCAGGGTTGCTTTGTGCGGCTTTCACGACGAATGCAGGGTATTCGTGTGGGTTACCGGTTTTACGGTCTGGTGCATGTTTTGTAATCACTGGCGCAAAGATGGCAGCCAGTACAAAGGTAGCGATGATAATGAGACCAAACAGGGCTTTGCCGTTGCTCGATAGCAGTTTGATTAAACCTTTCATGATTATTTGCCTCCCTTACGTAGACGTGGGTCAAGGGCTACAATCAGTAAGTCCGCAAGGAAGTTAAAGAACAGCATGAACAGGGTCATGATCAGTAGCTGGCCTTGTAGTACCTGGTAGTCACGGCCGTTAATTGCGTTTAGCAGTACGGTGCCAAGACCTGGGTAGTTAAAGATGATTTCGATAATAAGCTGACCACCGATTGCCATACCCAATGCCATGGATAGGGCGGTCACGCTTGGTAGCATGGCGTTACGTGCTGCGTAGTTGAATACCACACGGTTTTCGCTCAGGCCTTTACCCTTTGCCATGGTGATGTAGTCTTCGTTTAGCAGGTTGATCATGTTGTTACGCATGCTGATCAAGAACCCGCCGATCTGAATGATGGTGGCACAGATAAGAGGAAGCACGGCGTGGTGAAGCACGTCTTTGTAGAACGCCCAGCTTGTCCAGTCCGCAATCACACCCGGGGTGTAAGCGTAACCAGAAGGGAACCATTTTAAGCCGATTGCAAAGGTGTAGAGTGCCAGCATAGCGGTTACTACAGCAGGCACTGCCTGCACAACCAACATGGCTGGAGAGATGAACGCATCGTACTTACTGCCGCGTTTCCATGCCGCGAAGATACCCAAAATAGAACCGATACAGAATGACAGGACAACCGCAGTACCGGCTAGGAACAGTGACCAGCCTACCGCGTTGCCTAGCATTTCGTTTACGGTTTGCGGATAGGTCTGGATAGAGATACCCAGGTTCCAGCTCAAGATACTTTTTAAGTACGTAAAGTATTGTTCATACAGCGGGCCATCAACGAAACCAAGTAGTTTGGTCATGGCAGCAATACGCTCTGGTGTTACCTGTACCGTGGCGTTCGCAAACATCATGGTCACTGGGTCACCCGGCATTGCCCGCGGTATAATGAAGTTAATCGTAGCGGCCACGAGGAACGCTATGAAATAAAATGATAAACGTCGTAGAAAAAATCCCATAACTCACACCTTTCCAAACCAACCACATTCCCGAGGCTGGATTCAGGACGAAAAACCCCCTGACGACGAGCGCCACGCTTGACAGTAAAAGAGGGGGAAGAGGCGGTGCGCAAGACGCGCACCGCAATTTAAGCAGATATTACGATTTTGGTTTAAGGTCTAGCACTTGAAGAACACGCTCTTGTACGCCAGCCCAAATCATTGGACGGCCTTTAGGGTTGTTCTCGTTCCACCAACCGTCGAAGCGAGTGGTGTTGTACTGGAAGTTAAACGCACCTGTCATCACAGGGATTGTGATTTGGTTTTCAGCGATGATCTTTTGGATACCGTGAGCGATAGCTAGCTGCTCTTTACGGTCTGCCGTCTTGTAGAAGCTGTTTAGTAGCTTATCTAGCTCAGCATTCTTGAAGTGGTGCATCGCGAAACGTGGCTTACCTTCACCTTCTTGTAGCGCAGAGTTGTAACCGTCGTTCCAGTAAGTGTGTGGATCCGCACCTAGGAAGTAGTTGGTGTATGCAACGTCGTACGTACCGTCTTGCATTGCTTTGTTGTAGATTGCGAAGTCAGGTGTACGTGCTTTCGCGTTGATGCCTACTTCTTGTAGCTGCTCAACACCTAGCTGTACGGTGTTGTTGAAGTCAGTCCAACCGTTTGGAGAGATGATTTCAAATACGATTTCTTTGCCAGTTGGTGTTTCAACGAAGCCGTCACCGTTCACGTCTTTGAAGCCCGCTTTCTTAAGCAATGCTTTCGCGTTCTTCACGTTGTAGGTGTTGAAGCCTTTGTACTTGTTGTACACCTTAGGATCAGACCAGCTCTTATGCGCGTCACCTAGACCAGAAGCGTAGTCGTTTGGAGAACCGTTACCGTAGAAAGCGATGTCGATGATGGTTTGACGGTCAATCGCCATAGAGAACGCACGACGGAAATCAACGTTGTTGATTGCTTCGTGGTTGCCTTTGTTTGGCGACTTGAAGTTCATCATGAATGACTGGGTGCCCGCTGCTGGGTACCAGTACTTGTGGTTAGGGTTCGCAGCTGCGTAAGTGCTGTCGATGTCAGGAATGAACGAAGAAGTCCAGTCTAGCTCAGAGTTGATAACTTTAGCCAATAGCTGATCGTTACCTGCGATCTGAGGCATACGTAGACAGTCAACTTCTAGGTTAGATTTATCCCAGTAGTATGGGTTCTGACACTGGATGTATAGCTGAGGAGTAAAGGTATCAATTGCTGTGAATGCACCAGAACCTACTGGGTTTTCGTTAGCAAATGATTCAGGGTTCTTCACTTTGCTCCAGATGTGCTTAGGAACAAACGATACTTTAGCAATTTCAAACGGTGCGTTTGATGTTGCTTCAGTTAGGTCGAAAATAACTTTGTTACCTTGAACTTTAGCGCTCTTAACCCATGCGTTCACACCGGTACGGTCTAGTTCAGGCTTGCTCTGTAGCAATTCGATGGTGTAAGCCACATCGTGTGCAGTCAGAGGTTTGCCGTCAGACCATTTTAGGCCGTCACGCATTTCGAAAGTCACTTGCATCAGGTCGTCAGACATGTAGTAGTCTTTCGCTAGACGCATCACTGGCTCGTTACCGTGCATTTGGTTGAAGATAACAAGAGGTTCGTACATGAACTCAGTTGTTGTATGCAGGCTAGTGTCCAGGAATGGGTTAAAGTTACGTACCATTGTAGGGTAGAACTGAGGCACGATAGTTAGCTCACTGCGTTCTGCTGCAGAAACCACTGGTGCGGTTAGTGCAGATGCGGCTGCGGCAACAACCGCCATTGCTAACTGAGTTTTCTTAATATTGGCAAGCATAGCTGTTCCTTACTCTTTGCTTTTTGTTTCACTTATTGAAAAGCCCCGTTGTTCACGGGGAGCTGCAGAGCCCACTTCGTCTGGGGTGAGTAACGCGACCCAGCGAATGGCCTTGTAGGCTCTTAGTGCCCTTAGGAAACTCCGGAATAACAATTCGGTCAATCCGGCTGCCCGTTAAAAACGTCAAAACCCTTTCCGTATCCGTAAAAAACGTTAATTGACGAGTGTGATCTCACGCTGGGTTGGGGTGTGCTTGTGCTCAATATCACAGATACAAAACCCTGTTACATTTATGGGATAAAAATAAAGCCGTTCAATATCAATATCTTAGTTGTATTATTTTTACGTGTGAATGTAACGCATCAAAATGACTGGGTTAATTCCCTGCGGAAATTTTTTAGCCCGAATTTGTTGTGATTGGCCTCTCAGAAACTGAAACATTTTCCTTGATCTGGCGAATTTAAGGAAAAAACACCCCAATGTGGCGGGGTTTTGACCGTTATTTTTATTCTATAAAATCGGTTTTTTTGCGGTTTTAAAGGGATATTTTGAGGCAGAAAAAAGCCCGCTGAGGAAGCGGGCTGATAAGTCTCTGTGGTGGCTCTTGAAGTGATGCCGAAGAGCGCTTACTGATGGATTAACTGCTGTAGCTGCTCCTTCATTTGTGCTAATTCTCGGCGTCCCTCTGGGTGGCTGTGGCTGCGTTCCAAAACAAAGTCGATGGTGCTCAGTACTGTGCGCCAGCGAGGTGTTTTTGGCAGCGTCTCAATGTGCAGGTATTTATCCAGCGTACGGGTTTGTAGCGTACTGCGGTCTAAGTACACGCGCCATAAGCCACTCTCTTCGGCCAATTCAAACTTGCTCTTGTGGTTGCTGTTTTCCCATACTTTGAGCGTGGTTTTCATGGTGTCCACAAGCAGTTCACGCAGGGTATCGCCTTTGCTTTTGCCATTGGTATCGAGCTTATCGGCAATGTCGCTGAACTCATCACCCAGATGGCGCAGGGTATCTAACTGGTTGCGATCCCGGTTAAAAGCAAAGCCCGACAGCACTTCTATTGCCTTTTCGAGTACTTGAATACGGTGCTGATCGGTCGGGCCGTGGTTGTCAAATATAAACATCCGCAGCAAGCCAGACTCTTCCGGCAGGTTAATGACATCGGTATCCAGAGCCGTTAATCCATCACCGATACGGAACATCAGGCTGCCGTGGAAGTGGTGGCTGTGGCTGATGTCTTCCGGTAAGTGAGTCGCCAGAATATCTTCGATTTGATGACGTTCAATTTGTTCTGGTGCGCGGCCAAATAACGCTCCGGCAGCACCGTTGGCATAGCGAATGCGCCCGCCACTTTGTACACAGATGATGGCTTCGTTGGTGGACTCCAACAGGCCAAGCAGACGGCCCTGCGTTTCAATCAAGCCCGCTTCCACCTGCTCTCGGCGCTGAATTTCTTCTTCCAAACGCTGGTTTTCATGGCGCTGGCGCTCGGTTTGCCCAGCCTTAAGGTGGGCGCCGATGCGCGCAGTCAGCTCTTCTTTATTAAAGGGCTTCGTCAGGTAGTCATTGGCGCCGCATTCAAAGCCGCGAATGCGGTCTTGTACCTGACCCAGAGCCGACAGCATGATGATAGGCAGTTCCAGCATGCTGTATTGCTTGCGCAGTTGTTCACACACTTCATAGCCGGACATTTCCGGCATCATGATATCCAGCAACATCAGGGCGGGCTGGTGGCTCTCGACCATTTTCATCGCTTGGGCACCGTTCTCTGCGGTGATCACGCGATAACCTTCTAAACGCAGGAAGTTATTGAGTACCTGCAAGTTCACCGGCTCATCATCCACGATCAGCAACAGCTCGCCATCCGGGTTTTCGGCGATGGACTCGGTTTCACAGAAGGCGGCTTCAGCTGCCGGCGCCTGGAAGTGCAGGTTACGGTGCGATAACTGGCTGCTGGCAATGTCATCTTCCGAGGCCAAATTCAGGGTAAAGCTGAAGGTGGTGCCAATCATCGGCTGGCTGCTGACGTACAAACGCCCGCCCATCAGTTCAATCAACTGGCGACTGATAGACAGCCCCAGCCCTGAGCCCTGACGGTAGTTAGCCGAATGGGTATTGGCCTGGATCAGCGGCTCAAAGATGTGCTCTAGCTGCTCTGCCGGGATCCCTTGGCCGGTATCGACCACCTGAATGCGGATTTGGTTCTCCAGCATCGTTGCCGACAGGATGATTTTCCCTTCCGAGGTGTACTTAATGGCGTTGCCGACCAGGTTATACAGCACTTGCTCGAGGCGTTGTTCATCGCCCAATACCGGCGGTAAATCATCCGGGATCTGGTTAATGATGCGCACCGGTTTGGTGCCCAGCAGGTGGCCGGACAGCTCTAAGACCAGACGCACAGCGGAGGAGACATCGACCGCGTGGCGCTGAATGTCCATGTCGCCGTAGCGCATCTTGTGGTAATCGAGCAGATCATCGACCAGATTCGTCAGACGCTGACCGCTGCTGATCATGATTTCCAGCTGGCGGCGCTGGGAGCGTTGTACCGGACCATTGGCCCCTGCCAGCAGGGATTCCGCAATGCCGACCATGCCGTGCAGCGGGGTACGCAGTTCGTGCGAGGTGGTTGCGAGGAATTCATCTTTTAGTTTATCGGCAGTTTGTAACTCTTTGTTTTTCTGCTGAATGATCGTGAGGTTTTGTTCCAGCTCGGCGTTTTGCTCGCGGATCAGGCTCATCTTTTCACTAATGGATGACTGCATACGGGCAAAGCTGACGGCGAGGCGGCCGATTTCATCACTGCGTTCGGTACTTTCAATTTTCTGTTCCAGATCGCCCGCCGACACTCGTTCGGCCGCCCAGGTCAGGCGCAGCAACGGGGCGGTGATGGAGTTTGACAGCCAGTGAGAGGCGATAATCACTAAGACGATGGCGGTGATCATCGCCACCAAGAAGATGATTTCTAGTTGGCGAATACGGGCAAAGGCCTCTTCTTCCGGCAATTCCACCACCAATGCCCACGGGGAGCCGTTCAAAATGGTCAACGGGGCAAAAGCACTCAGCACCGGGACGCCGTTAAAATTGGCAAAACTGCCGACGCCGCTTTCGCCCTGTAAGGCACGGTTAATGCTCGGGCTGGAATAGGTGGTTGGAGATTCCGTGTGCATCGGCAGGCGAGAGCGGTGATCGCTGCCAACCAGCAGGGTCTGGGCTGAATGGTTGCCGGTGTCAGATTCCGTCAAAATGTCCTGCAGCGCCGGATTGCTCAGCTTAAAGAAGACGTAACTGTGCAGGTAGCCTTGTTGAATGATCGGGGCGGCAAACCAGGCGGAGAGGTCTTTCTGCCCCGGCTCGCGGCTGAAATCGGTAAACACCACCGGCACGCGGTCTTGCTCTTCCTTGGCATTGTCAGTTTGTTGCTTGATGGCAGCAAACGTCTTGCTCAGGGCCTGATAGGCATGGGTGGTCTGCTGCAGGTTGATGCTGAAGGTATCCGGATCATGGGCGGAATACACAATGTTGCCCTGAATATCGACCAGCAAAATGTCCGAAAACGGCGAGCGTTTAAGGTACTCGTCATACGCCCAGTTGTAGCGTTTGTACATCAGGCGGTAGCGTTCGTGCCCGACATAGTTACTGTTGTGCGCGGCATTGGGTGACTTGGTGGTCAGCGTTTCGGTGTAATAGCGACTGCGACTGGTGGTCTGTAGTAAGGTCGAGAGATCCCCCAGTTGGTGGTAAGCGCCGACCAAACCGTAAAAACGGCCGCCACTGGCATTGGCCAACTCTGATCGGGCAAAGCTCTGCACTTCGGACTCGCGTGCCGCGAAAAAGCTGTTGAGTTGGGTGCGTTTATTGTCCAGCAGGGAGGCTAGGTGGTTGGTGCTTTGCTCTTCCAGATCCGTACTGTGGGAGTTCAGAAAGAACAGCGCGGACAGGGTAAGCGGGGTGATACTCAATACTAAAAAGGCCAACATCAACGTGTGTTGAAGGCGTTTGAAACGGGTAGTCTTCTGCATTCCGGTGCCTGAAATTACCTGTGTGATTGATACCGTCAAAGGCGCAGCATTTGCTTAACCTATTGATATTTACGAGCGTTGTTGGTGTTCCTTACCGAAAAATTGACGAAATTAACGTGGGTAAAAGCCGGTAATTCACCATCAGGGTTCGTTATACGTTGTTTTTTTGCAGAGGCAAGAAAGGGATCGGGGAACCGTGTAGCGTCACACAATTTTGACGGTATTTACGGAGTGAACGTCGGGGAATTGGCCCTTAATGACCCAAAAATCAATAGTAAAGCGGGCGGGAAATGCGAGGGGCTTTACAGGCGCTTGCAGCGGAGAATGAACAAGAATGCGGCGTTTTTGACGTGATAAACAAACGGCCAAGCGCGGGGCTTGGCCGTCAAAAACGTTATTTTTGTGCGGTGTAGATGCTGAACTTGTTGTTCTTTGCCGTCACATCGCAGTTACCCAGACTCTCTTCAATCAATGGCGGGTAACGCAGGAAGCTGTTGGCCACGATGATCAGCTGACCGTCGGCATTCAGGTGCGCCGGTGCTTCTTCGATGAAGGTTTCGGTCGCCGCGTAGAAGGTCTTCAGGCCCGCATGAAACGGTGGGTTACTGATCAGATAATCGTAGCTGCCTGGCAGGCTGGCGTACACATCAGTCGCCGTGAAGCGCGCGTCCAGTTGGTTGACGCGGAAAGTTTCTTCTGCCGAGGCAATCGCCAACGCACTGATGTCACACAGCTCCAAATCAATGCTTGGGTTGTTGGTTTTCATGACCGCACCGATCACACCGGCACCACAACCGAAGTCCAACACTTTACCTGATAGCGCAGGCAGAGTTTCCAGTAGCAGCTCAGACCCTTTATCGAACTCACCGTGGCTGAATACGCCCGGCAGCGAGCGGATGGTGATGTCTGTGCCTGCCACTTTCAGCGGGTAGCTGCGGAACCAGTCGTTGAGGTTAAAGGCTGGTGCGGCTTTTTCACAGCGACCCCAGTAGAAACTACAACGGCGGGCAGAATCGTATTTGGTCAGTGGGCCAAAGTCGGCAAACAGTTTTTCTGCGCTGCGTACACCACTGCGGTTTTCACCCACCACGCAAATTTCGGTGCCCGGACCAAATTTGGCCAACAACATGGCCAACAAGAACTCGGCTTCTGCTTTGGCTTTTGGCCAGTACAGCAAAATCATGTCGACATGGGCATCTGCCGTGAACTCGGCGCCAAAGACGGTGGTGATCGCACTGTGCTTGCTCATACTGCGGTAGTAACCGTAGTTGGTCGTGAAAACGGTGACAGATGCGGCGGTTTGCGCAAGCTCTACCGGAAAGCGATCAGACAATTCGCCTGCGACCAAAACATGGCGGTTTTCAAAAAATTCCAGTTGGCGGACGGCGACTTCGCTTGCTGCACAGTAAGACATAACGGCCTCGAACCTCAAAATGGTTGGGTGGTAAGTGAGTTGGGCGCGAATTGTTCCACACTTTCAGGGATAAGAAAAGCCGCGAGACGGGCTGGGCAAAGCAGGATGAAATGGAAAAGGCTAGCCTGAGCGGTCGCATGGGGCGCGACCGCTCAGTATGGGGTTAGTTCTGATCTTGATGGCTCAGGAAGTCCTGGAATTCCACTTCATAGAGTTTGAACAGTACCAGAGTCACGGCAAAGATGATCGGGCCGTAGATCAGGCCAATCAGGCCAAAGACGTGCAAGCCCCCGATGATGGAGAAGAAAATCAGCAAGGTACTCATGCCGGAACTGCCTTGCATCAGCAGTGGACGCAGGAAGTTGTCGATAGAGCCGACCACAATCGCGCCCCAGCCCGCCAGGAACAGCGCCCATTCCCACTGACCGATCAGCAGTAAGTACAAGCTGGCCGGCAGCCAGATCAAGGCGGTGCCAACCACCGGGATCAGTGAGGCGAATGCCATCATCGAGCCCCAGAACAAGCCCGGGAAACCACTGAGCCACATGGCGAAACCACCGGCAAAACCTTGTGCCAAGGCGGTCAGCAGCGAGCCCAGTACGGCTGATTTGGCCACTTGCTCGACTTCGTCCAGTACCGCATCTTCTTGGCTGCGAGAGAGTGGTAACACATGGCGAATGGCGGCCACAATGCGGTCGTGATCGCGTAGCAAGAAGAACAGGACAAACAGCATCAGCATGAAGTTGATGAGGAAGTTGGTCGCATCCCCTAGGATTTTCGCACTGACGTTCAGAAGCTGCGCGCCAAATTTCGACGCCATGGTGGCCACTTTCTGGATCACCGCTTGGGTATTGAGTGGCTCAAACGGCGAGTATTTCTCAATTAAGGCAAACAGCTTGACCACATACGGGTGCGACAGCACGGTTTCAACCCCGCCTTGGGTCAGCCAGGTGTAGCTTTCTTTGGAGAAGGTGGTGCCCTGATGAATGATGGAGCTGAACACAACCAGCAGCGGGATCATGATCATAAAGGTGAGCAGGGTACAGGACAGCACGGCGGACAGGTTTGGCGAGCGCGGCATCCAGTTGGCCATGCGGCAATGCAGCGGGTAGTACAGTAATGAGATGATAAACGCCATCACGATCGGGCCAATGTATGGCTGGATAAGTTGATAGCTGGCATAGGTGGCGAGAGCCAGTGCGGCAATCAGCATCCAGTGGCGTGACTCAATTTTAAACGGTTTCGACACGGTAGCGTCCTTCCTAAAAAGCGCAGATAATGGCTATGAATAGACAGGTCTAATTTTTCTTGTGCTAATGATTGCACCCCATTTGATCGGTGGCAATGGTTAGCGCATGAATCCACAGAGAAAATCGGCAGAGGTGCGAGATGGGATGTTGTAATTGTGGCTGTGATGAGAAAAAGTCGAAATGGCGCTTGCCTTTCGCGGTGTGGATTGTGATCGCACTGGCAGGCTTGGCGCTGTTTTTCTGGCAGCCTTAATCCGTTACCCATGGCACGAAGACACCGTGCACCCACAAAAAAGCCGCTCTTAAGAGCGGCTTTTGCATATCACGTTCGCGTATGGCTTGTGAAAAAAGACGAATTACGCCTTCGCTTCTGCTGCGATGGTGGCAAACGCGTGTTCTGCTGCGTCCAGTGTCGCTTCGATTTCTTTGTCGCCGTGTGCCAGCGAGGTGAAGCAGGCTTCGTACGCAGATGGTGCCAGGTACACGCCTTTTTCTAGCATCAGGTTGAAGAAACGCTTGAAGCGTTCAACGTCACACTTGGTCACATCGTCGTAGCAGGTCACGGTGTCTTGGTCTGTGAAGAAGAAACCGAACATCGCGCCTACTTGGTTTGTCACCAACGGCACATTGTATTTGTCTGCCAGCGCTTGGAAGCCTTCTGCCAGACGCTGAGTCGTGGTGTTTAGCTGCTGCTCGTGGCCTTCTTTGGTCAACACGTTCAGACAGGCAAAACCGGCTGCCATCGCCACTGGGTTACCCGATAGCGTACCTGCCTGGTAAACCGGACCGGTTGGGGCGATGTACTGCATCACGTCACGACGACCACCAAATGCGCCGACAGGCATACCGCCGCCGATCACTTTACCTAGGGTAGTTAGGTCAGGTTTGATGTTGTAGTAACCCTGTGCACCACCGTGAGAGACACGGAAACCGGTCATCACTTCGTCCAGGATCAATAGCGCGCCGAATTCGTCACACAGTGCACGCAGACCTTCCAGGAAGCCCGGTACCGGTGGAATACAGTTCATGTTGCCCGCAACAGGTTCAACGATGATACAGGCGATTTGCTCTGGGTGCGCTTCAAAGGCTTCACGCACAGACTCAACGCTGTTGAATGTACAGGTTAGGGTGTGTTTCGCGAAATCTTCTGGTACGCCCGGAGAGCTTGGCTGACCCAGTGTCAGTGCGCCAGAGCCGGCTTTTACCAGCAGACAGTCTGCGTGGCCGTGGTAACAGCCTTCAAACTTGATGATTTTGTCACGGCCAGTGTAACCACGTGCCAGACGGATCGCACTCATGGTGGCTTCTGTACCAGAGCTCACCATGCGCACCATCTCCATCGATGGCACCAGAGAGGTCACCAATTCAGCCATGGTGATTTCCATTTCGGTTGGTGCACCAAAGCTGAGGCCTTGCTGAGCGGCTTTGATCACAGCATCACGGATTGCCACGTGGTTGTGACCCAGGATCATCGGACCCCATGAGCCAACATAGTCAATGTACGCTTTGCCATCGGCATCAAAGATGTAGGCACCATCGGCGCGCTCGATGAAAAGCGGGCTGCCGCCAACGCCGGCGAAGGCACGAACGGGAGAGTTCACCCCACCAGGGATCGTTTGTTGCGCTTTGGCAAATAAATCAGCTGACTTGCTCATTGTGATGTCCTGTATTGATAAGTGTCCGATTTGAACTGTCGGCATTGTACCTAGGCTCTGAGGGGCTTTCAATTAGCGACACGCGGGCAGTGTGGTTAGCGGCTGGCTTACAGGGATGCAATGCTAGTTTTCATCTCTGTCGATGTAAAATTCATCGTCTGTCCGCTATCCTTGGCAATAGCGCTGCTCACGTTGCGCACCCTCACTTACGCCCCGCAAAGGGGTCTGTTCACACCTATACAATGACGGCACGTTGCATGACGGATAACAATCAAGGTACACCTGCGCCTGAACGGCATCAGCCTAGTGGCTTAGTTCGGCGATTTCTTTCTCGCGATAAAACCCCGCTTTCAGTCTTACTGTTATCGGCACTGGTTGGGGTGGGCGCTGGCCTGCTGTCCACGCTGTTTGAGATTGGGGTACATTGGGTGGCCGAGCAGCGTACGGTGTGGCTGCGCAACGAATTTACCAGTGCCTTGCCGTTGTGGTTGTCCGCCTTTTTGATCAGTGCGGCGTTGGCGGTATTGGGCTATTACCTGGTGCACCGTTTTGCGCCGGAAGCGGGCGGTTCCGGGATCCCGGAAATTGAAGGGGCGATGGACGGCATGCGTCCGGTCCGCTGGTGGCGTGTCCTGCCGGTGAAATTCATCGGGGGCTTGGGCGCGCTGGGTTCCGGTATGGTGCTGGGCCGCGAAGGACCGTCGGTGCAAATGGGCGGTAACATCGGCTGCATGATTGCCGATATTTTCCGGCTGAAAGACAAAGAAGGGCGCCATGCGTTGTTGGCATCTGGTGCGGCGGGGGGCCTGGCAGCTGCGTTTAATGCGCCGCTGGCGGGGATCATGTTTGTGGTCGAGGAAATGCGCCCGCAGTTTCGCTACAGCCTGATCTCGATTAAGTGTGTGATGATTTCTGCCATCATGGCTGACATCGTGTACCGCAGCATTGCGGGGCAAGAAGCGGTGATCACCATGCCGCAATACGATGCACCGATGCTGGAGTCTTTGTGGCTGTTTTTGGTGCTGGGGATGATCTTTGGCGTGTTCGGGGTGATGTTTAACCGTCTCGTGACCCTGACTCAAGACATGTTCGTGCGCATTCACCGCAATGAGCGTCGCCGTTATCTGACCGTTGGTGCGGTGCTGGGTGGCTGTTTTGGCCTGTTGCTGTTGTATTTACCAGAATTAACCGGCGGTGGTATCACGTTGATCCCGACGGCCACGAACGGGGATTACAGCATCAGCATTCTATTGATTCTGTTTTTGGCCCGTGTGGCGACCACCTTGTTGTGTTTTGGCTCTGGTGCGCCGGGCGGGATCTTTGCGCCAATGCTCGCAATGGGTACCTTGTTCGGCACCTTCTTCGGTACGTTAGTGCAGTGGTGGAAGCCGGAGCTGAGCTTGGATCCGGGTATCTTTGCCATTGCGGGCATGGGCGCGTTGTTTGCCGCGACCGTGCGTGCGCCGATCACCGGGGTATTGCTGGTGATTGAGATGACCAACAACTACCACCTGATTGTGCCGTTGGTGATCACCACCTTGGGTGCGACCATGTTGGCACAGGTCTTGGGTGGCCAGCCAATCTACTCACAACTGCTACATCGCACGATAGCGCGTGAAAAAAAGGCCCAAGAAGCGGCCTCGACAGTGGTCAATACTTGAACGAGATAGTCAGGTATTAGATAATCACGGCCATAACCGAGAATTTGAGAGGTTTCTAATGAGCGATGTTAACGTGCCGCTAAATTTTTCTGATGTGGCTGCGAACAAAGTCAAAGCACTGATCGCCGAGGAAGAAAACCCGGAGCTGAAGCTGCGTGTCTACATCACCGGTGGCGGTTGTAGTGGTTTCCAGTACGGCTTTACCTTTGATGAAAAAGTGAATGATGGCGATACTACCATTGAAAACAGCGGTGTGACGCTGGTGGTAGATCCTATGAGTCTGCAGTACCTGATTGGTGGTACCGTGGATTACACCGAAGGACTGGAAGGGTCGCGATTCTTTGTGAATAACCCTAACGCGACCACGACCTGTGGCTGTGGTGCGTCGTTCAGCGTGTAAGCTGAGACGCCGAGCGCTTTTAAAGCGAGACAGTGCATAAAGAAAAGCCGCAATCGAGATTGCGGCTTTTTTGTGTCTGGCGTTTGCCGATAGCGTGCTGTTGTGTCGCTTTTAGCCCTAGCTTAGCTGCGGTTGCTCAGCAGCGGGCTGTTATCAGCCAAAAACTGGGTGAACTGCTGCAACTGATCCAAACGCTCTTTGGCCATCTTCTTGAAGGTGGCTTTCTCTTTCCCGCTCAGGGATTGGGCCTGTGGTAGTTTCACCGTACGCGGGTTTTTGTGGGTGCCGTTGACCAAGAACTCGTAATGCAAGTGCGGACCGGTGACGCGGCCGGTGCCACCCAGCGTACCGATAGTCTGGCCCTGTTTCACACGCTGGCCGGTTTTCACCATGCGCTTGGTCATGTGCAGGTACTTGGTCAGGTATGTCGCACTGTGGCGGATGAACACATAGTTACCGTTGAACTTGTTGTACGCCGACTTGGTGACCACGCCATCACCGGCCGCCCAGATTGGGGTGCCGACCGGTGCCACGTAGTCCGTACCACGGTGGGCACGCACGCGGCCAGTGACCGGGTGTAAACGGCGCGGGTTAAAGTTCGAGCTGACGTAACGGAAGTTGATCGGCGAGCGCAGGAAGGCTTTACGCATCGCATTGCCGTTTTCATCGTAATACTTGCCATCGTCACTGCGCACTGCCGTAAAGGTCTGGCCCAAGTTGGTAAACGTTGCCGCCAGGATCTCCCCGTTGCCAATCGGCTCACCTTCGACCAGACGTTCCTCATACAGCACTGAGAACTGATCCCCGGCGCGAATATCTAACGCAAAGTCGATATCCCAGCCAAAGATTTCCGCAATTTTCATGATTTGATTAGCGGTCAGGCCGGCTTTGTCGGCTGCATTCCAGAAGCTGGACGTGATCACCGCTTGCGCCACATTGAGCTGAATGTCGACCTGCTTGCTTTCCATTTTGGAGAAGTAGCTGTCCGCCGTGCGGGTGATCACCAGGGTTTCTGTCGCGCTTTGCGGCTGGATCAGCTGTACCAATTGGCCTTTTTCATCAAAGCCAAAGCGTAGGGTATCGCCCGGCTGCAAGTTGGTCAGGCTGCGGGTGCCGTCATCGGCATTCACGAGACGGTACAGAGTATTCGGGCTCAGGCCAACGCGGGTAAACACGATCGCCAGGCTTTCACCGGCTTTCACCGTGTGTTCTTTCCAGGTCAGCGCCGGATATACCGGGGCTTCCTCACCGGCCATGGGACGGATTTGGTGGGCATCCTTGTCATCTGCTGGGGCCAGATCCATATCTAATGGATACAGGGTACCGATTTCAAACTTTCGGTCAGGGTGACTGGATTGCTCCGCGCCAGGTAAAAAAAGCAGTATGACAACAAGTGTGCTTATTGTACCAATGAGAACCTGGTGCATCCTTGGCAGTTGGCGGAGTATGGTCAGTGGCATGAGTGATTTTTTTGCGTAATCGGAAAAAATAAGACGGCCCACAGTTTAACTGGTTTCAAAAAACATCGCTATTCAAGTAAGATTGTCGATTATTACTTTTTTGCCAATTCTGCGGGAGCGAACAAGAATGGCCAGCATTGAACAAGCATTAGCTGAAATTAAGCGCGGTGTGGATGAGCTGATTCCGGAAGAAGAGCTTATTGCCAAGCTGAAAGAGAACCGTCCTCTACGTATCAAATTGGGTGCCGATCCAACAGCACCGGACATCCACCTAGGTCACACCGTGATCATGAACAAACTGCGTACGTTCCAGGAACTGGGCCACGAAGTGACGTTCCTGATCGGTGACTTCACCGCAATGGTAGGTGATCCGACGGGTAAAAACACCACACGTCCACCGTTGACGCGTGAGCAAGTGCTTGAAAATGCGAAAACCTACACCGAGCAGGTGTTCAAGATCCTCGATCCTGCAAAAACCACCATCGCATTCAACTCTACTTGGCTGTCTGAGCTAGGCGCAGAAGGCATGATCCGTTTGGCGGCGAACCAGACGGTTGCCCGCATGCTAGAGCGTGACGACTTCAAAAAGCGTTACAGCGAAGGCCGTCCAATCGCGATCCACGAGTTCATGTACCCGCTTCTGCAGGGTTACGACTCTGTGGCGATGGAAACTGACGTAGAGCTTGGCGGTACCGATCAGAAGTTCAACTTGCTGATGGGCCGTGAAATGCAAAAAGCACACGGTCAGAAGCCACAGGCTGTACTGACGATGCCACTGCTTGTGGGTCTGGACGGCGTGAAGAAGATGTCGAAGTCAGCGCACAACTACATCGGTATCTCTGACGCACCGAATGACATGTTCGGTAAGATCATGTCTATCTCTGATGACTTGATGTGGAGCTACTACGAGCTGCTGTCTTTCCGTCCTCTGGAAGAAATCGACCAGTTCAAAGCTGACATCGCCGCTGGTAAGAACCCACGTGATGTGAAGATCCTGCTGGCGAAAGAAATCATCGCTCGCTTCCACACAGAAGCGGATGCTGATGCGGCCGAGCAAGAATTCATTAACCGTTTCCAGAAAGGCGCGATGCCTGAAGAAATGCCTGAGTTCACGTTTGAAGCCGGTATTGCGATCACGAACCTGCTAAAAGACGCAGGCCTTGTGAACTCGACCTCTGATGCGATGCGTATGATCCGTCAGGGCGCCGTGAAGCAAGATGGTGAGAAAGTTGAAGATACCAAACTGGTACCTGCGGCTGGCACAGCGGTTTACCAGGTCGGTAAGCGTAAGTTTGCTCGTGTGACTATCAGCTAATTTCTGATTGTTATACCGAAATCAGACAGAAAAAAGGCGCATGATGCGCCTTTTTTTATGCCTGCCGTTTAGCATGACGGCTCAATGCGATGATCAGTTACGCAGCGCAAAGGTCGGCAGGGAGAGGTGCCAGCGGATCGCTGCCAGACGGATGGTCAGGGTGGTGATGATACCGGCCAAGGTGGCGACCGATGCCGCCACACCCATGCTGAGTGCCGTGGTGTGCACGATGCCGCCCAGAATACAGGCCGTCGCATAGACCTCGGTACGCAGTACCATCGGGATTTCACGGGCCAGCACGTCACGGATCACCCCGCCGCCACACCCGGTGATCACACCCATGATCACCGCGACCATCGGCGTTGCCCCAAAGCGCAGGGCTTTTTCTACCCCGATCGCCACAAATACGGCCAAGCCGACAGCATCCGCGACCGGCAGAATGTACCAAGGCATTTGGCGAGGGCGACGAATAGCGATCATGCTGATCAAACAGGTAAGGAAAATCACCCACAAGTAGTTGGTGTCGGTGATCCAAAAAACGGGGGTCGCGCCCAATGCCATATCACGAATAGTACCACCGCCAATGGCGGTCACACTGGCCAGTACCACGACACCGAAAGGATCCATGCGGAGTCGGCCAGCCAATAATACGCCCGAGGCAGCAAACACTGCTGTGCCGAACATATCGAGAAGATAAATGAGAGTCATGCTACCTGCCTGAGCGAGTGAGTTGAGAAATCGCCGCCGATTGTACGAGTAAATAGCGGCCTTACAACTTGATGCAACAGTTTTGTGCTACGACTCACAATGAATGTTGTGGGGCTGTTAATCGCCCTTTTGACGTACCTGATCCAGATACCCGCAGACTTGCTCGACCGCCTTGATGGTGCGTGGCGTCGGGCGGTTCAGCCAGTCCGCTTTCAGGGTATACAGATGACCATTGGCCACCGCAGGCAGTTGCTGTTGCCACTTTTGCCATACGCTCACATCGGTACCGCTGTGCGGGGTGCCAAAGATAACCTCCGGCTGGCGTACAATCACTTGCTCGACCGACACTTGCGGATAAGCAGCCGGGCTGTCGGCAAAGATGTTTTCTCCGCCACACAGGCTAAATACCTGACTTGGCCAGCTTTTTCCTGCCACGGTAATGATTGGGCTTTCGCTCAACTGGTAGAAGTATTTGACGGAACGTGCGCTGTGGCGGCTGGCTTTGAGTGCCGCCAGACGGGTGCGAAAATCGTCCGCGACCTGCTGGGCGTGCGCCGGTGATGCCGCGTATTGGCCTAGCGCTTCCACGGTGTTAGGAATGTCTTCCAGCGTTTTGGGGTTGGAGTAGAACAGGGTAAAGCCCAGTTGCTCTAAGCGCTCCATTTCCCGTACCGGGTTACCGCCTTTCCACGCCAAGATCAGATCGGGCTTGAGCGCGACAATGCGCTCCATCTTGATGCCACGGTAGTTGGCGACACGCTCTAACTGCTTGGCCGCTTCCGGGTAGTCACTGTAATCACTGGCGGCGATCAGTTTATCACCCAGCCCGGCGGCATACGCCAGTTCGGTGGTGTGGGGGGATAAGCTGATGATCCGCTGAGGCAACGCATGGCTGCGTGTGTGTGTGGCTGCATCGGCATGGATGCCGGTATGAGTGTCAGAGGCGGTATGTGTGGTGATATCCGCTGAAAAAGCCGGAGCTGACAGGGTGAGCAAGCTCACGAGGATCGCAAAACGCACTACAGGGTTCCTTGGAATAAAACGAGTAAAAGGCCTTGTATGCCGATCCAGATCCACAAGCGGGTTTGTACCAGTTTATCGATTTGGGCCAGATGCAGCGCGGCAGGGGCAATTTTGCCGCCGAGACGAGGCCGGTCCATTTTCATGTTGTCGTAGATAGCTGGGCCACCTAATGACAGTGACAGTTTGTGTCCGGTGGCGGTCAGCAGCCAGCCGGGGCCGGGCAGTTGCCATTGCTCACCGTGTTTGGCGAGGCTTTGTAAGGCCTGTTTACCGTTATGACCGAGGCTGAGCAGCACCGCAAACAAGCGCAGCGGCACTATGTCCATCACGGCCAGCAGAGTCACGAGCGGGCGGCCAAAGTGCTGGTAACGTTGACGGCTTGGTGACCACGTGCGGGCCAGGCTGATCAACAAGCGGTAGATCAGTGCGCCAATGCCGCCGGTTAAGCCATACCAGAATAAGACGCCGGCCACTAAGCGGCCATAGGCGAGCAATTGGGTTTCGGCGCACGCTTTGCCTAAGCCGAGCAGGGAAAGGTTGTCGGTATGACGGTTGAGTTTTTCCGCCAGCAGTTGGCGACAGCGCGGTTTGTCTTCGTGCTGGTAGGCGGTAATAAATTGCTTGCTGAAATCGGCGGTGGTACGCCAGTCAAGTGCCAGCCAAAGCAGAATAATGTGAAACGGGAGATCGAACCACGCCAGTTGGTATAAGCAAAGCAGGATGATGAGCACAGTGAAAATCATTAAGCTGCCGGCGAGCAGCCCGGACATCATCTGTTGGCGCGGGGTGTCTTGCGGTTTGTTGACTTTATCGGCCAGTAATAAGGCCAACTGCCGCCAGATCCCAAGGGGATGCAAGGCGGCAGGGATCGGTAGCAGCCATTGCAATGCAAGGGCGCCCGCCATGGCGAGCAGGGCCGTGTTACCGGTCAGCAGAGCAATGGCGTCGTTCATTAGGTGTTTAGCAACTCAACCATTTTCGCTACCATCACTGATGAGCTCTTCGCTGCCAGTGGCAGGAATTCGTCAAAGCTCATTGGTGACTCTTTGTCTGCCACGTCAGAGATTGCACGTACTACCACGAACGGTACGTTGAACTGGTGACACGCTTGTGCGATCGCTGCCGCTTCCATTTCTACCGCAATCACGGTTGGGAAATGTTCACGGATGAAGTTTTGTTTTTCTGCTGAGCAAACAAACGCATCGCCAGTACAGATCAGGCCGCGTACTGCGTGCATGTCACCCATGGTCGCCAGGGCTTTTTCTGCCACGTCCATCAGGTTCGCATCAGAGATGAAAGCCGCTGGCTGCTGTGCCATTTGGCCCATTTCGTAACCGAATGCAGTCACGTCAGCATCGTGGTAGCGTACTTCTGTTGAGATCACTACATCACCCACGTTCAGGCTGCTGTCAAAGCCGCCTGCAGAGCCGGTGTTAAGCACCACGTCTGGCTGGAAGATTTCTAGCAGTACAGCGGTACCGACAGCTGCTGCCACTTTACCAATGCCAGATTGTAGTAGTACCACGTCTGCACCGTTCAGTGTACCGGTGTAGAACGTACAGCCTGCTTTCGCGTGCATTTCACAGTTAGCCAGTTGATCTTTTAGGATGGCAACTTCTTGTTCCATCGCGCCGATAATGCCGATTTTCATCAGTAGGATCTCTTTATTGAGTGAATGAAGGCGCTCGAGGATGAGCGCCTTATTGATGGGGTGATTGTAGCATGAGGGCGGTGATGATTACCAAGTGGCAAGTCGCTATCGTACCTGTCAGCGACTGACGTGATCAGACGTTCAGATAATCTAAGATCCCCTCGGCGGCACGGCGGCCTTCGTCAATGGCGGTGACCACCAGATCGGAGCCGCGTACCGCATCGCCACCAGCAAAGATTTTCGGGTGGCTGGTCTGGAAGGCGTACTGGCTGTCAGCCGGCGCTTTGATCCGTCCCCAGTTATCCAACTCGACATCAAACGTCTGTAGCCACGGCATGGCATGAGGCTGGAAACCAAAGGCCATGATCACCGCATCGGCGGCCAGTGTATGTTCACTGCCTGCGACAGGTTCTGGGCGACGACGGCCGGCCTCATCGGGCTCACCCAAGGCGGTTTTCACCACCGTGACCCCGTGAATATGGCCGTGCGCGTCCACGTCTAAACCGACCGGTTGCAGGTTGAACTGGAAGTGAACCCCTTCCTCGCGGGCGTTTTTCACTTCCCGTTTCGAGCCGGGCATGTTGGCTTCATCGCGGCGGTATGCACAGGTCACGTGCTGCGCCCCTTGACGCACGGCGGTACGGACACAGTCCATGGCCGTATCGCCGCCGCCGAGTACTACGACCCGTTTGCCTTGCATATCAATGAAGGGCTGATCGCTGTCGAGTCCCATGACCTGATAGGTATTGGAGATCAGATACGGCAGGGCATCGTACACGCCGGGTGCATCTTCGTTGGCGAGATTGGCACGCATGTTCTGATAAGTGCCCACGCCCAAGAAGACCGCATCGTAGTCAGCCAGTAAGGCGTCCATCGGGATGTCTTTGCCGATCTCGGTGTTGAGCTGGAACTCGACGCCCATGTCAGTAAACAGCTGACGACGGTGGATCATGACCTCTTTTTCCAGCTTGAATGACGGAATACCAAAAGTGAGCAGGCCGCCGATCTCCGGATAGCGGTCAAACACCACCGGCTTCACGCCGTTACGCACCAAAATGTCGGCACAGGACAGTCCCGCCGGCCCGGCCCCGATGATGGCGACTTTTTTGTCTGTCCATTCAACGTGCGACATGTCCGGCTTCCAGCCCATCTTAAAGGCCTGATCGGTAATGTATTTCTCCACGTTACCGATGGTGACGGCGCCAAAGTCCGCATTGAGGGTACAGGCTCCTTCACACAGGCGATCCTGTGGGCAGACGCGACCACACACTTCCGGCAGAGTATTGGTCTGGTGCGACAGCTCGACGGCTTCGAGGATCCGCCCTTCATTGGCCAGCTTCAGCCATTGTGGAATGTAGTTATGCACCGGGCATTTCCACTCGCAATACGGGTTACCGCAATCTAAACAGCGGTCTGCCTGTGCACTGGCTTGCTGTTTGGTGAAGGGCTCGTAGATTTCCACGAACTCGATTTTACGCACGTTCAATGGCTTTTTCGGGGGATCAATCCTTGCCACATCAATGAATTGGTAAATGTTCTGACTCATCGGATTCCCTCCCTATTGTGCTTGAACGCGCAGCTCAGCGGTTGAGCGGCTTTGGTGACCGAGCAAGGTGTTCACATCGGCAGATTTGGGTTTGGCCAGATAGAACTGTGGGATCCAGCGGTCAAAGTCCGCCAGAATCGCTTGTGCCCGATCGGAGCCGGTCAGGGCCAAATGCTGATCAATCAGACCACGCAGGTGCTCCTGATGGATGTGCAGATCCGCCAGCGGCACCGCTTCGACCAGCTCAGGGTTGACCCGCCCGGCAAAGTCGCCGTCTTCATCAAGGATGTAGGCAAAGCCACCGGTCATCCCCGCACCGAAGTTCACGCCGGTCTTGCCTAAAATGGCCACAATGCCGCCGGTCATGTACTCACAGGCGTTGTCGCCCGCGCCTTCAATCACTGCAATGGTGCCCGAGTTACGCACGGCAAATCGCTCACCCGCTTTACCGGCCGCGAACAGTTTGCCGCCCGTTGCCCCATACAAGCAGGTGTTGCCCATGATGGTGGCCTCACTGGAGGCAAACGCAGAGCCTTGTGGCGGACGGATCACGATGTGTCCGCCGGTCATGCCTTTGCCCACATAGTCATTGGCATCGCCGGTTAAGTGCAAATGCAAGCCGCCCGCATTCCAGACCCCGAACGACTGACCCGCTGTGCCGGTCAGGTGCAGAACAACCGGAGCGGCGGCCATGCCTTGGTTGCCGTAGCGTTTGGCGATTTCCCCGGACAAGCGCGCACCGACAGAACGATCGGTATTGCGGATGGTTTGGTACACCGTGGTCCCGCTGCGTGACTCGATGGCAGGGAGCGTGGCCGCGAGCAATTCAGCATTGAGCGTGGCCGGATCAAACGGCGTATTGGCCTCGCTGCAATAGAGGGTATGGCCGTTCGGCGAATCGACAGTGGCCAGCACCGATGACAGATCCAACTTGCTTTGTTTGGCGGTGTAGCCATCAATGACGGTCAGTAAATCGGTACGGCCAATGAGATCGGTGAGCTTTTCTACCCCCAGTTTCGCCAGCAGTTCACGGACTTCCTGGCCGAGGCCGATGAAGTAATTCATTACCTGCTCCGGCAGGCCTTTGAAGAACTCGCGGCGCAGGGTGTCATCTTGTGTCGCCACGCCGGTCGCACAGTTGTTCAGGTGACAAATACGCAGGTATTTACAGCCCAGCGCCACCATCGGCGCGGTACCAAACCCAAAGCTTTCGGCGCCAAGTATGGCCGCTTTCACCACGTCCAGGCCGGTTTTCAGGCCACCGTCGACCTGCAGGCGGATCTTATGGCGCAGGCCGTTAGCCACCAGTGCTTGCTGGGTTTCGGCAAGGCCTAATTCCCACGGGCTGCCGGCATATTTGACTGAGGTCAGTGGGCTGGCCCCGGTTCCGCCGTCATAACCGGAGATGGTGATCAGATCGGCATAGGCTTTGGCAACGCCGGTGGCGATGGTGCCAACCCCCGGCTCGGACACCAGTTTGACCGAGACCATGGCATCGGGATTGATTTGCTTGAGATCGAAGATCAGCTGGGCCAAATCCTCAATCGAGTAAATGTCGTGGTGCGGCGGCGGCGAGATCAGGGTCACGCCCGGTACCGCATAGCGCAGTTTGGCGATTTCCGTGGTGACCTTGTGGCCGGGCAGCTGACCGCCTTCGCCCGGTTTAGCCCCTTGCGCGACTTTGATCTGAATGACATCAGCGTTAACCAGATAATGCGGGGTCACGCCAAAGCGACCGGAGGCGACCTGTTTGATACGCGAATTGCGCTCGCTGTTAAAGCGGCGCGGATCTTCCCCGCCTTCGCCGGAGTTGGAAAAACCGCCGAGCCGGTTCATGGCAATGGCCAGTGCCTCATGGGCTTCGGGACTGAGGGCGCCGATGGACATGGCGGCGGAGTCAAAGCGTTTATACAGTTCGGTGGCTGCTTCTACGCGCTCAATGGCAATCGGTGAGGTGTCCTCTTTGAGTGTCATTAAATCACGGATGGCGGCGACCGGACGGGTGTTGACCTGTTCGGCAAAGCGCAGGTAATCCTGATAATCACCGGATTTCACCGCCTGTTGCAGGGTGGTGACCACGTCCGGGTTATAAGCGTGGAATTCACCGCCGTGCACATACTTGAGCAGGCCGCCGTGTTCGATCGGTTTGCGTTTGAGCCAGGCGCGGCGCGACAGGTTAAACAGATCTTGCTGGAAATCGCTAAAGTCTGCGCCCTGAATACGGCTTGCCACCCCGTTAAAGCAGAGGTTGACCACCTCATCACTTAATCCTACGGCTTCAAACAACATGGCACAGCGGTAGGAGGCGATGGTGGAGATCCCCATCTTGGACATGATTTTGTACAAGCCTTTGTTGATGCCGTTGCGAAAGTTCACCATCACGTCGCGGTACGGTTTGCTGATGGCGCCGCTGTCGATCAATTTGCCCAATGACTCGTAGGCCAAATACGGGTAGACCGCCGTGGCGCCAAAGCCCAGCAGTACCGCAAAGTGGTGTGGGTCTCGGGCGGTGGCGGTTTCGATGATGATGTTGGCATCACAGCGCAGGTTGGTGTTGACCAGTCGCTGTTGGACCGCACCGACCGCCATAGCAGCCGGGATCGGCAGTTTGTCCGGATTAACCCCTCGGTCAGAGAGGACGAGTAAGACGGTGCCGCCGCGCACCAGCCGCTCGGCCTGATCACACAGGTCCACAATGGCTTGCGCGAGATCTTTGTCGGCGGGGGCGTAGTTGATATCCACGATGCTGTTGCGGTAGTACTGATCGTCCAGCTCCAGTAACTGCACCAAGTCGGAATACAGGAGCACCGGTGAGCCAAAGGCCACGCGGTAGGCATGGCCGTCGGTTTCGCAGAACACGTTCATTTCCCGGCCGATACAGGTGGCCAGTGACATCACGTGTTTTTCCCGCAAAGGATCGATTGGCGGGTTGGTGACCTGCGCAAACATCTGGCGGAAATAGTCGGTGACGGCGCGTTCTTTGGAAGAGAGCACGGCCATCGGCGCATCATCGCCCATGGAGCCCGTCGCTTCCTGACCGTTTTCGCCCATGACCTGCAGCACTTGCTCCAGCTCTTCTCGGTTCATGGCAAACAGTTTTTGGTAGGTGCAGAGCTCGGTGTCGCTGAGTGAGCGGCTGCCGACCTGATCATCGCCTAAGTCTTCAAACGGGATCAGGCGTTTGACATGACTGTCGAGCCATTCTTTATAGGGGTGACGGCCCATCAGTTCATTGTCGATATCCGCAGAATGCCAGATTTTGCCGAACTTGGTGTCGATCACCAGTAATTCGCCGGGACCGACGCGGCCTTTTTCCGCCACTTCGTCCGGGCCGTAATCCCAAATGCCGATTTCAGAGGCGAGGGTGATCAGCTTATCTTTGGTGATCACATAGCGCGCTGGGCGCAGGCCGTTACGGTCGAGGTTACAGGCGGCATAGCGGCCGTCAGACATTACGATGCCAGCCGGGCCATCCCACGGCTCCATGTGCATGGAGTTAAAGTCGTAAAAGGCCCGCAGGTTGGGATCCATATCCGGGTGATTTTGCCACGCAGGCGGCACCAGCATGCGCATGGCGCGGAATAAGTCCATGCCACCGGCGAGGAACAGTTCCAGCATGTTATCGAGGCTGGAGGAGTCCGATCCGGTTTCATTGACAAACGGTGCGGCGGTTTGCAGATCCGGCAGCAGCGGTGATGCAAATTTGTAGGCGCGTGCCCGGGCCCACTGGCGGTTACCGGCAATGGTATTGATCTCGCCATTGTGGGCTAAGTAGCGGAACGGTTGGGCCAGCGGCCAGCGTGGCTGGGTGTTGGTCGAGAAACGCTGGTGGAACAAACAGATTGAGGATTCTAAGCGAATATCACCGAGATCTTGATAAAAGCGTGGCAGATCGGCGGGCATACACAGCCCTTTGTAGACCGTCACCTGAGTCGACAGGCTACAGATATAGAAGTCGGGATCGCGGGTGATACGCTGCTCGATGCGGCGGCGGGCAATGTACAGACGGCGGTCGATATCGCGTGGTTTCCAGCCTGCCGGGGCATTGATGAACACCTGCTCGATCTTGGGCAGGGTTTCGCTGGCAATGGGGCCGAGTACGGCCGGGTTAATAGGCACATCGCGCCAGCCCACCAGCGACAGGGTTTCTTTGGCGAGTTCTTCCTGTATCACGGTGCGGGCTTGCTCCGCCAGTACCGGATCTTGGCTGAGGAAGATCATGCCAAGGGCGAACTCCCGTGACAGTTTCCAGCCCAGCTCGTTGGCAACGAGGCGGTAGAAGCGATCGGGCTTTTTCATTAACAGGCCGCAGCCATCACCGGTTTTGCCATCGGCGGCGATCCCGCCTCGGTGGGTCATGCGGTCGAGGGCGCAAATCGCGGTGCGTACAAGTTTGTGGCTGGTTTCGCCTTCAATATGGGCAATTAAGCCGAAACCACAATTATCTCTGTCCCGAGTGGGATCATACAGTGTCATGACAACTCTCCCTGGCTCTGCTTGGTTTAGCAGTGTGGCTGATGCAGCCATCCTCACGCTTCCTTCGTGGTGTAAACCGTCTCATCACAGTGGAGGGACTTGCGACGCGCAGGCGTTGAAGGCGCACTGTCGAGAGGCTTGGCCGAATGAAGTCGCAATTTTTCACGTTAAACACTATTTACAAAAAGGTCAAATATTCATCAACGTGTTGAAGCGGGAATGATAATGCGCTCTAAAATCGCAGGATCGCGCGACAACCTAGCTAAGTATGGTGGGGGATAGGATTTCGGGATGAAAAAAAACCGACTCAGTGAGTCGGTTTTGAGACGAGCGTGAAGAACGCGATTAGGCGTTAGACAGCATCAAGGAGTTAGCCTTGGCTTCGAGGTTGGTGTTCCCCATCAGATACGCATCGATGTCACGGGCACACTCGCGGCCTTCGTTGATACAACGCACCACCAGGGACTGACCGGTACGCATATCACCGGCGGCAAACACGCCTTTCTGGTTGGTGGCAAACCCTTGGGTCGCTACGTTACCACGATCATCCAGCGCGATATCCAGCTGTGCCAGCACGCCGGTCGGTTCTGGGTGCAAAAAGCCCATCGCCAAGAAAGCAAGATCACACGGAATGATGCGCTCAGAGCCAGCCACTTCGGTAAAGCCAGGGCGCTCACCCGGCGCCGGTTCATCCCACTGAATGTCAGCAATGCGCAGGGCTTTGACATTCCCTTCATCATCACCGATGAATTCTTTGGTCAGGATGTTCCAGTGACGATCACAGCCTTCCTCGTGCGAGGTGGAGGTCTTCATGATCATCGGGTACGACGGCCAAGGTTGGTTCACCGGGCGTTTCTCCGGTGGGATCGGCATGATTTCCACCTGCGTAATGCTGGTCGCACCGTGACGGTTTGAGGTGCCGACACAGTCTGAACCGGTATCACCGCCGCCAATCACTACCACGTGCTTGCCGTTGGCATGGATTTCTTCGGTTTTCAGATCCATGTTGTTGGCACGGCGGTTGTTCTGCGCCAGAAATTCCATCGCAAAGTGGACGCCGTTCAGCTCACGACCCGGGATCGGCAGATCGCGCGGTACTGTCGAGCCACCGGTTAGCAGCACCACATCAAAGTCCTGACGCAACTGCTTGGCATTGACGTTTACCCCGACGTGGGCGTTGACTTCAAACTGCACGCCAGCTGCGGCCATCAGGTCGATTTTACGGTCGATGATGTCCATACCCAGCTTGAAATCCGGGATGCCAAAGCGCAGCAGGCCACCGACTTTTTCATCACGCTCAAACACAGTCACGGTGTGGCCGGCGCTGTTAAGCTGCTCGGCCGCCGCCAGACCCGCCGGGCCTGAACCGATGATCGCCACGGTTTTCCCGGTGCGGGAACGCGGTGTTTTGGGTTTGGCGTAGCCTTCACGGTACGCCGTTTCCACGATGGTTTTTTCGATGTTACAGATCGTGATCGGGTCTTGGTTGATCCCGAGCACACAGCCACTTTCACACGGCGCCGGACACACACGGCCTGTGAATTCCGGGAAGTTGTTGGTGGAGCTCAGGATGTTCCACGCTTCTTCCCAGCTGTCACGGTACACCGCATCATTAAACTCAGGAATGATGTTGCCGATCGGGCACGAGTTGTGACAGAACGGCACACCACAGTCCATACAGCGTGAGGCCTGTGTATTGATCTTGTCACCGAACTCGTCATTCAGGACAAACTCTTTGTTATCCTGAATACGTACGCTGGGATCCAGCTTCTTTGGCAGCTCACGGCCAAACTCTAAAAATCCTGTAGGCTTACCCATTGACGGCCTCCAACTCTTCCTTGTTTTCTGCTTCCGCTTTGCGCTTTTGTAGTACGGCTTTGTAATCCCTTGGCATCACCTTCACCAAGCTCTGAAGGTTTGCTTCAAAGTTGTCGAGGAAGGTTTGTGCCACCGTACTGCCTGTGAGCGTCACGTGCTTGTTCAGCATATCCAGTAGTAATTCGCGGTCTTCTTGCTCGATAGGATCGAGATCCACCAGCTCTGGGTTGAGCTTAGTTTCAAAGTCCTGGAACTGATCCCAGACGTAAGCGACACCGCCGCTCATGCCCGCCGCAAAGTTACGGCCTGTTGGACCCAGGATAATCGCCACACCACCGGTCATGTATTCACAGCCGTGGTCACCGACCCCTTCGACGACCACTTTGGCACCGGAGTTACGCACACAGAAGCGCTCACCGGCCAGGCCGCGAATGAAGGATTCACCGGAGGTCGCGCCGTAGAAACAGACGTTACCGACCACGATGTTGTCTTCTGGAATGATGTCAGACTTGGCATCCGGATACAGCACCAGCGTACCGCCAGACAGGCCTTTACCCCAGTAATCGTTGGCATCGCCTTCGACTTCAAAGGTCACGCCTTTGGTCAGGAAGGCACCCAGACTTTGTCCTGCTGAGCCTTTGAACTTCACGTGCATTGGCTGTGGCAGACCTTGGTCTTTGTAAATCTTCGAGATTTCATTCGACAACATGGTACCGGCACTGCGGTCGGTGTTGATGATGTTGAACTCAGCATTCACCGCTTTGCCTTCATACAGGGCAGGAGCAGCCGCTTTAATGAGCTGACGGTCAAGGACGTGCTCCAGGTTATGATCCTGTTCACGCTGGTTGTACACGCCGTCTTCTTCACGGGCTTGTTCGATGAACAGCACCGGGCTCAGATCCAGGTTCTTGTACTTCCAGTGACCGATATCATCACGGATTTTCAGTTTCTGTGACTGACCGACCATCTCATCGATCGTACGGAAGCCCAGCTCTGCCATGATTTCACGCAGGCCTTCAGCCATGTACTGGAAGAAGGTCACCACGTCTTCTACGCGGCCGTCGAAACGCTCACGCAGGGTCTTGTTCTGGGTCGCGATGCCGACCGGACAGGTGTTCTTATGACACTTACGCATCATGATACAGCCTTCCACCACCAGCGCGGCGGTCGCCACACCCCATTCCTCGGCGCCCAGTAGCGTTGCTACCGCAAGGTCACGCGGGGTCTTCATCTGACCGTCAGACTGGACAACGATACGGTTACGCAGACCGTTTTTCAGCAGAGTCTGGTGCGTTTCTGCCAAGCCCAATTCCCACGGCAGACCCGTGTGACGGATAGAGGACATTGGTGAGGCACCGGTACCGCCGTCAAAACCGGCGATCAGGACGACGTCGGCTTTGGCTTTGGCCACACCGGAGGCGATGGTGCCGACACCGGCTTCCGATACCAGTTTCACGTTGACGCGACTGGCACGGTTGGCGTTTTTCAGATCGTAGATCAGCTGGGCCAAATCTTCGATCGAGTAAATGTCGTGGTGCGGCGGTGGCGAAATCAGGCCGACCCCCGGCGTGGAGTGACGGGTTGCCCCGATCCAATCGTCCACTTTATCACCCGGTAGCTGACCGCCTTCGCCTGGCTTGGCGCCCTGTGCCATCTTGATTTGCAGCTCATCGGCGTTGGTCAGGTAGTAAGACGTCACACCGAAACGGCCAGACGCCACCTGCTTGATGGCAGAGCGTTCCCAGTCACCGTTGTCTTTCTTCTCAAAGCGGATTGGGTCTTCACCGCCTTCGCCGGAATTCGATTTCGCGCCAATGCGGTTCATCGCAACAGCCAGCGTGGAGTGGGCTTCGTATGAAATCGAACCAAAGCTCATGGCACCGGTGGCAAAACGCTTGAGGATGTGCTCAATCGGCTCGACGTCTTCTAACGGTACGGAGCCGGCCGGATTCTTAATGAACTCTAACTGGCTACGCAGCGTGGCCGCGTTATCGCCTTGGGCATCAACCGCGTGACAGTATTGCTTGAACTGGTCGTAATCTTTACCGCGTGTGGATTGCTGCAGTAAAGAGATGGTTTCTGGGTTAAACAGGTGTTTTTCACCACGCTGTTTCCACTGGTACACACCACCGACATCCAGCATTTGTACCGGGATTTCACGGGTTGGGTAACCGGTGCGGTGACGGATCAATACTTCTTTGGCGATGTCATCAATGGTCAGACCCTGAATACGGGACACGGTGCCGGTGAAGTACTTATCGACCACCGCTTTGCTGATCCCCAGTGCTTCAAAGATCTGTGCGCCGTGGTACGACTGCAGGGTGGAGATCCCCATCTTCGAGAAGATTTTCAGCAGCCCGCCGTTCACCCCTTTACGGTAGTTGTTGAACAGGTCATCGGTCGAGACTTCAGGATCCAGCTTGCGCTTCTTCTGCAGATCCACCAATGTTTCGGTTACCAGATACGGGTTGACGGCGTTGGCACCGTAGCCGACCAGTGTTGCGAAGTGGTGGGTTTCACGGGCGTCACCGGTTTCCACCACGATGTCACACTTGGCACGCAGGCCTTTGCGGATCAGGTGGTGATGCACGGCACCGACCGCCAGCATGGCTGGGATCGCCGCGTGGTTCGAGTTCACGGCACGGTCAGTCAGGATGATGATGGAGTAGCCATCGATCACGGCATCTTCCGAGTACTGGCAGATACGCTTCAGGGCGCGTTCCAGTTTGCCGGCTTCACCGCTGGCGTTGAACACGATATCCAGCGTTTTGGCTTGCAGGTGTTCGTTATCGATCGCGCGCAGTTTTTCCAGCTCCGCGTTCGACAGGACCGGCGATTCCAGTTCCACTTTCTGACAGTGTTGCGGGGTTTCAGTCAGCAGGTTCTGATCTTTACCCAGGTAGGTGTTCAGGGACATCACCATACGCTCACGGATCGGGTCGATCGGCGGGTTGGTGACCTGTGCAAACAGCTGCTTGAAGTAGTGAGACAGGTGCTGTGACTGGTGAGACAGTACTGCCAGCGGCCAGTCTGCACCCATGGCGCTGAGCGGCTCATAACCGGTTTTCGCCAGTGGCACGATGATTTCGTTTACTTCTTCCGAGCTGATCCCAAAGGCTTGTTGATGGTGCAGCAAACGCTCTGGGGTTGGCTGGTGATGCATGTTGTCCGCATCAGGCAGGGATTTGAGTGTCAGCAGGTTGTCTTTGACCCACTGCTCGTAAGGCTGCGCTGAGGCAATGCTGTCTTTGACTTCTTCGTCAGAGATGATGCGGCCTTGCTCAAGATCAGCGACGAAGATACGGCCCGGTTGCAGACGGCCACGGAACTGGACGTTCTCCGGCTCGATTTCTACCACGCCGGATTCGGATGCCATGATCAGGAAGTCGTCTTTGGTCACGGTGTAGCGCGATGGGCGCAGGCCGTTACGGTCCAGAGTGGCACCCACTTGCACGCCGTCGGTGAAACAGACAGAGGCCGGGCCATCCCACGGCTCCATCACGTTGGCGTGGTACTGGTAGAACGCACGGCGTTTTGGATCCATGCTGGTGTTTTCTTGCCATGCTTCTGGGATCAGCATCATCAGTGCATGAGGCAGGCTACGACCAGAGAGCACCAGCAGTTCCAGTGCCATATCGAAGTTGGACGAATCTGAGCTGCCTTCCTGACAGATTGGCAGCAGCATGTCGATTTCTTGCTGGGTGAACAGATCAGATTCCAAGATGGCTTCACGGGCCTTCATCCAGTTCAGGTTACCGCGAACGGTGTTGATTTCACCGTTGTGGGCAATGTAACGGAAAGGCTGCGCCAAGCGCCAACGCGGGAAGGTGTTGGTTGAGAAACGGGAGTGCACCAGCGCCAGGGCGGTGACCATGCTTGGGTTTTGCAGATCGAGGAAGTATTGCGGTACCTGCTCGGTGGTTAACTGGCCTTTGTAGACCAAGGTTTTGTATGACAGCGAGTTGATGTAGAAGTCATCACCGATGTTCGACACGCTTTCCAGACAGACGCGAACGGTGTAGTTACGCAGTACGTACAGTTTGCGTTCCAGCTCCGCCGGATCCAAGTTAGCGCCGCCGGTAATAAAGACGTGTTCAAATTGCGGTTCGGTGCTGAGCGGGTCTTCACCGATCATGGAGTTATCGACAGGCAGCACACGGTAGCCAATCACATCCAGATCGAGGCGTTTCGCATTGCGCTCAAGAATGTCGCGACATTGCTGACGTTTGTGTTCGTCTTTCGGGAACAGGACAACGCCGACACCGTATTGGCTGAAGCCCGGTAGGCGAATACCCAGTTTCACGGTTTCTTCTAGCAGGAACTCGTGCGGTTTTTGTAGAAGAATACCGGCACCGTCACCACTGCATGGATCACAACCCTGACCGCCGCGGTGTTCCATTCTCGCAAGCATATCAAGGGCTTGGGTGACGATTTCGTGGGATTTACGGTTCTTTAGATGGGCCACAAAGCCGATACCACAGGCATCGTGCTCCAGTTCAGGCACATAAAGTCCCTGAGCATTCAGCTCTTGATCTGTCATAGATACTTCCTTCCAGTTTCAACAGGCACCAATCCCAGTGCCTGAGTTATCCCTAATTTTGTATGACATCCGTCAATTACCGAGCGTGGACGCCTGTCCGGCAACGACCGATGGGGTTTGCTGTGGGATGATGTTGACTATTAATAGCAAACTAAACTCTGTAGCACTCCGGCTCTGGTATGCAAAAGCACTACAGTTTTGAAGGGTTGCGACATATTTCTCTCTATATATGAGGAATTTAGTCACAATTGTTGTTCATAAATTGCACACAGCTGTAACTATCCTACATTTTTGATTTATTAATTACCAACAAAAAATACCCATTTTTGCATGCAATTTCATCAGGAGGGTGAATTAAGCACCATTTTTGATGGGTAACTATTCGATAACGGTTCTCATTGTGAATATTTCCGTGTAATAGCCCTGTAAAATGCAGGGGAATGGTGCGTGACAGGACAAAAAACGGGGAGAGGATGTCTGTTGCTTATTTTCATCCGGACTTTCTCGGTCCTTCACGGGATTTTTTCTCGCTCACCGGCCTTTTTTTGTTTTCGCACAACAAAAGGGCGGGGGAAGGGTGCTAACCTTTGCCGCTTTTTTCGACACCCCTTTTGACACCCTCACAACGTACTAGGTGACAAGATGCAACTGCATGAACTCGTGAATACCTTTGGTCAGGACTTACAGCGTCGCTATGGCGAAAAAGTGCATAAGCTGACGCTGCACGGAGGCTTTACCTGTCCGAACCGCGACGGGACGATTGGACGTGGGGGCTGTACCTTTTGTAACGTGGCCTCGTTTGCTGATGAGCAGGCACAATTCAAACCGGTGGCTGAGCAGTTGGCACAACGTGCCGGTGAAGTGAATCGCGCCAAACGTTACTTGGCGTATTTTCAGGCCTACACCAGCACGTATGCAGAAGTGCAAACGTTAAAAGCCATGTATGAAGAAGCCCTTGGCGCTGCTGACATTGTTGGCCTGTGTGTGGGGACGCGCCCGGACTGTGTGCCGGATGCGGTGCTGGAACTGTTGGCCGGTTACCAACAGCAGGGGTATGAGATTTGGCTGGAGCTGGGTTTGCAGACTGCCAATGACAAAACCTTAAAACGCATTAACCGTGGCCATGATTTTGCGTGTTACGAGCAGATCACCCAGCGTGCCCGTGCCATGGGGTTGAAAGTGTGTGCCCACCTGATTGTCGGCCTGCCGGGTGAAACCAAAGAAGATAACCTGGAAACCTTGCGCCGTACGGTGGCCGCTGGCGTGGACGGGATCAAACTGCACCCGCTGCACATTGTGGAAGGCAGCATCATGGGCTTGTCCTGGAAAGCGGGTCGTTTGAGTGAGTTGAGCTTAGAGACGTACACGGACATCGCCTCGGAAATGATCCGTTTAACCCCGCCGGAGGTGGTGTTTCACCGCGTATCAGCCACAGCGCGCCGTCCGACCTTGCTGGCGCCAATGTGGTGTGAGAACCGCTGGTTGGCGATGACGGAAATCGGCCGTAACTTGGATACGCATGGCGGCCAAGGCAGTGCGTTGAATACGCCGTTTGTCTATCAGCCTGTTCAACCTGTTCAGACGATGTCTGCGGCTGAATAAACGGATGTGATCTTTATACCTTAGCATGATGAGACGTAGTGACGAATTTATAAAATATGGTAAATTACGTGCAAAATTACGTCTCTATTTTTATCTATGCCTTTCTTTTGCAATGAGCACCTTGCGCGACGTATTGCGTGCCTATCATGGACGATGTGTCTGCTGAGTGTCGCCGCCCCGGTGTCGGCGGCCACACTGACAGACTATGCGGATAACCCTATTCTGATGACAGCGGGCAGCCTGCTTGCCACCGCGATGTGTGGCGCGTTACTGATGTTACTGCTGCATCACATTGATGCCCGTTCTTTTCGTAAGCTGCAAAGCCTGTTGACCCATATGCCGGTGGCCGTGGCGATCATTCGTCATAAAGACGGCCAGCTGATCTACAGTAATCGGCCGTGCCGTGAACTGGTGGGGGCGCGCAAGCTCAATGGGCGCTATCTCTATCCGGAATCCCTCAGTGCCGCCATGGTGCGTGATTTCCTTCGTCCGTTTCCCTACCGCTCCAGCGGCTTTGATCAAGTGACCGATCAGATTTTTCTGGCGCAGGGTAAGCGCCTGCCGCTGGCGATCACGGGGCGTCCCGTGCGGTGTAATTGGCAGGATTGTTGGTTGCTCTATATGAAAGAGGCTAATTCCCCTCACCGAGAAGCGGGCAAGATGGAACAAGATCAGCGTTTGTTCCAGCAGGTGCTCAACTCACTGTCAGAGCTGGTGTATTACCAGGACAAATCCGGTGAACTGATGGGCACCAACAAGGCGTTTGACCGATTCTGGCGCGGCCGTTTTGAGGAAGGGATTTGCAACGAGCCCATGCTCGATCATGGCCGATATACCCCGTCTCACACCTGGACCACCGCGCCGGACGGCGCCAGCCGTTTATTAGAAACCAAGCGCAACGCCCTGGTGGATGACAGCGGGGAAGTGATTGGTACCCTGAGTTTGTCGCATGATGTGACGGACTGGTATGAGATGCAGGAAGCGCTGAAAAGTGAGATTGAAAAGCGCGAGATCACCGAGCAGGAATTGGCACAGCGTAATACCTTGTTGGATACGATTTTGAGTGCCAGCCGCGACCCGATTGGTCTGTACAACGAACATGAAGTGTATGTGGGCTGCAACGAAGCCTTTGCCCGCTCACTGGGGCATACACCACAAAGCTTGCTCGGCAAAACGGCAGAAGAGGTACTCAATCCGGAGTTACTGGAATTTTCCCGTCAGGCCGATCAGACCGTGATTGAACAAGGGATCAGCGTGAAAGCGGACGATTACGTGATCCTCGAAGACGGCACACCGATTTGGTATGAGGTGCTGAAATCACCGTATCAGGATCCGACAGACGGGACACGTGGTGTACTGATGATGGCCCGTGATGTGACCGAGCGAAAAATGGCGGAGCAGCAGTTAGCGGATGCCATTATGGAGCTGCAGGAGCTGAGCTTTGTTGACAGCCTGACCAAGGTGGCGAACCGTCGCAGTTTTGATGAACAGCTGCGCAAGCTCTGGTTTGGGCATATTCGTGAACAGCAGCCGTTGACCTTGATTTTGTGTGATATCGACTACTTCAAGCCATTCAACGATAACTACGGCCACCAGCAAGGGGATGTGGCGCTGCGTGAAGTGGCACAGGTGCTGCGCAGTGTGATCCGCCGGGAAACCGATGAAGTGGCTCGCTATGGCGGAGAAGAGTTTGCCTTCTTGTTGCCGAACACGCCGTTGGAAGGGGGCGAGCTCATTGCCGCGAAAATCCATCAGGCGCTGGCCGACAAAGCCTTGGTACACCAGTATTCCCAGGTGTCTGATCACCTGACGGTGAGCCTGGGGATCGCGACCATCGTCCCGTTACCGAATCAGGATTACGGCACGCTGGTGGCGCTGGCCGATGCGGCGTTGTACAAAGCCAAAGCGGCAGGACGCAATTGCACGATGTCGATGACCGATACCACTCCCGATACCCCCTGATCCCGAAAAGCCTGCCTAGCAGGCTTTTTTTATGTCTTTGCTCCGCTATCAATGAATGATTCACCAGAGAGGGGCGGGTGGCGGTGAAAGTGTCAGGAATAGACGATAATTGTGACCGTTAACAGGGAATTATCAGTTTGTTACTTGGGGTTGTGGAATGCGTCATTTATCATGGATATAGCCGTTAGTATTAGGAATAAATAATGAAACAAATCAAAGTGCTGGCACAGTTTTATGTGGATCTGCTGGTCAAGCTGGGGCTGATCCGCTTCAGTTTGCTGCTGGCGTTAGCCTTGGTGGCCCTGGCTGTGGTGGTGCAGGTCGGGGTGACCTTGATCCTGCAAGGGGAAGTGCACTGGATTGATATTGTCCGCTCCGTGTTCTTTGGTTTGCTCATTACGCCGTGGGCGGTCTACTTCTTATCGGTGGTGGTGGATCAGCTGGAAGAGTCGCGTCAGCGCCTGTCTAAGTTGGTGACCAAACTGGAAGAAATGCGCTCACGAGACATGCAGTTAAATAAACAACTCCAGAAAAACATCTCTCAGCTAAACCTCGAAATTGAAGAGCGCGAGAAAGCCGAAGAAGCGCGCCAGGAAGCGATGCAGGATCTGGAAAACGAAGTGTACGAGCGTGAGAAAGCTCAGATGGCACTGGCCTCACAAAGTGCCCTGCTGAAGTCTTTCTTGGATGCGTCACCGGATCTGATTTATTACCGCAATGAAAAAGGGGTGTTCTCCGGCTGTAACCGTGCCATGGAAGAGCTGACCAGCCGCACCGAAAAAGAGCTGGTGGGCCTGACGCCGTGGGATGTTTACAGCGAAGATGTGGCGCGCAAAATTGTCGAGACGGATCAGCAGGTCTTTGGGGCCAGCGAGCCGTTGACCTATGAGCAGTGGCTGGAATACCCGGACGGCCGCAAAGCGATTTTTGAACTGCGTAAAGTGCCGTTTTATGGTCGTGATGGCCGCCGCTTGGGCTTGATGGGCTTTGGCCGCGACGTGACCGAGCGTAAGCAGTACGAAGAAGCGCAGGAGAAAGCGAGCCGCGATAAGACCGCCTTTATCTCCACCATCAGCCATGAATTGCGCACGCCATTGAACGGGATTGTGGGCTTAAGCCGCATGTTGCTTGACAGCAAACTGGACGATGAGCAGCGCGGCTACATGCGCACGATTTTGGTCAGCGCGATCACGCTGGGTAACATTTTCAATGACATCATCGATATGGACAAAGCGGATCGCCGTCGTCTCGAGTTGATGCCTAAGCCGCTCGACTTTAATGAGTTTGTCGATGAAGTCGGTACGATCTGCCATTTGATGGCAGAGCAAAAAGGCCTGCGTTTTGATTTGGAACGTCTGACCGCTTTGCCGTCTCACATTGAAGTGGATGGCACCCGCTTGCGTCAGGTGTTGTGGAATTTGATCAGCAACGCCACCAAGTTCACCAAAGAAGGGGGCGTGGTGATGTCGGTCACGGCCGATCAGGATGACACCATGGCGCACATCACCTTTGAGGTGGAAGATAGCGGCATCGGTATTCCGGCCAGTGAAATCGACAAAATCTTTGCCATGTATTATCAGGTCAAAGATGAGAACGACAACCTGCATGCGGTCGGCACCGGTATTGGCCTGGCAGTTTCTCGTCAGTTGATGCAGATGATGGGCGGTGACATTACCGTGTGCTCCGATGTGGGCGAAGGCAGTACCTTTACCGTGACCTTCAGTGCACCGCTGGTGGAGCAGGCGCAAGAAGAGGATGTGATGCCGGCCACGCCGCAAGTGGGTTTGAACATTTTCATGGTGGAAGACATTGAGCTGAACATCACCGTCGCCAAAGCCTTGCTGGAAAGTTTGGGCCATACCGTGACTGTCGCCATGCGCGGGGAAGAGGCGCTCGCCATGTTCACGCCGGAGGCGTATGACTTGGTGCTGCTGGATATACAGCTGCCAGACATGACCGGGTTTGATATTGCGAAGACGCTGCGTGAGCGCTACGAGCACTTGCCGCCATTGGTGGCACTGACCGCCAACGTGATTAACGATCGCAGTGAATACCTGAATAAAGGTATGGATGAAGCGCTCAGTAAGCCACTCAGTGTGAAAGCCATTACCTCGGTGATCCAGCAGTTAGTCCTGACGTGTTCACTGGACGATGCGCCGGCACAGGCGAGCGATGAGCCACTCATTAGCGGGGACAGCCTCAGTGAAGATACGATTAATACCTTGCTGGATTTGGAGATGTTAAGTTCGTACGTGGAGATTGTCGGCACCCAACCGGTGTATGACAGCATTGCCATGTTTGAAGAAAAAATGCCGGAATACATCGCCATTTTGGACTCCAACATGACCGCCAAAGATCAGGACGGTATCAAATTTGAAGCGCACAAAATCAAAGGCGCGGCAGGGTCAATCGGCCTGAAACACATTCAGCAAGTGGCTCAGAAAGCCCAGTCACCGGAATTGCCGGCCTGGTGGGAAAATATCAATGACTGGGTCGATGAGATCAAAAATGGCTACCACAATGATCTACAAGTCCTCAAAGAATGGTTAGCCCAACAGGAGAAGACGTCATGAGAAGGCGACGTGAAAGAAGCACCGGACAACGGGTGACGCAGACCGGTAAGGTCAGCCAACAGGCGGCGTGGAAGCAAGGTTGTATTGGGTTGCTGGGCTGCATGAGTGTGTTAGGGCTGATGGGATGCGACGAGCGTCAACCGGTCTCAAGTGAATCCTCGGCCGAAACGGTACAAACTGAAACGGAGACCGAGACGTCTTCGGACAAAACACCAGAGCGCGCGGAGTCATCCACGCCAGTGCAATTGCCGGAAGCGGTGGATATCTGGCAGTCACCGGAGCAGGTGGTGTTAGGGGAGGTGCCGTTACATCTGGGCAGCGAGTTGTGGCTGAACAGCATGCCGGTGATCGGTGATGATGGCGCCAATCCGGCGCGTAAACTGTTTGCCTCCATTCGCTTGTTGGCGGCGGATCACCAGCCGCTGCCGAAAGGCATTGAGATCACCCAAGTGCTGATAGAGCAAGGTGATGAACAGTGGTTGGTACAACAGCATTTGGAGATTCGCAAAGACGGCAATAAGAGCCTGGAAGTGGCATTACGGGGCGGGCCGGAATGGCAACCGAGCAGCACGGTGAATGTGGCTGTGACGGTGCTGTTCCAAGGTCAGGAGCACACCGTGATCCAAAAGCAGGTCGTGATTGCGCAGGTCTTTTGATAGCGGTAACGCGGAAAAACAAACAAGGCGCCGAAAGGCGCCTTGTTTTTTGTCTTTAAGATAAGCGCTGGGCTTATTCTTCTTCTAGATCACCACAGAAGCGGTAACCTTCACCGTGAATGGTTGCGATGATTTCTGGGGTATCAGCAACAGATTCAAAGTGCTTACGGATACGACGAATCGTCACGTCAACCGTACGGTCATGTGGCTTCAGCTCACGACCTGTCATTTTCTTCAGCAGTTCAGCACGGGTCTGGATCTTGCCTGGGTTTTCACAGAAGTGAAGCAGGGCACGGAACTCAGAACGTGGTAGCTTGAACTGGTCGCCACTTGGGCTTACCAGTGAACGGCTGTTGATTTCCAGTGACCAACCGTTGAACTCGTAACGCTCAACCAGACGCTTGTCTTCAGTTGGCAAGCCTTGGTTCATTGCGCGAGTCAGCAGGTTGCGTGCACGGATAGTCAGTTCACGAGGGTTGAATGGTTTAGTGATGTAGTCATCAGCACCGATTTCAAGACCTAGGATCTTATCCACTTCGTTATCACGACCGGTTAGGAACATCAGCGCCATGTCGCCTTGTTCACGCAGTTCGCGCGCTAGCAGCAGGCCGTTTTTACCCGGAAGGTTGATGTCCATGATAACCAAATGCACTGGGTGCTCTGAAAGCATCTGGTGCATTTCTGCGCCATCGTTCGCTTCAAATACTGTGTAACCTTCAGCTTCAAAGATGCTCTTCAGGGTGTTACGTGTTACGTGCTCGTCTTCTACAATTAGAATGTGAGGGGTTTGCATTGGCAGTACCTAAGTTCAAAAAACGGAATCTGATCAAAAACAGAATAGTTAAATTCTATAAAAAAATTCACATACAGGAAAAGTCTTGATCAAAATGCTGGCAGAACCGCATCGAACTCTCCTGTCGGGTACGCCATCCATTTATTCAGGCCTTCATAGCGTGAAGGTATAACCCTGAAAAAGCCCAATATCTAGGGCATTGGCTACAATCTCCATGGGATGGCTGCAATTGTATTCACTTAACAGCTCTCTAACAATGTTTGACGCTTGTTTCGAGCCTGCTATTGTGCGTTTTGTTGATTTATATCAAACAGGATGAAGTGTATTACGACTCTTCACTTTGTGTAACATTCGCTACAAAAAAACGCATCGCGCCCAAGGTGTGAGGGTGGATCTGTGAAGCATTCTGGTCACCGTGTAGCAACCCATCGATACTTATTAAGTATAAGTAACACCTTGTTTACCCTTGCCTTGCAATTCTAACAGCATTTGTGTCGACCTGCATGGTTCTTCGCAACAATATCTGCCACTTGGCAGCAATAAAATGCGCCGAAAACGGTACATTCCTTGAATTTTGAGTCTGAACTGTAACATTTTATCTTCATTTAACCGGAGAATTGTCTACCCGTATGGCCAGACGGCGTGTGACAGAAAAGCGGCAAAATGCGGAGAAAGGGACAAAGATTGGGTGATTGGTCAGAGCTTCTCTACACTTAACGAAGCAATGTGTTGATGGTTAATAGGAAGGGTGTGAAATGGATAAACGCATAGAATTAAAAGATTTGACCCCAGACTTGTGTGATCACTATGAGGAGGATGTACGCTGGTTACCGTTGTCCTTGCACAGCTTCGGGGGACGCGACGTCTTCTTCGGTGAAACCGTGACATTGCGTTGTTTTGAAGATAATAGCCTGGTGCGGGATATCGTCTCGCGGCCGGGTAAAGGCAAGGTCTTGTTCATTGATGGTCACGGCAGCAGCACCAAGGCATTACTGGGCGATCAACTGGCGCTGTTGGCGCAGAAAAACGGTTGGGAAGGGATTGTGGTACACGGGGTTGTGCGTGATGTGGGGACTCTCGCGACGCTGGATCTGGGGGTGCAGGCGATGGGCACCAGCCCGATCAAAACCGTGAAACGGCAAACCGGGGAAGAGAACGTCACGCTGACCGTGGTGGAAACGCTGATTTATCCTGGTGACATGCTGTATGCCGATCGTAACGGGGTGATCTTCAGCCAAAAGCCGTTGGATTTATCGGTGCTGTCGTAGCAGGATGCGTGGGATCGGGGGCAAAACCGCGTGTGAACAAAGAGGGACGCCATGGCGTCCCTCTTTGTAGTTTATGTATTGTTGTTTGTGTCTAGTTATTGGCGTGATGAGGATCAGAACTTAAAGCCAATCCCCAATTGATAGACTTGCTCTAGCGCTTCGTAATCCATTGTCGCATGCAGATTGATGCGCTCACTCACTTCATACTGGCTGGAGACTTCCACCCCTAATGTGGTGTCGCGATCTTGCGTTTCAGAGGTCACCGCACTTTGCAGGCTAAGGCGTGGGGTGAAATGGTATTTCACGCCCGATAACAGGCCGCGACTGGCAGACTGACGCTCGTTACCGGTTTTCAGGCGTGTGCTGAGGTAGAGGGCGGTGTTATCGGTGATCGCATAGGCATAGCCGCTGTCGATCTGCCAGAGATCGAATTGCTCGGCGCCGCGAGATTGAGACGACAGAAACCAGCCCGATGACGAGTGATCATCAGCCTTGTCGAGTAAGCTGTGCTCTGCTGCAGTTGTTTGACATGCCACTACTAGCAGGGTCGCTGTGATTAGCTTTAAGCGCATGGATCACCTTCCCTGTTCGATTATGATTTATTTGACTTCCTAGTTAGCAAAATAATACTAGGTGATCTTGCTCGAAAAAGACATGCGCCTATGTCTATGATGAGATCTTCTCGCCATTTTCTGCGTCACTTTTTGCGCCATTCTCGGCGTGAAAGAAGCGATGTCCTTGTCCGTAAGGGAACACATCCTCAAATTGCCCTTCGGTGATATTTTGTTGTAATCGTTGCCAATATTCCGGTTCAAACAGATCGCTGTGCAGCTCGTTAAACAGCGCGCGCACTTTGGGATTGATCAGCAAAAACGTGCGAAATTCTTCCGGAAACACATCATTGACGCCCACGCTGTACCACGGCTCGGCAGCCATCTCATCTTCCGGATAGCGGGGCGGTGGAATGCGGCGAAAGTGCATTTCTGTCATATAGCTGATTTCATCATAGTCATAGAACACCACGCGTTTGTGGCGGGTGACACCGAAGTTTTTAAACAGCATATCGCCGGGAAAAATGTTGGCCGCCGCCAGTTGTTTAATGGCGTTACCGTACTCATCGACTGCATGGCGCAGGTCGTCATCATTGGCCTGTTCAATGTACAGGTTGAACGGGATCATGCGCCGTTCGGTGTAGAGGTGTTTGATGATCACGTATTCATCCGTGACATCCAAATTTGATGGGGCAACGGCTTGTAATTCTTCCAGCAATTCATCACTGAAGCGGTGGCGATCGAAGGCAAAGTTACGGTATTCCTGAGTATCGGCCATACGGCCTACGCGGTCGTGTTCTTTTACCAGCCGGTATTTCTCTCTGACGACGGCATGACTGATGTCTTTTTGTGGTGCAAATTTGTCTTTGATGATCTTAAATACAAAGTCGTAAGACGGCAGGGTAAACACTGACATCACCATGCCTTTGATCCCCGGTGCGAGCACAAACTTATCGTTGGAATGCTCCATATGGTGGAGAAACTCGCGGTAGAGCTCGGTCTTACCGTGCTTTTGACAGCCAATGGCGGTGTAGAGCTCGGCCTTGGTTTTGTTGGGGATCAGCTCCCCCAAAAAGCGCACTAACGCGGCCGGGGCCGGGGCGTAGACCATAAAATAAGAGCGGGCGAAGCCGAATAAAATACTGACATCATCCACCTGACACAGGCAGGCATCGATATACAACGTACGTTGCGGCGTGGTCAGCACCGGCAGTACCAGTGGCAGGCTCTGGTGATCATCAAAGCGAATACGGCCAATCAGATAAGCCGCCTTGTTGCGGAAAAACGGCTCGCGGATCATCTCTATCACCGGCGGTGGCGATGCCTGATCCCATTCATGGCGCAGACGCTCCGTAATGGCGGCAATGTCACGGGCCTTATCTTCCCACGGCAGATTGAAGGGGGTGTCATCCAACACCCGCTCCAGTAAGACGGGCAAGCCGGCGCCGGTGTTATAGAGCCGGGTCAGCGCCGTGGGGTAAGAGGGAATACGACCGGCCTGTGAGCTGTGTACAAACAACTTATCACGGTTAATATGGCGGTGGGCGAAAATGCGGCAATAGACTGAATTAAAGAAACTTTCTGCTATTTCATAGCGAGGGTAATCCAGCAGCAAATCTTCATAGGCCGTTTTGACCGCCATCAGAAACGTGTGGTTGGCATAACGGTGGCCGAGCATGATGGTGATTTGCTGTGTCACCAGCCCGACGTGGTGATCGTAAAACGAGATACGGGTCTTCAGCGCCAGTTGAACCGCTGGCCAGTCTTGCGATTCAAAGCGCTCCTGTGCGCCCCCCGTGACATCCAGGAAGCGGCCGTACATGGCATCAAAGCCTTGTAAGATGGTATGGGCAACGAGTTGTTCCATAGCAGCAGCCATGCGGTTCCTCCTGTGACTCTTTGTGAAAAAGCGAGGCTTCCCATCTGTCCCTGTCTCATGCACTACCTATCTGTCCATGCCGTCCCTATTCATGCATTACCGAGGGGGGGAGCAGGGGCATTATTCGAGGGAATCGCCTAAGGATAGTCATAGCACCGGATGTTCACCCTTGCGTAAAATTATCCGTGTTCTGCTGGCTTTTTAGACAGAAATCTTACCGTCTGTGATGAATAAATACACGAACCTGAAGAAATTGATGGTTGACTCGCCACAGTGATTCCGGTAAACGTAGATACAGACAGGTTATTTTAACAACGCTTCAGGACAGTTATGTACAACGCTATCGGCACCACCACCATTATCACGATTACCGGCACCATGGTTGCTGGGGTGGGCTGATACGCAAAAAGAATTGCAGGAAAAAGCCCACATCCACCCGATGTGGGCTTTTTTTTGACCCGAATATTGAATTCTTCTGTCGCTGTGGCGGAAGCAAAAATTAGGACGTTGGGAGTAGGGAATGCGAGTATTAAAGTTTGGCGGATCATCGTTGGCGGATGCCGACCGTTTTGCAAGAGCGGCCGACATCATTGCAAATAATGCCCAGCAAGGGGCGGTGTCTGTGGTGCTTTCCGCACCGGGCAAAGTCACCAATAAGCTGGTATCAGTGATTGAAAACAGTATTCAGCACGGTGAAGCTGAATTGCAGATCAAAGATTTAGAAACAGTATTCAACGACCTCTTTACCGGTCTGAAAGCCATCGCACCGGATTTCGACAAAGTCGCGATGGATGCCAAACTGGCCAGCTCGCTTGGCCAACTCAAGCAATATGTCCACGGCATTAAGTTGCTTGGGCTGTGTCCGGATAACGTCTATGCCAAAATCATCAGTAAAGGTGAGCGCTTATCGATTGTGGCAATGCAGTCACTGCTGGAAGCGCGTGGCCAGGCTGCAAGCCTGATTGATCCGGTGGCGTATTTGGCGGCCAGCGGCGATTACCTTGAAGCGCATGTGGATATTGAAGCCTCGACCCAAAACTTCCGTGCCCATCCTTTGAAAGAAGGCCATGTCCACATCATGCCGGGCTTCACCGCCGGTAACGAAAAAGGCGAGTTGGTGACACTGGGCCGTAACGGTTCGGATTACTCTGCGGCGGTGCTGGCAGCGTGTTTGCGTGCCGAGTGTTGTGAGATTTGGACCGATGTGGATGGCGTGTACAGTTGCGATCCGCGCTTAGTGCCGGATGCGCGTCTGCTTAAATCCCTCAGCTATCAAGAAGCGATGGAGCTTTCTTACTTCGGTGCGTCTGTGCTTCACCCGAAAACCATCGCGCCGATTGCCCAGTTTCACATTCCGTGTTTGATCAAAAACAGCTTCAGCCCACAAGGCGCCGGTACCCTGATTGGTATGGACACCGGTGAAGATCAGCTAGACATCAAGGGCATCACCACGCTGAAAGATCTGACCATGGTCAACGTCTCTGGCCCGGGCATGAAAGGCATGGTCGGCATGGCGGCTCGTGTGTTTGGGGCCATGTCCTCTGCCGGTGTGTCGATTGTGTTGATCACCCAATCCTCGTCGGAATACAGCATCAGCTTCTGTATCGAAAGTGCCGACAAACTTAAAGCCCAGCGTGCCCTGCGCAACAGCTTTGAGCTGGAACTCAAAGAAGGTTTGTTGGAGCCGGTCGAGTTCACTGACAAAGTGGCCATCGTGACTTTGGTGGGTGACGGTATGCGCACATCCCGTGGCGTGGCCTCTCGTTTCTTTACCTCATTGGCCGAGGTGGATGTCAACGTGGTGGCGATTGCACAGGGCTCGTCAGAGCGTGCGATTTCGGCGGTGATCCCGGACGAGAAAGTGTCTGAGTCCGTCAAAGCGTGTCACGAGAACCTCTTTAACAGTCAGCACACCCTTGATGTGTTTGTTATCGGTGTTGGTGGCGTCGGGGCCGAGCTGGTGGATCAAATTCGCCGTCAGCAGCCAAAACTGGCTGAGAACGGCATTGTGATCCGCGTGTGTGGTTTAGCCAACAGCAAAGGCTTGCTGCTGGATAGCCGTGGCTTGGCGCTGGATAACTGGCGCGATCTGATGGGTGAGGCGGCTGAGCCATTGAGCCTGGCGCGCATGATCCAATTGGTGAAACGTAACCACATCATCAACCCGGTGATCATCGACTGTACTTCAGACCAAGGCATTGCGGAGCAGTATGCAGACTTTTTGGCTGCCGGTTTCCACGTGATCACTCCGAATAAGAAAGCCAACACGGCGAGCATGGCGTACTACCACCAGTTGCGTCAGGCGGCGCGCTCCACCCGCCGTAAGTTCATGTACGACACCACAGTGGGTGCGGGTCTGCCGGTGATCGAAAACCTGCAGAACCTGATGGCCGCCGGTGATGAACTGGAGCGTTTCTCGGGCATTTTGTCTGGCTCGATGTCTTACATCTTCGGTAAGTTGGACGAAGGCATGAGTTTTAGTGAAGCGACCACGGTAGCTCGCAATAACGGCTTCACGGAGCCGGATCCGCGTGACGATCTGTCAGGCATGGATGTGGCGCGTAAGCTACTGATCCTGGCACGTGAAGCCGGTATGGCGTTAGAGCTGGACGATGTTGTGGTCGAAGCGGCCTTGCCATCGGGCTTTGATGCGGATGGCTCGGTGGAGACGTTCATGGATCGTCTGCCGGAAGCGGATGCGTATTTCGCCCAGTTGTCTGCAGAAGCGGCCGAAGAGAATAAAGTATTACGTTATGTCGGGGAAATTAACAACGGGCAGTGCTCGGTGAAGATTGCTGCCGTGAATCCGGATGACCCGATGTTCAAGATCAAAGACGGTGAGAATGCCTTGGCCTTCTACAGCCGTTACTACCAGCCAATTCCATTGGTATTACGCGGTTACGGTGCGGGCACCGAAGTGACGGCCGCCGGTGTGTTTGCGGACCTCATGCGTACGCTTGGCTGGAAACTAGGAGTGTAAGATGAGTGTGGTTGTGTATGCGCCAGCGTCGATTGGCAATGTCAGTGTCGGCTTTGATGTCCTAGGGGCAGCGGTGTCACCCATTGATGGCACCTTGCTGGGCGATCGCGTGTGTGTGGCGGCGGGCGAGCAGCCGTTTTCGCTGCAATGTGTCGGCCGTTTTGTCGATAAACTGCCGGCGCAGGCAGAGGAGAACATTGTCTACCGTTGCTGGCAGGTGTTTGCCCGCGAGTTGGACAAGCAAGGTCAGACGGTACAGCCAGTGGCGATGACGCTGGAGAAAAACATGCCGATTGGTTCCGGGCTGGGCTCCAGTGCCTGTTCCATTGTGGCGGCGTTGGATGCGTTGAATCAGTTCCATGACCAACCGCTCAATGAAACCCAGTTGTTGGCGTTAATGGGCGAGATGGAAGCGGAGATCTCCGGCAGTTTGCATTATGACAATGTGGCGCCGTGTTATTTGGGCGGCCTGCAATTCATGGTGGAAGAGCTGGGGATCATCAGCCAGCCGGTACCGTGTTTTGATAACTGGTACTGGGTGATGGCTTACCCGGGCATCAAAGTGCCGACGGCAGAAGCGCGCGCGATTTTGCCGTCGCAGTATCGTCGTCAGGATATCATTGCCCATGGTCGCTATCTGGGAGGCTTCATTCATGCCTGCCATTCTCAGCAGCCGGCGCTGGCAGCAAAAATGATCAAAGATGTGGTGGCGGAGCCGTACCGTGAGCGTTTATTGCCGGGCTTTGCCGAAGCGCGACAATATGCACTGGAAGCGGGCGCGCTGGCCAGTGGGATCTCTGGCTCTGGGCCGACCTTATTCAGTGTCTGTGATGATCTGGACGTGGCAAAACGTATTGCACGATGGTTGCAAGATCATTATGTTCAGAATGATGAAGGATTCGTCCATGTCTGTCGTCTCGACAGTCAGGGATCAAAAGTAACAGGAAGTGAGCTGTAAGCATGAATTTATACAACCTAAAAGATCACCAAGAGCAGGTTTCGTTTGGGCAGGCTGTCCGTCAGGGATTAGGCCGCCAACAAGGGCTGTTTTTCCCAGAAACCCTGCCCGTTTTTGATGACGTTGATGCGTTGTTAGAACTGGATTTTGTTGCGCGCAGCAGCAAGATTTTATCGGCATTCATTGGTGAAGAGTTGGCGGCGGAAACCGTGGCCCAGATGGTCGATACCGCGTTCCAGTTCCCGGCACCGGTTGTGCCAGTGAAAGACGGCGTGTATGCCCTGGAATTGTTCCACGGCCCGACACTGGCGTTCAAAGACTTCGGTGGCCGTTTCATGGCGCAATCACTGGCAGCGGTCTCTGAGAAAGACGGCAAAATCACCATTTTGACCGCGACCTCTGGCGATACCGGTGCGGCAGTGGCGCATGCGTTCTATGGCATGGATAACATCAAGGTGGTGATCCTGTACCCGAAAGGCAAGATCAGCCCGCTGCAGGAAAAGATGTTCTGTACGCTGGGCGGCAACATTACTACCGTGGCGATTAACGGCACGTTTGATGATTGTCAGGCCTTAGTGAAGAACGCCTTTGATGATGTCGCGCTGCGTGAAGAGATTGGCCTGAACTCGGCTAACTCCATCAACATCAGCCGTTTGATGGCGCAGATCTGCTACTACTTTGAAGCAGTCGCACAATTGCCAAAAGCAGCCCGTGAGCAGTTAGTGATTGCGGTGCCTAGCGGTAACTTCGGTAACCTGACGGCGGGCCTACTTGCTAAAGCGATTGGTTTGCCGGTGAAACGCTTCATTGCGGCCACCAACGTCAATGATACCGTGCCACGCTACCTGCAAACCGGTGAGTGGGCACCAACACCGACCGTCCCGACCATCTCCAATGCGATGGATGTGAGCCAGCCGAATAACTGGCCACGTATCGAGGAGCTGTGTCAGCGTCAAGGCTGGGGATTAGATACGCTGGGTTACGGCGCGGTGACTGATGCGCAAACTGCCGAGACCTTGCGTGATATGAATGCGGCGGGTTACTTGTGTGAACCGCACGGTGCGATTGCTTATCGCGTGCTGAATGCGCAGTTGGCCGAAGGCGAGACCGGGGTGTTCCTGTGTACCGCGCATCCTGCCAAGTTCAAAGAAGTGGTGGATGAGATCTTAGAGAAAGACATTCCGCTGCCAGCGCCGTTAGCGAAGCACAACGCGATGGCATTACTGTCGCTGGAGCGTGACAACGACTTTGCACAACTGAAGCAAGTCTTGCGTGATGCCCAGTAATTCTCCGCATCGATAAAAAGAAGGGGGAGCCGTGTTGGCTCCCCCTTTTTGTTTGTCTTTTTTTGCGCTGACAGCGGCGATTATGCCGTTTGCTTCTCAGTATCGTCGATCGTGATATCGTCCAGATCGTCGTTCTGCACTTCATCACCCGCGTACTTATCAACCCACATCGCCAACGCACCGTCACCGGTGATGTTACACGCAGTACCAAAGCCGTCTTGGGCCAGGTGCAGGGCAATCTGCAGACCGATCATCGCTTCGGTAAAGCCCATCATGGAACCCAACAGGCCCACTGCAGCCATTACCGCGCCGCCCGGCGCACCCGGTGCCGCGACCATGGTCACGCCCAGCATGGCAATAAACGGCAGTGCATCAATGAAGTTCGGCACGGTAGCGTTGCCAGACACCAGCAAGACCGCCACACACACGGTGGTGATACTGATCGCCGAGCCCGACATGTGGATGTTGGCACACAGTGGCACCACAAAGTTCGCGATAGGCTTGCGCACACCGTTATCCAGTGTCTGACGCAGGGTTACCGGCAAGCTGGCAGCGGATGACATAGTGCCCAGTGCCGTCACATACGCCGGCATCATGGTTTTTAGCAGGCCCAGTGGCGAGCGGCCGACTAACGCGCCGGTGCTGATAAATTGCAGGCTTAGCCATAGCCAGTGCAGGATCACAATCAGAACCAACACCAGGGTGAAGGTTTGCAAGGTCGCAAACACCGTCCCTTTTACCGTCATGTCGGCGAACACGCCAGAGATGTAGAACGGCAGAGAAGGTACGATGATTTTCGCCAGAAACAATTCAATGATGTTACGGCCTTCATCGCTGATTTTGCGCAGGTGCACACTGTTAGTGGCACTGATGCCAAGGCCAAACACAAAAGCCACGGTCAGGGCGCTCATCACGTCCATGATCGGTGGAATTTTCAAATCAACCAGCGGCGGTAGCACGCGTGCCACGTTGCTGATCTCTCCGCCGTCATGCAGCAGAGGTGGCAAAACATGGCTGGCCACCAGATATGCCATCGCACCGGCACCCATGGTCGACAGGTAGCTCAGGCCGACAGTACGGCCCAGTAGCTTGCCGGAGTTTTTCGGCAGGTTAGCGATCCCGCTGGTGACAAAGAACAGGATCAATAACGGAATGGTGAAGCCAATCAGCTGGCTGATCAACGCCTTCATGGTTATGAGGATCTGCACCAGCACATCGGGAGCAAAGAGGCCAAAGACAATACCGGCCAGAATGCCTGCAATGAGTTTTAAAATCAGTTTCATCACCAAGTCCTATTGATAGGTTTGATTAGTCAGTAACAAAGCGAGCGGTGTTTTATCATTTCTTGGCGAGGTATGCCAAAAAAGGCGTGATATATGGGCTACAGCGCTTAAAAAAGAGGAGTGTTTGGTGGTTTAATGTGCAGAAAGGATGGTTTATGGCAGGTACGGTGGGAGAATGTGGCGCATAAAAAAACGGCATCCAAGATGCCGTTTTTATGCTAACAGGCGGTAAAATTACAGGCTGTTAGTGAAAGTACGAGCGATAACGTCGCGCTGCTGTTCAACAGTTAGAGAGTTGAAACGTACTGCGTAGCCAGATACACGAATAGTTAGCTGTGGGTATTTTTCTGGGTGCTTAGCAGCATCTTCCAACGTTTCACGCTTAAGAACGTTCACGTTTAGGTGCTGGCCACCTTCGATTTTAGCAGGTGCTTCAATCGCTACTTCACGGCTTTCGTATTCACCAAGTTCTGCAACAGGGATAACTTGGTCAGCTTCAAAACCAGCAGAAGCCGCAACACAACGTGCTTCGTTAGTTTCGCTATCTAGAAGCCAGATAGAGTTAAGTAGGTTGTCGTTAGCTGCTTTAGTAATTTGAATACCGGTGATCATGACTTTCTCCTCCAGAGGATGTCGTTAATTTTTTCGATTTTATTGTCGAGCTTCGTATTATATATCCCGTTGGTGCGAATTGTGTATTGATTTAGATCAAATTACAACAAAAAACCTTAAAAAGTTTAGGGCTGTTTTATTGAGCTATATCAATTAAACCCCATTTTTATTAGAAGGATCCGAATATTTTATCAATTAAAAAATAGTTGAATGGATCAAATGTAGTAAAATTACATCAAAATAGAGTATAAAAAACCAACAAAAGGCGGCGTCATCAGCCTTGAAGCCCATTATTTTGTAGGGACAGACGTTGGTAAATAACGATCAAAAAAACCGAATTGCATAGGAAAAAAAGTCACCATGAAACTCATTGGAGCACACGTTTCTGCCGCTGGTGGAGTCCATAAGTCACCAGAGAACGCGCGACAGATTGGGGCGAATGCGTTTGCCCTGTTTACGAAAAATCAGCGCCAATGGGTGGCGAAACCCCTTGAGCAAGATGTCATTAGGAAGTTTAAAGCGTCCTGTCAGTTGTTCGGCTTTGGCCCTGAGGCGATTTTGCCGCACGATTCGTACCTGATTAACCTTGGCGCACCGGAAACCGACAAACTGGAAAAATCTCGCGCGGCATTCATTGATGAGATGGAACGTTGTCAGCAATTAGGATTGACCTTGCTGAACTTCCACCCGGGCAGTCACCTGAAAAAGATCAGTGAAGCGGACTGTTTGTCGTTGATCGCCGAATCGATCAACCTGGCGCACGCCGCTGTGCCGGATGTCGTGGCGGTGATTGAAAATACCGCTGGTCAGGGCAGTAACTTAGGATGGCGTTTTGAACACCTGGCCAGCATCATTGAGCAGGTGGAAGACAAATCACGCGTCGGGATCTGTATTGATACCTGCCACACCTTTGCCGCAGGTTACGACTTGCGTACGGAAACGGCCACGGACAAGACGTTTGCTGAATTTGATCAAGTGGTCGGGATGCAATATTTGCGTGCGATGCACCTGAATGACTCTAAAGGCAAACTGGGCAGCCATTTGGACCGTCATCACAGCTTGGGGCACGGGGAAATTGGTCTGGATTGTTTCCGTTACCTGATGCAAGACACGCGTTTTGATAATATGCCGCTGGTTTTGGAAACCATTGATCCGGAATTGTGGCAGCAGGAAATCGCGCTGCTGCGCAGTTTCATTCCGGCATAAGAAATGGGCGGCGTGAGCGATAACGCCGCCATGACAGATATTGCCCCCTAACTGAAGAGGAACACACCATGAGCCATGCCGTGACATGGGAAGAGATTGTGCAGGCCGAGCGTGCACAACCGTATTTTCAGCACATTGATACCTTTGTTGCCAATGAACGGGCGGCCGGCAAGGCGATTTACCCGCCGCAAGCGGATGTGTTCAGTGCCTTGGACTGCACACCGCTCGATCAGGTGAAGGTGGTGATTTTGGGGCAGGACCCGTATCACGGCCCGGATCAGGCACACGGCTTGAGTTTCTCGGTGCGCCCGGGGGTGAAAGTGCCGCCGTCGCTGGCAAACATGTACAAAGAGCTGGTCAATGATATTCCCGGTTTCACCGTGCCGAATCATGGCTATTTGCAGTCGTGGGCAGAGCAGGGCGTGTTGCTGCTTAATACCGTGCTGACGGTTGAGCAGGGCAAAGCGCACTCACACGCCAAAATTGGTTGGGAAACGTTTACCGATCGTCTGATTGCGGCGGTGAATGCCCATTGTGAAGGTGTGGTGTTTTTACTGTGGGGCGCGCATGCGCAGAAAAAGGGCAAGCATATCGACACGTCACGCCATCATGTACTGCATGCTGCTCATCCCTCGCCATTGTCGGCGTACAGAGGCTTCTTTGGTTGTGGTCATTTCTCGCAGACAAATCAGTTGCTGGCGCAGCGCAATCAACCAGAAATTAACTGGATGTTAGACAATATCGCTTAATGTAATGTCGATTGTGCGCGTTGTGTACAAATTGTTGCTTTGATAATCAAGATCAAGGCGTGATATTCAATGCGCGCATATACTCTCAATGATAAGGATAGCAATAATCACTGGGAGGTAAGGGCAATGATATTGGATGACATCCACACCGAGCACGGCTACATCGTCCGTTTGCTGCGGTTGTTACAGCAAAAACTCGCGGCCATTGAGCAAGGTAAAGAAGTGGATTACACCTTGATCAAAGACACGGTGGAGTATTTGCAAGTACATGCTGAGCGTTGTCACCATCCGAAAGAAGATGTGCTTTACCACTACTACCAAGCACATTACGCGGACGAAGGCGGCGATTTGGAAAGTCTTGAGCATGAGCATGAAGAGCTGGCACAACTGACTCAGGCATTTGCCGATACCGTAGAGATGATATTAATGGATGCGGTGATCCCGCTGGATATCTTTGCGGATAAACTCAATGATTTTGTGGAACGGCAACGGGCGCATTTAGAGTTTGAGGAGCGCCATATCATTCCAAGGATCCGCCAGCAATTTACCGAGCAAGACTGGCTGGAAGTGGCCGATCAGTACGAAGAGTGCGAAGGCGATCCGCTGTTTGGTCAGCAAGTGGCTGCCCGCTACAAGAATCTGGCCGCCCGACTGAATCAGTAAACGGGAGCAATAAGCGGTTGACGGTGTTGCGAAAAGCCAAACAGAAAGAGTCGGTGATCCCGACTCTTTTCATTTGCGGTTGAAGCAGTTAAAAATCGATATCGCTGTCTGTTAAGTCATTGAAAATATCAATATCAGCCAACTCGCGACGCAGGCGTTGTCTGTCTTTTAAGGCTTCAATCTCGCGCCATTTACGCTTCACAGGTTTGCTGCGAGAGCCTCGGCTTGGCGTGTCAGTTGCGAGAAAATCATCGAATGCATAGCTGTCCATAGAGCACCTCATCATTAATCATCGCTCGGTACTTTAAATACCACACTCCTGCCTACCATAAAATTGATGTGTTTCGCATTTGTTGCTTATTGATGAAAAATTTATGTGTATTGGTGACTTGGATGAATAATGCTGAGCAAAAAATGCGCACCCGTGTTGGGAAAAGGTCGCTTACAAATCATCTATCACGCTGTATTTATAGACACCTAACGGCCGTCAAGAGGGTGATTGGTGATTTATTCTCAAGTGGGATATTGATTTTTGCAGGCTAAGTTTGCATGATCGTCTGCCATCTACAACTATGACCAGCCTGTTTAGGCGTAATCCATGCGCATTACGCGAACTCAGTGACACTTCGATAACATCATAGTTGTACCCAGTGGCGGGCCGTTCTGCGCTTCGCATCTCTCTGCCGCTGTCATTTACCACATAATAAAACTAAGGTTGTATTACTTGCTGATTGAGCCTGTCACTCCCTATTGATGACATGTTCGGCGGTGGCATTGCAGCTTTTCCCTGTTTGTTTGTCGTTGGTTGAATCCACCAGGCATTCAGCTTTTGATTGATTCTAGAGGGGTAGACGTGTCAAGCCAGATTAATTTTTTGAACGATCTGTTGTGGGGATCGGTACTGATCTATGTATTGATCGGTGTCGGCGTATTCTTTACCTGTCGTTTGGGCTTCATCCAGTTTCGCCATTTTAGCCACATGTTTAGCGTGATGAAAAACAGCCGCAAATCTGACAGTGCCGGGATCTCCTCTTTTCAGGCGTTATGTACCAGTCTTGCCGCGCGCGTCGGTACCGGCAACATGGCCGGTGTGGCGGTGGCGCTGACACTCGGTGGCCCCGGTGCGATTTTCTGGATGTGGCTCATTGCCATGCTGGGTATGGCGACGGCCTTTGCGGAAAGTGCGCTGGCGCAGCTGTACAAAACCCGTGATGACGAAGGTAACTACCGAGGTGGTCCGGCGTATTACATGGAAAAAGGTTTGGGCATGCGCTGGATGGGCGTGGTGTTCTCCATCTTCCTGATCATCGCCTTTGGTTTGGTGTTTAACTCGGTACAGGCCAACTCCATCACCCAAGCCATGAACGTGGCCTTTGGCTGGAACCCGATGTATGTCGGTATCGCACTGGTACTGATGACCGGTACCATCATCTTTGGTGGATTGCGTGCTGTGGCGCGTACTGCAGAAATTCTGGTGCCAGCGATGGCGCTGTGTTACCTGCTGTTGGCGTTTTTTATTGTGTTCACCAATCTGGAAAAACTGCCGGATGTACTGAGCATGATTTTCCGTAGCGCGTTTGGTTTGGAAGAAGCGGCATCCGGTGCCTTGGGTTACACCATTGCACAGGGCATGATCAACGGCCTGAAGCGCGGTTTGTTCTCAAACGAAGCCGGTATGGGTTCTGCACCCAATGCCGCCGCGTCTGCCACGCCGTATCCGCCGCACCCGGCGTCACAGGGCTATGTACAGATGCTGGGCGTGTTCATGGACACCATCGTGATCTGTTCGGCGACCGTGGCGATCATTCTGATGTCGGGCGAGTACGTGCCGCACAGTGAAATTACCGGTATCGAACTGACGCAGCGCGCACTGAGCGCCCAAGTTGGCGGTTGGGGGGAAGTGTTCATCGCTATTGCGATTTTCTTCTTTGCCTTTACCTCCTTGGTGGCGAACTACTCGTACGCCGAAACCAACTTGCTGTTCTTGGAGCACAACCACAAAGCGGGTCTGAACATTTTCCGCCTGATCGTATTGGGTATGGTGATGTTTGGTGCGCTGGCTGATTTGCCAACCGTATGGGCGATGGCTGATGTGTCGATGGGCATGATGGCGCTGATCAACCTGGTGGCGATTGTGTTGCTGTCTGGCACGGTGGTGAAGCTGGCGAAAGACTATAACCATCAGCTGAAGCAGGGCAAAGTGCCGACCTTTGACAGTCAGGACTACCCAGAGCTGCACGCGCAGCTGGAAGAAGGTATTTGGGACCGTTCTCAGCAGGACAAAGCCTGATCCCCACGCCGTCAGGCACCGACCTGCATTGGTTTGACTGATGGGAACAATAGACAAAACCACGCGATTATCGCGTGGTTTTTTTTTACAATGCTGTTACCCTTTTGCTGACGTATCTTAGAAGGAAGACTTTATGTTGATCGTGGTTTCACCCGCTAAAACTTTGGATTATGAATCGCCATTGGCGACATCCACCTATACCCAGCCAGAGTTGACCGAACACTCGGCGGCCCTGATTGAGGTGTGCCGCGAGTTGACACCGGTCGATATTGCCAGCCTGATGAAGGTCAGCGATAAAATTGCCGGCCTGAATGCGGCCCGTTTTGCCGAATGGCAGCCGACCTTTACGACGGACAATGCCCGTCAGGCGATTCTGGCGTTCAAAGGGGACGTGTACACCGGTCTGGCAGCGGAAACTCTGACCGAGGCGGATTTTGCCTATGCCCAGCAGCACCTGCGTATGTTGTCTGGTTTGTATGGCCTGCTGCGTCCGCTGGATTTGATGCAGCCGTACCGTTTAGAGATGGGGACCAAGCTGACTAACCCGCGCGGCACCAACTTGTACCAGTTCTGGGGCGATATCATTACTGACAAGCTGAATGTGGCACTGGCAGAGCAGGGCGATGATCTGTTGGTGAACTTGGCCTCGAACGAATATTTCAAAGCGGTGAAGCCAAAGAAACTGGCTGGTAAAGTGATCACGCCGGTGTTCAAAGATGCCAAGAACGGTACGTATAAAGTGATCAGCTTCTACGCCAAGAAGGCACGCGGCATGATGGCGCGCTATATCATCGAGAATAAGATTGATAGCGTGGAAGGCATTCAGGCTTTTGACGTGGCAGGTTACTATTTTGTGCCGGCTGAATCGACGGCGACCGAGTTGGTGTTCAAGCGCGAAGAGCAAGCGTAACAACGCAGGCTCGATTGAGGTCTACATCGCAAAGCGAAAAACAGCAAAGATAAAAAAACGGGCTGGTGATGAACCAGCCCGTTTGTGTTTGTGCGAGAGCGATCAGTGATTACTTTTTCGCTTTTTTCTTCTTCGCAGCCACTTTTTTCTTTGGATCTTTTTTCTTCTTCTTCACCACAGTTGGCTTCTTGTGCGTTGGACGCAGACCTTCGATGAAGCGCTCTGCCACTTCTTCTTTCAGGTAGCGGCCGACACGCTCAATCATTGCCTGATCGTGGGCTTCAACCAGTGCCACAGCTGTACCTTTCTTACCCGCACGGGCAGTACGGCCGATACGGTGCAGGTACACGTCTGCGGTACGTGGCATGTCGAAGTTGATCACATGGCTCACGTCTGGCAGGTCGATACCACGTGCCGCAACGTCAGTGGCCAGCATCACATTTACTTCGCCTTCACGGAAACGGCGAATGGTGTTGTTACGCGATACCTGTGCCATCTCACCCTGGATCCAGCAGCACGGTACGTGCATCGCAGCCAACTGATCACGCAGGGTCGCCAGACGCTCACGGGTCTTCACGAAGATGATGGTGCGTTCTGCTTCGCCTTTCAGGATGTTTTCCAACAGTGCCAGCTTGTGTGTCATGTTGTCACAACGGTGGTAGTACTGGTGGATCTTCTTGCGCTCGCGGCGTGGCGGCTCAGCATTCACTTCAACCGGCTCGTTCAAGATCTTGGTTGAGAAGTCACGTACGCCTTTGCCCTCTAGGGTTGCTGAGAACAACAGGCTCTGACGGCGCCAGCGACATTCTTTATTGATGCGCTCAACCACTTTAGCAAAGCCCATGTCCAGCATGCGGTCTGCTTCATCCAGGATCAGACATTCAATCGCGCGGCAGTCAAAACGCTCAGATTCGATGTATTCCATCAAACGGCCAGGGGTTGCGACTACGATGTCTTGAGTTTTACCCAACAGCTCAGCGTGATCGTCGTAAGAGATACCGCCTGTGATGGTGAAGATGTTCAGTGACGTGTACTTCGCCAGTGCACGTGCCTGATCGGCGACCTGAATCGCCAGTTCACGGGTCGGGGTTAGCACCAATACGCGTGCAGGCCCCGGCTTTTTGCGTGGGAAATCCTGCAGGTGCTGCAGCATAGGCAAAAGAAACGCGGCAGTTTTTCCGGTACCGGTAGGAGCGGATGCAAGCACGTCACGGCCATCAAGAGCCGGTGGGATAGCCTCAGCCTGTACCGCCGTTGGGCGTTCATAGCCGATTTCTTCAATGGCTTGCAGCAGTTCGCTATCTAATTCTAATTCGGAAAAGTCTCTCACCTGTCAATTCTCCTCGGGATAAGACGGATCACCCGTTACGACCGGGTAAAAAGGGTGTTGCCGGTTTCAGGCTATCAATATAAGGGGCGGCATTATAGAGATAATTGCCGCAACTATCACCGATTAAACACCGATTAACGTATAAAAACTTTGCGCCCGCAGCCACGCCACGGGGGCTCGCTTACATCTTAAGATAGAAATCGCGGGTTAGCGCCGTAAAGTCAGCGGAATAGCCCCCGGATTCATGAATGATTAATGGCGTGCGTGTGTCGCTCGCAGTAGCGGCAGTGTCGCGCGCGAGGGCGATCAGCAAACGGCTGACCGGTTTATTGGCCGTGCTTTGTACTTCGCACACCGCAGTACATACCAAATGGTGCGCAGGCGCGGCGGCGATTAGCTGCTCCCCTTCATACTGTGGCAAGATCAGGCTGGCTGTGCCGGTGTCGCTCAGCAGGGTATACAGGCAGGCCAGTAGGGTGGCGTGTGGCAGGCTGTCCGTGTGGCGCGCAGTGGCACGGGCCTGACAGTTGGCTTGCTCGCCGCTGTTAAAGTACGGTGGGTTGCACACAATGCTTTCAAACGAGCCGGCGGTGTGTTGGGCTGTCCAGTCCGCCAAATCGGCTTGTACGGCCTGTAAGCGCGCCGCCCAAGGCGAGGCGCTGAAATTCAAATTGGCTGCCGCGACGGCACCGCTGTCAATGTCGATAGCCGTGATATGACCTGGCGAGGACGCTTGAGCAGTACGTTGTGCTGCCATCAGGGCTAGTATGCCGCTGCCACAACCGATATCCAGTATCGGGGCATGGGGCGTTAAGGTGGCCCACGCACCCAATAACACACCGTCCGTACTGACCGGCATGCCACAGCCGTGATCATTAACGTGGAACTGCTTAAATGTGAACCCTTTTGCCATTGTCTCTCGACCCTTCGACCTATTTTGCCAGTGAATTATACCTAATCCGCTTATTGGCGTAGCGCTTTATCTGTAATAAAGAAGGAAAAACCGCAGATTGCCATTTTACTGCGTGAATATACCAGCTTTGGCACGGTGTCCGTTATCTTTGTTTTATTTTTCAATGTGTTGAGTTCGTGGTGACGTGATGACTGAGCGGGACGGTGTTTTCTTCGGTGCGTATATCAGCATGAAAAAAGGGTGTCAGACTAAAAAATAACCAAGTGCTTTGGAGGTATTTTCTGTTAAATGCATGTTAATAAGAGATTATCGCTGTTTTTTATCTTTTTGATAGTTTTGGTTTTTTGGGTTTTAGTTCTGACTGGGTGTTCGGTTTTAGAGTTAAATGCTGGTTTTTTGAGTGGCAATCCAAAGATCGTGGTGTTTTGCACTGGGTGGTTGCTTATTGAGTGCTTTTTCGTCATTATGCTGTGAACGAGGTCACATTCAGCTTTTCGTTTTTTGTGGTCAAGGGAATGAAAAAATAAAAACAGTTGCAGACACATCAACAATTCAGAGTGGAAGGTGCAGTTTGAAAAAATCACTCAAAGTTACAGACATCCTAGCGTTAGGTTTCATGACCTTCGCATTCTTCCTTGGAGCGGGTAACATCATTTTCCCTCCTCAGGCAGGTCAATTGGCGGGCGACCATCTGCTTTCGGGCATGTTAGGTTTCCTTTCTACCGGTGTAACACTACCTTTGGTTGCGATCATTGCTGTCGCTGTCGCAGGTGGCTGGCAGGGCATGACGCGTGATCTGCCATCAAAAGTGGCGACCTTCCTGGCAGTGATGATTTTCATCGTGATTGGTCCAGCGTTTGCTGCACCACGTGCCGGTTTGGTGGCGTACGAAATGGGGGTAAAACCTTTCATTGATAACGCAGGTCAGCTTAGCTTAACGCTTTTCTCTATCGTCTTTTTTGCTATTGCGATGTTCCTGTCTCGCTCACGCGGTAACCTGGTCGACATGGTCGGTAAATTCCTGACCCCAATCCTGTTCCTAGCCCTGATTGTATTGGCCGTGGCTGTGGTGATGGATCCACAAGACGCGATTGCAGCGGCAAAAGGCGACTACGTGGATATGCCTTTCCTAAAAGGCTTTGTTGAAGGCTACAACACGCTGGATGCGGTAGCGGCGCTACTGTTTGGTATGGTGATCGTTGATGCGGTACGCGGTAAAGGCGTAACGGATGAAGGCGCAACCCGTAAGTACCTGATTTACGCAGGTCTGATTGCCGCTGCCGGTTTGACATTTGTATACGTATCCCTGTTCTACCTGGGCGCAACGAGTGTGAACATTGCAGCGAATGCGACTAACGGTGGTGACATCCTGGCGATTTACGTAGCGGCACTGTTTGGCCCTGCTGGCCAGATGATCCTGTCACTGATTGTATTGCTGGCGTGTTTGACAACGGTCGTTGGTCTTATCAGTGCGTGTGCGGATTACTTCTCAACACTGACGCGTTGGACGTACGAGCAGTGGGCCGTGGCGCTGTCAGTAGCATGCTGTGTGGTAGCAAACGTGGGCTTGAACCAGTTGATCACCCTGTCTCTACCAGCCTTGTTTGCGCTGTACCCGATTGCGATGGCACTGGTTATTCTGACCTTCATCCGTCGCTGGTTGCCAAACCCAACCTTGTCTTACCGTGTGGTACTGTTGGTGGCATTGTCATTCAGTATGATCGATGCAGCAAAAGTGGCGGGCTTTAACGTTCACGCGTTTGAAATCATCCCACTGTTTGACTACGGCATGGCATGGTTGATGCCAACAGCGATTGCCCTTGTGATCACCTGTATCATGGGTGCAAAAACAGCAAAGTCGGTTGAACAAAAAAGCCAAACGGCATAATGATTCAATCAGCGAGTGAAGAATAAAAAAGAGGGATGCCCATGGGCATCCCTCTTTTGTTTTGGCCGAAAGAGCCAAAAGACAGGGGCGGTCAGTGTTTACAATGACTCGCTGTACTCTGTTAAGATCTGCTCACACCAGGTGGTGATGCGATCGTCACTCAGTTCATACTGGCTGTCTTCATCCAGCGCCAGGCCGACAAAGAAACGGCCATCGTCAGTCAGTGCTTTGGACGCCTCGAACTGGTAGCCTTCATTTGGCCAGTAGCCAACAAATTGCGCGCCGGTTGGCAGCAGTTTGTCATGCAATAGGCCCATCGCATCCAGGAACCACTCAGTGTAGCCTTCCTGATCGCCCAAGCCATAAAGCGCCACGGTTTTACCGGCTAGGCTCAGCCCATCCAGTTGTTCCCACACGCTTTCCCAATCTTCTTGCAGCTCGCCAAAATCCCACGTTGAAATGCCAAGGATCAGCATGTCGTAGTGGTTCATGGTGGTGATATCTGCTTCTTTAATATTGTGGATCTCGACCAGATCGCCACCGATGCAGGCACGGATTTTTTCCGCTGCCATTTCGGTATAACAGGTGGTTGAGCCGTAAAATAAGCCAATCTTCATGCTGCGTGTCCAATATGTTACGGAGAATGATGACGAGCATATTACCGATCACCGTCCTATCTTTCATCTTCTTTCCGTGCCGTTGAATGCGGAGCGAGCCGGTATATTCCGCTCGTCAGAGAGAATTATCGCGCGATGTGGGGTTGGGCGGTTACATTTGCCGTCAAATCGACTACCATTGGAATACTGTGTATATATCCATGTGTTTGTGAGCGGTAACGCTGAAACCGGGGCAGTTTTCCTCGAGGTAGTAGTGGTTAATGATGAAGTGATCATCGAGCGTTTTCTCGATGCAATGTGGATGGAGCGCGGGTTATCGGAAAATACCCTGACGTCGTACCGCAATGATCTGAAAAAGCTGCAAGTGTGGCTGGGTGAGCAGAAGAAGCAGTTAGATACCGTGAGTCTGGATGACTTACAGCGTTATCAGCAATGGCTGCTGGATGCCGATTATAAGCAGACATCGCGAGCGCGTATGCTCTCGGCGATCCGTCGTTTGTTCCAGTACCTCTACCGGGAAAAGATGCGTCCGGATGATCCGAGTGCCTTACTGATCAGCCCGAAACTGCCCAAGCGTTTACCCAAAGACATCACCGAAGAGCAGGTATGGGCGTTGCTGGACGCGCCGGATTTGAATGATCCGGTCGAACTGCGCGACAAAGCCATGTTGGAACTGTTGTACGCCACCGGCTTGCGTGTGACTGAGCTGGTGAGCCTGACCATGGAAAACGTCAGTCTGCGTCAGGGTGTGGTGCGTGTGACCGGTAAAGGGGACAAAGAGCGCCTGGTGCCGATGGGAGAAAATGCCATCGACTGGATTGAGCAGTTCATTCAGCATGGCCGTCCGGCATTGCTGGGGGAGAAAACCTCGGATGTGGTATTCCCGAGTAAGCGTGCCCAGCAGATGACCCGCCAGACGTTCTGGCATCGCATTAAACATTATGCTGCCATTGCGGGCATCGACAGCGACAGCCTGTCACCGCACGTGATGCGCCATGCCTTTGCGACCCACTTGCTCAATTACGGGGCGGATCTGCGCGTGGTGCAAATGTTGTTGGGACACAGTGACTTGTCGACTACCCAGATCTACACCCACGTGGCGACAGAGCGCTTGAAGCAGCTGCATCAGGCCCATCACCCGCGTGCGTAGTGTGCGCGTAAAGCACACAATTAATGTTGTAAAGCGTGATACTAGTCCCGTTGTTGTCAGATTGGTTATACTCCAGTGATGAGATATTTAGGGCGTGTTGAAATTATTTTGTACTCTCAGGGTCATATCTCAAAGTGGACGCTGACCGGCACGCCGAAGACGGCCATGCCTTGTCTGATACATTTGTGTTTATCTATTTAGTGAAAGGAAAAGTTAATGCGCTTTTTGGGCCGTACATTACTTGCAACCGCTGTAGCAATGACAGCGTTTACCGCTTCGGCAAAGCCGGATGAAGCAGCAATCAACAGCAAAATGAATAGTCTGGGTCTGAAGACTGTTGAGATCAGCGCGTCACCCGTATCGGGCTTAAATGAAGTCGTGACTGACCGTGGCATTTTGTACATGAACGATGACGCGAGCTACTTCCTGGCCGGTAACCTGTTCAAGAGCGAAGACGGCGCACAGCCGGTGAACCTGACTGAACAGAAGATGGCGAAGCTGAACAAAGATAAGCTAAAAGGCATGGAAGACGAGATGATCGTCTACCCAGCGAAAGATGAAAAATACGTGGTAACCGTTTTCACGGACACCAGCTGTGGTTACTGCCGTAAGCTGCACAACGAAATGCAGGCCTACAACGATGCGGGCATCACCATCCGTTACCTGGCCTTCCCGCGTGGCGGTAAAAACTCACGTAACTTCGGTGAAATGAGTGCGATTTGGGCAGCAAAAGATCGCGTGAAAGCGATGAACGCAGCCAAAGAAGGCACATTTGATGAAAACGGTCCGAAAAACGACGCCATGATCATGAAGCAGTACGATCTGGGCGTAGCGATGGGCGTATCAGGCACCCCGGCGTTGGTACTGGAAGACGGCACCATGCTGCCAGGTTACCAGCCAGCGGCTATGCTGCGTAAGATGCTAGACAGCCGCAGCTAAGCGCTGTCTGGTTGGCAATAGCCAACCCTGTCATCCCATGACGATCAGCCCGTGCATGACCTTATTGTCGTGACGGGCTGTTTTTTTATGCCCTTTCGTGCACTTCGCCGTGCTTCATCACGCTTCACCTAAAGAGGGGTTGGGTATATAGTCATCCTTTCACCTCCCTGCCAGCAGACGTATTCCATGATTGAAATTAAACGCCGTCCTGAAGCGGACACCAGCCAATTTACCGATGCCACGCCGCCGTTGTTACAGCGCATTTATGCCAGCCGTGGGATCTCCTGTGAAGCAGAGCTTGAGCGTGGCGCCAAAGGGCTGCTCGGCTATAACCAACTGTTTGGTATCCAGCCGGCGGTGGATTTGCTCGTCAGTGCTTTAGCCGAACAACGCCGCATCATTGTGGTCGGTGATTTCGATGCCGATGGGGCCACCAGTTCGGCCTTGTCGGTGTTGGCGCTGCGTATGCTGGGCTGTCGTAACGTGGATTATCTGGTGCCCAACCGTTTTGATGACGGTTACGGTTTAAGCCCGGAGGTAGTGGAACAAGCGGCTGCCCGTGGGGCGGAGTTGATCATGACCGTGGATAACGGCGTGTCGTCCATTGCCGGTGTGGCGGCGGCGAAAGCCAAAGGCATGCAGGTGTTGGTGACCGATCACCACTTACCGGGGGACACGCTGCCGGACGCCGATGCCATGGTGAACCCGAACCTGCACGCGTGTGACTTTCCGTCCAAAGCCTTGTGTGGGGTGGGCGTGGCGTTCTATCTGATGCTGGCTCTGCGTGCGACGCTGCGTCAAAGCAACTGGTTTGCTGAGCAAGGGATCAGTGAGCCAAACCTGGCAGAGCTGCTGGATTTGGTCGCACTGGGCACCGTGGCAGACGTGGTGGCGTTAGATGGCAACAACCGTATTTTGGTCCACCAAGGCTTGCAGCGTATTCGTGCCGGTAAATGCCGCCCGGGGATCCGTGCGTTGGTGGAAGTGGCGAACCGCGATCCGGCCAAGCTGGTGGCCAGCGATTTAGGCTTTGCCTTGGGCCCGCGCATTAACGCCGCCGGCCGCTTGGATGATATGTCCTTCGGGGTCGAACTGCTGTTGTGTGACAACATTCAGGCGGCCCGTCGCATGGCCACCGAGCTGGATGCCCTTAACCAGACCCGCAAGGAAATCGAGCAGGGGATGAAAGAAGAAGCGCTCGCCATTTGTGAGCGCCTGAAGTTCAACCAGCAGGATATGCCTTACGGCTTGGCGTTGTTCCAGCGTGACTGGCACCAAGGGGTGATCGGCATTTTGGCCTCGCGCATTAAAGAGCGTTACCACCGTCCGGTGATCGCGTTTGCCGATGCCGGCAATGGCGAGATCAAAGGGTCTTGCCGTTCGATTCCGGGGCTGCACATGCGTGATGTGCTGGATCTGATTGATACCCAAAATCCGGGCATGATTTTGAAATTTGGTGGCCATGCCATGGCGGCGGGCTTGACCATTGCCGAAGATCAGCTGGAGGCGTTCAGCCGTGCGTTCGATCAGGCGGTGCGAAATGAACTGGACGAAGCGGCGCTCAAAGGTGTGTTGCTGACAGACGGCGCGTTGCAGCCACAAGATATGACCATGCAGACTGCCGAAATGTTGCGCGCCGGCGGTCCGTGGGGGCAACAGTTCCCGGAACCGATGTTTGACGGTCAGTTCCGTTTGCTGCACCAGAAATTGGTTGGCAGCAAGCACCTGAAAATGATGCTGGAGCCGATGCAAGGCGGCAGCGTGATTGATGCCATTGCCTTTAATATCGATGTGCGCCGCTGGCCAGATGCGTCGGTGCAGCAGGTCGAGCTCGTCTATCGTCTTGATGTGAATGAGTTTCGCGGCAACAGCAGCCTGCAGCTGATGGTAGAACACATCGCCGCGCTGTAATGGCAGTGGCCTAGAATGTGGCACGGTTTGCTCGGCCTTAAGCAGAGCAAACCGTGTATTGCAAGCCCGCAGACGCCTTGTTTCTGTGACTGGGCTTAAAAAATAAATTCACAGATTCCCTTTCTTCCCCCCTGTATATTCTATCTACAATTCGATAGAATCTTTCGGTTATGTCCATTTCGGCTATGAAGAGTGGCAATGTTCGAGATTAATCCTATTAAAAACCGACTTGAGGATGTATCAGCACGTACTGACATCCTTAGGGGGTACCTTTGACTACGATGCTAAGAAAGAGCGTCTAGAAGAGGTTAACGCAGAATTAGAGCAACCTGATGTGTGGAACGAACCTGAGCGCGCGCAAGCGTTGGGTAAAGAGCGTTCTGCACTGGAAGCGGTTGTTGAAACCATTGATCAGCTAGACCAAGGCGTTGAAGACGTTGAAGGCCTGCTTGAGTTGGCGGTAGAAGAAGAAGACCAAGAAACGTTTGACGAGATCGAACCTGAACTGGCTGAGCTTGAAGCGAAGCTGGCGAAGCTAGAATTCCGTCGTATGTTCTCTGGCGATCACGATGCCTCTGACTGTTACATCGACCTGCAGGCAGGTTCCGGTGGTACAGAAGCGCAGGACTGGACGTCGATCATGCTACGCATGTACCTGCGTTGGGCCGATGCAAAAGGCTTCAAAACAGAAGTGATCGAAGTGTCTGAAGGCGATGTGGCCGGTCTGAAATCGGTAACGGTACGCATCAGCGGTGAGTACGCTTACGGCTGGCTACGTACGGAAACCGGTGTACACCGTCTGGTTCGTAAGTCTCCGTTTGACTCCGGCGGCCGTCGTCACACGTCATTTGCTTCTGCCTTTATCTACCCAGAAGTTGACGAAAACATCGATATCGAGATCAACCCATCTGATCTGCGTATCGACGTATACCGTGCCTCGGGCGCGGGTGGTCAGCACGTAAACACCACCGAATCGGCCGTACGTATTACTCACGTACCGACCAACACCGTGGTGCAGTGTCAGAATGACCGTTCTCAGCATAAGAACAAAGATCAGGCAATGAAACAGTTGAAAGCAAAACTGTTTGAGCTTGAGATGCAAAAGCAAAATGCTGAGAAACAAGCGAATGAAGACTCGAAGTCTGACATTGGCTGGGGTAGCCAGATCCGTTCTTACGTTCTGGATGACTCACGCATTAAAGATTTACGTACTGGGGTGGAAAATCGTAACACCCAAGCAGTACTGGACGGCGACTTAGACCGTTTTATTGAAGCCAGCCTGAAATCAGGTCTGTAACCGACACCGGTTAAAACACGTAAGGGTTAACCCATGACTGATCAATTACTAGATGAGAATAAGCTGATTGCTGAACGTCGCGCGAAACTGGAAATGATTCGCGAGAACTGTAAAGCAAACGGCCACCCAAATGATTTCCGTCGCGATAGCTTAGCGGCAGATCTGCAGGCGAAATTTGGCGAGCTGAGCAAAGAAGAACTGGAAGAAGCGGGTCACGTTGTGGCAATCGCTGGCCGTGTCATGGCTAAACGTGGTCCATTCCTTGCGATTCAAGACGTGTCTGGCCGCATTCAGGCATACGCTGACAAGCACGTACAAAAAGAGCTGAAAGAGAAGTATTCAGGTCTGGATATCGGTGACATCATCGGTATTAAAGGTGCGCTGCACAAGTCTGGCAAAGGCGATCTGTACGTGAACATGGATCAGTACGAACTACTGACCAAAGCACTGCGTCCGCTACCAGAGAAATTCCACGGTCTGACTGACCAGGAAATGCGTTACCGTCAGCGTTACGTTGACCTGATCGTGAACGAAGATTCACGCAACGCATTCAAAGTACGTTCTAAGCTGATCTCTGCTATCCGCCGTTACATGGAGTCAAAAGGCTTCATGGAAGTGGAAACGCCAATGATGCAAGTGATCCCTGGCGGTGCGTCTGCACGTCCATTCATCACGCACCACAACGCGTTGGATCAGGAAATGTTCTTGCGTATCGCGCCTGAGCTGTACCTGAAGCGTTTGGTTGTCGGTGGTTTTGAGCGTGTATTCGAAATCAACCGTAACTTCCGTAACGAAGGTCTGTCTCCACGTCACAACCCAGAATTCACCATGATTGAATTCTACATGGCGTACGCGGATTACAACGATCTGATGGATCTGACAGAAGATATGCTACGCACTGTGGCTATCGAAGTGTTGGGCAACTCGTCTATGCCTTACGGCGACCACACCGTAGAATTCGGTGGCAAGTACGCACGTATGAGCATGCTGGACGCGATCAAGCACTACAACCCAGACCACGCTGACATTCAGGCACTGACTTACGATCTTGTTGCTGACCGTGAGCACATGGCAAACATCGCACGTAGCCTAGACATCTACGTTGAGAAGTTCTGGACATGTGGCCAGCTACTGGAAGAAATCTTCGGTGAAACGGCTGAGCCTCAGCTAATGCAGCCAACGTTCATCACTGAGTACCCAGCGGATATCTCTCCACTGGCACGCCGTAACGATGCAAACCCATTCATTACTGACCGTTTTGAATTCTTCATCGGTGGCCGTGAAGTGGCGAACGGCTTCTCTGAGCTGAACGATGCACAAGACCAAGACCAGCGCTTTAAAGCACAGGTGAACGCGAAAGACGCGGGCGATGACGAAGCGATGTACTACGACGCTGACTACATCACAGCGCTTGAGCACGGCCTACCGCCAACAGCGGGTCAGGGTATCGGTATCGACCGTCTGGCGATGCTGTTCACCAATACGCACACAATCCGTGACGTGATTCTGTTCCCGGCAATGCGCCCACAGAACAACGCCTAATTGTCTGTTTTTATGAAAAAACCACTCTTCGGAGTGGTTTTTTTTTGCCTTTTTTTCTGATCTGCCATCTTCTTGATAAACGTACACGTTACACCAATGTGTGCGATCACTCGCAGCCCTTCACCGCGTGACCGTACGAGAACGAGACGTTTTCACTTTTGTCGCATTTTTTTTTTGACATAGCATGATTAGCTATAATTTTGATAGTAAACAAGTTGCATTTAAATAAATAAGCAACATATGATCTTAATAGTGCGCATTGCGTGCTGGGCGTTTTTAGTCGTGTTCGCTCAGCAAGATCCGCGTAGAAGCAACAGTCAGTAGTTGGATGGAGTATGGTGAAAACAAATAGCGCAGTACTGGGTACGCTGGTGGTATTAGGTGGCGGAGAATGTACATGGGTACCGGCACTGGAAAACGCTGGGTGGCTATGCCATCGCAGTTTGGATCTGCGTGCCGCTGAGCGCTTGCTGTTGGAAACCGGCCCCTGCATCGGGGTGGTGGATCTCACCCGGGATAACTTCAGTCTACAAGGTATTGCTGGGCTGGTGAACCGCAATAAGCAGGCACGCTGGCTGGCATTGGTACGCGATGACCAATTGCGCAATGACGCGATTTGCCAGTTTATCGTGAATTTCTGCGTCGACTACTTTACCGCGCCTGTGCCGGAAGGACAGTGGCTGAAAACCATCGGTCATCAACTGGGAATGTTGCAATTGGAACGCCGGGTATGGCCGGAGTTGGGTCAGTTTGGTCAGCACGGTTTACAGGGCGAGCAGCCCGCGATGCAAAAACTGCAGCACCAGGTGAAACGGCTGGCGATGACCGACATGCCGGTGTTGGTGCTGGGAGAAATCGGCACCGGCAAAGAGCTGGTGGCCCAAGCGATTCATCAGGCCTCGACCCGGGCCAAGTCTGCGTTCGTCACCGTTAATTGTGAAGATCTGGAGTCCGATTGGTGCGTGGTATTACCGCCGGACAGGGGGCGGCACTGCTGCTTTCTTAAAGCAGAAAACGGCGTGCTGTTTTTGGATGAACTGGCACTGCTCAGTGATGCCTGCCAACAAGATCTCTTACGCTTACTGGAAAGTGAGGCGTTCAATACCGCGTGCGGCCGTGCGATTCAGCCCAATGTGCGTCTGATTGTGTCGACCCGCTACACGCTTGAAGAGCTGTTAGAGGCGGGTACTTTACGGGAAGATCTCTATTATCGCCTCAATACCTTTACGTTAACGGTACCGGCCCTGCGTGATCGTGGCGGTGATATTCAGCTGTTGGCGGAATTTTTGCTGCTCAAGTTTGCCCGCCAGTACAACAGCCCGGTCAAAGAGCTCTCATCCAAAGCCAGCCAGTTGCTGATGAATTATTCGTGGCCGGGCAATGTGCGAGAACTGGTCGGACAGATCAAACGGGCCATATTGCTGGCGGACAACAAGGTGCTGGATGTAGAACACTTTGACTTGCCGCGTATCACTGACGATCGCCAAAGCCTGAAGAAAATCCGTGAAGATTCAGAACGGGGCGCGTTGCTTGCGGTACTGGAAAATAATAAAGGCCAGATCTCGGCCGCTGCCCGCGAGTTAGGGGTGTCCCGCGCCACCATGTATCGCCTGCTCAATAAACACGATTTGGTGCCGCCGCCGCGCCATTTCCGGCAAGGCTAGTGCCGACAGGGAGACAATAATGTTATGGGCTCCCTGTGTCCTTCGCCTCAATAGCACAATATAGCTTTCTTCATTTTCAATGCCTTAGGTGGTTGTTTTTTCACCACAGGCCATTACAATGAACCTTCATTCTCACATCAACCCCTGTTATTGGAGGAACACATCATGCTAGATAAACGCCTGACATCGACCTGTTTTTCCGATGATACGGTAACGTATTCACACCATTAACCTATTCGTTAATTGCTGTGTAAATAGGCCGCGGAGTACTGTCGCGGCTAGTTAAGTCTTTTACTTATGTTGTCAGCCTGATACGGCAGTCCTGCGTCCTGAATTTATCAACATTTATTAGGAGAGCATGACCATGCGCCAATCAGTCTATTTACGACTTGCCGTTTTCTTTGTTCAACTGGATCTTCAGCGTGAAGATACCCACTGGCGTCAGCAGCACCGCCGGGTCCAGGTCCATTTACCGCATCTTTCCGCGCATTTGCTGAATGATATTGGTATTGACCGAGACTCACGCATTGCCAGCGATCGATTGTCGACCCCGGCCAGCCGTAAGGTGCGCCATCTGCGACGATTGCATCGACCGCGATTGCTGACGTAATCGGTGCCCCTGTCGTGCGCGGCAGGGGAGAGTGAATCCACAAACGATAAGCCCCCGCCATGACCTCTCGGTGATGGCGGGGGCTTTTTTATGGCTGTTTGTCTGTTTGGGCATATCGCAGCGGGTTATGGACACGGATTGGAGTACTGAGTGCCCACCGCATACAAGTCAGCTAACACTGCTTCATCCAGCACCACATCCAGGCTGTTAATGTTGGCTTCGAGCTGCGCCAGTGTGGTGGCGCCGATAATGTTACTGGCGACAAACGGGCGTTGATTGACAAAGGCCAGCGCCATTTGAGCCGGATCTAACCCGTGCTTGTGGGCCACATCCACATAGGCTTGGGTGGCGGCAAGACCTTGAGGATTGAAGTAGCGTGAGAAGCGTTCAAACAAGGTACAACGTGCCCCGGCAGGCCGTGCCCCTTGTAAGTATTTGCCACTCAGTGCACCAAAGGCGAGCGGCGAATAGGCCAGCAGCTCCACCCCTTCCTGATGGCTGATCTCCGACAGCCCCACTTCAAAACTGCGGTTGAGCAGGTTATACGGGTTTTGAATGGTCACGACGCGCGGCAAATTGTGTTTCTCGGCCAGTTTGAGAAACGACATCACGCCCCACGGGGTTTCATTGGACAGACCGATATAACGCACTTTGCCGGCCCGGACGAGCTCGGCCAGTGCTTCTAACGAATCACTGAGCGTCACGCCGGATTGGTCATCTTTGTAGGTGTAGTTCAGTTGGCCAAAGCAATTGGTTTCCCGTTGTGGCCAGTGCAGTTGGTAGAGATCGATATAGTCGGTTTGCAGGCGCGTTAAACTGGTTTCGACCGCATCGTGAATGTGGCGGCGGCTGAGTGACATGTCCGGACGAATGTACGGCACACTGCGCGGGCCGGCGACTTTGGTGGCGAGGATCACTTTGTCGCGCTGACCGGTTTTCTTTAACCAGTTGCCGATGTAGCGCTCGGTTAATCCTTGGGTTTCCGCTTTGGGCGGTACCGGGTACATTTCAGCGGTATCAATGAAATTCACGCCACGCTCAAAGGCGAAGTCGAGTTGGCTATGGGCGTCGGATTCGGTGTTCTGCTCGCCATAGGTCATGGTGCCAAGGCAGATTTTACTGACTGACAATGTGGAATGCGGGATCGTGTGATAGAGCATGAGTCCTCCTTGGACGGCGTGCTGACGCGATAAGGCATGCTTTGACTATAACGTGATGCAGCCGCGCTGAGAAGAGGGCTTTTCAGGCCAATGACTTGCCCGCAAGCAGGATGTGACCAATAGTTAGAGACAGTCATCTCATAACCTCATCCTTAGGACAGGCCATGAAATTGTCACAATTAAAACATTGGACGCAGGCAGACACGGGCACCTTGCCCCATTGCATTGTGACCAGCTATGCCGGCTGTGCGGATTATTTGATGGAAGTGGAGTACAAGCACCATTTGGAATTGCTCAAAGATGAGCACGATGAAACGATGCATTTTCAGACGTTAGAGCAGGTCAGGGACTTACTGCGTCCGCTCGGGATCGCGGCGGTCACGTTGCGGGTGACCGATCCGTATGATGAGTTTTCTGCTGACGGGCAGATATCGCGCTGTCAGCAAGACATGACTATCGCCCTGTAAGGGCAATCATTAAAGAATGAAGTAGCGTTCCAGCAAACTCGCAGTAAACGTTGTTTTGAGGTAGAAGCCGCGTGGCAGTGTTTTAATCGGCTGGCCATTGGCGCCATAGGCCTCGGTTAACGCCCGGCTGTTGGCCGCCTTGGGACGCAGTTGCAGTACCTCCCCATGGCGGGCCGTAATGTGTTCAACCCGGCCAAGGACGATCATGTCCATCAGCTCTTCCCAGTCCTGACGCAGTTGCTGCTCTTCTTCGGCAGACGGACTCCAGAGTAATGGTGAGCCGACATGACGTTCCGCAAGGGGGATTTCTCGTTCGCCTTCGACCGGGATCCACAACACGCGCGCCAACTTATGGCGAATATGGCTGTTTTCCCAGTTCAGGCCATGTAAGCCGATCAACGGGGCGACACACACAAAGGTAGTTTCCAGTGGTTTGCCGTTGTAACCCACCGGAATGGTCTTTAGCTCGATGCCTAACTCGGCAAAGTCCGGTACCGGTTTACTGCCTGCACTGGCACCCAGGTGCCATTCCAGTAACTGGCCGACCCAGCCTTTGTCCCGTTTGAGATCCGGCGGGGGGATGGTACCGGCTTCGGCTGCCAGTTCGCCCAGTGTCATACCGGCCAGCGCATGGGCGCGTGCCAGCAAGTCCTGCTCTGACGTAGGGGGAGATTTGGGAGGAAGTTTAGCTACCGGTTTCATAAGCTCGTCGTCACACTGTGGGCGCATGAGTTTACCATAGCGTAAAGGACGGGGTGAAAACACATTGTGTGCGTTGAGGGCGGACGATCGTCACATCAGAAGATCGCAAGCAAGATCTCTGCGTCGTAAAATGTCTATCTCGCTGAAAATAAAGGCTATTTGTAGGGTTTCTCTAAAAGGGGAGGAAGGGAGAGGTAAAACAGCGGTGGACAAATAATGATCATCTTTTCTTACTTATCCACAATGAAAAGTAATAATTTTCTTTATTATCAGTGGTATGGATATATAAACAGGAGTTTGTTGCTATTTTGAACGCTGTTGCGGGTGTTTTTTGCGCGGTTTTATCGGGTTAGTGTGGATAAGCAAGGTGTTGGTCGATCTTTAACCGATCGCGAAGCGTAAGGTGTGGATCTTGGGTGTGATCAATGTGTTACTGCTAAGTTTTGGTTTTTAGTGGTTGTTTTAATTGGTTTAATTTTTAATGTTGCTGAGTTTTTCAACGATTTTGCTAAAAAAAGATCCTTGTGATAAAGGGCGGATTTACCGCTTCTTCACAAATCTATCCACAGAAATCGTGTATAAATGTGGCCTAGGTCTCATTGGGCTGTTCATAAAATCAGCAAGTGGCGAAAGTTATCCAGAATATGCGGCTTTGGTAGGAAAAAGGCGTGATAAATTAGAATGTTTGTTTACCCGTTGCACTGACTATGAAAAAATCACAATTAATAGAGATTTATATTGAGGTCGTCCAGTGATTGATGGCGATGGATACCGCCCGAATGTGGGTATTGTGATCTGTAATAGCCATGGCGAAGTATTCTGGGCTCGACGATATGGACAACATTCCTGGCAGTTTCCGCAGGGCGGGATTGATGAGGGGGAAACCCCTGAACAAGCCATGTACCGGGAACTCTACGAGGAAGTAGGGCTAACCAAGAAAGATGTACGAATTCTGGCGTCAAGTCGCCACTGGCTTCGTTACAAACTTCCGAAACGGTTGGTTCGCTGGGATTCTAAGCCTGTTTGTATCGGCCAAAAGCAGAAATGGTTTCTGCTCAGTCTAGAATGTGATGAGTCCAAGGTGAACATGCAACGGGGTAACACACCGGAGTTTGATGGTTGGCGCTGGGTCAGCTATTGGTATCCGGTGAGGCAGGTTGTGTCTTTCAAGCGGGATGTCTACCGACGTGCGCTGAAAGAATTCGCGGCGATGGCCATGCCGTTTAAAGAACGCAAAGACCGCAAAAAACGCCGAGGTAAGCGGGGATAAACGCAGTAACGAGGGAATAGGGCGAGTATGCTGACGCAACTGAGAGAAATTGTTGAAAAAGTGGCCAGCGCCCCAAGCCTCCTTGATGCGCTTGACCAACTGGTTGTCAGTACCTGTCATGCGATGAAGACGGAGTGTTGTTCCGTGTATATCGCCGATCAAAAACGTCGACGTTATACCCTGATGGCGACCAAAGGCTTAAAGAAGCCGTCACGCTACACCGGTCTGGCCTTTGGTGAAGGGCTGGTGGGGCTGGTGGCCGATCGCGCCGAACCTATCAATGTCGCCGATGCGCGACGCCACCCAAATTTCAAACGCCTGCCTGGTACCGGGGAAGAAGCGTTTCGCTCCTTCTTCGGTACGCCGATCATTCACCAGCGCCAAGTGCTGGGGGTATTGGTGATCCAGCAGCGCGAACAGCGTGAGTTTGATGAAGGGGAAGAATCCTTTTTAGTCACGCTGGCCGCGCAGCTCGCGGTGCTGTTGGCGCACGCCAAAGCGCAGGGCATGTGGCCGGATCAACACAACGGTTTGCACCTAAAAGGCTCTGCCGCCTCAACCGGTGTCGCGGTTGCACGGGCGTGGTGGGACGATAACCAACCGCGTCTGGAATCGGTCGCCCCTGCCTCTTGTCTTGATCGTGAAGCGGAGCAAGAACGTCTGAGCATTGCCATTGAATTGGCCAGTGCCGAATTTCGACGTCTGCGTAAACGCTTTGACAGCGAACTGCAAAAAGACACTCTGGCGATTTTTGACCTGTTCAGCCACCTGTTGAACGATCCGATGTTACGTAAGGATCTGTTTAGCAAAGTGACGAGCGGGGATTTGGCTGAGTGGGCGATCCGTCAGGTGGTGGAAACCTATTCCGCCCGCTTTACCAACATGAAAGACGAATACCTCAAAGAGCGCGCGCAAGATATTCGCGAGCTGGGGCAGCGTCTGTTGTATTTCCTCTATAACGAAGATACCACCGAACATCAGTGGGATGAGCCGGTGGTGTTGCTGACGCGAGAGCTGACGGCTGCCATGCTGGCCAGTGTGCCGCGCGATAAACTGGCGGCGGTGGTCTCCCAAGAAGGCGCGGCGAACTCGCATGCGGCGATCCTCTCCCGTGCGCTGGGCATTCCCGCCATCATGGGCGTGGACTTCGTGCCCGAAAAAATTCATGCCTGTCAGGTGATTGTGGACGGTTACCGGGGGGATCTGCTGGTCAACCCGAACCGCCATGTGCTGGCAGAGTATAACCGCCTGCTGCGGGAAGAAAATGAACTGGCCAAAGTGGTGGAGATTGGCTTGGATAAGCCTGCCGCCACCCGTGATCAGCAGCGGATCAATGTGTTCCTCAATGCGGGCCTGAGTGCCGATACCAGCATTGCGGTTAACCGGGGCGTGGATGGTGTGGGACTGTACCGTACCGAAGTGCCGTTCTTGTTGCAGCGTACTTTCCCGTCGGAAGAAGAGCAAACTCACCAGTACCAGGCTATTTTGGCGACGTACCCCAATAAACCGGTGGTGATGCGCACACTCGATATCGGCGGCGATAAACCGCTGCCGTACCTGACCATTGAAGAAGATAACCCGTTTTTGGGCTGGCGTGGGATCCGCTTTACGCTGGATCACCCGGAAATCTTTCTGATTCAGGTCCGTGCCATGCTGCGGGCCAGTATCGGCCATGACAACATGGATATCCTGTTGCCGATGATCTCCGGCATTGCCGAGCTGGATGAGTCTATCCTGCTGATTGATCGCGCTTACACCGAAGTGGCCAAAGTGGCGGAAGCGCAGGGCAAATCGCTGCGTCGGCCGCGCATTGGCATCATGATTGAAGTGCCGTCAATCTTGTACCAGTTACCGGTGCTTAAAGGTCGGGTTGACTTCATTTCCGTGGGCAGCAATGACTTAACCCAATATTTACTGGCGGTGGATCGGAACAATGCCCGTGTTGCTGGTGTCTATGATGCACTGCACCCGGCGGTGTTGCATGCGCTTAAGCACATTATGACCATGAGCCAGCAGTTGGACATTCCGGTCAGTGTCTGTGGTGAATTGGCCGGTGATCCGATTGGGGCACTGTTGTTGGTGGGGATGGGCTATCGCTCGCTCAGTATGAACACCCGTAACGTGGCCAAAATCAAATACATCCTCCGTCATATTTCACTGGCAGAGATGGAAGAACTGGCGCAGTATGCACTGTCAGCCACCTTTGCTGACGAAATTCGGTCCCAAACAACGGCCTTCGTCGATAGCCATGGATTGGGCGGTTTAATCCGTGCAGGTAAATAAAGCATCATGCTAGAAATGTGGAATAGCGTCATGGCCGGAGAGGCTGTGTACAGCAATGCGTTGTGGGCGTTTGCGTTTTGTTTGGGGCTCGGTGCGGTCGTGGGGGTCTTAGCCGGCTTGCTGGGGATCGGCGGCGGTCTGCTTGTGGTACCGGCGTTAGTGTGGTTATTGCCGCTGGCGGGTATTGAAAGCCAGCAGGTGATGCACATGGCACTGGCGACCTCTTTGGCCAGTATTGTAATGACATCCGGCTCCTCGGCCCGTAATCATTACCGGTTAGGTAACATCGATTTTGCGTTGGTCAAAGGGCTTGCGCCCGGGGTGATCCTCGGGGGATTGGGCGGCAGTGCCATTGCCGAATTGGTCCCAAGTGACAGTTTACCCCGGATTTTTGCCATAATTGTGTTATTACTGGCCATACAAATGCTGTTGTCGATGCGCTTTACCAGTAATCGCCCGTTGCCGGGGGCCGGTAAAACCTTTTGTGCCGGTGGCATCATTGGTGTGCTGTCCAGTTTGGCCGGGATCGGTGGTGGTTCGCTGACGGTGCCATTTTTGAATTGGCACGGGGTGGAAATGCGCCGTGCGATCGGCTGTGCCTCGTTTGCGGGCGCCATGATTGCGGTCGCCGGTATGATCGGCTTTATTGCCGCAGGGGTGGGGGACGAAGCGCTGCCTCCACTGAGCGTCGGTTATGTGTATATACCGGCGTTGTTGGGGATTGCCTTGACGTCGACTACGACCACCCGGTTTGGGGCGGCGTGGGTTAGCCGATTGCCAACCCCAATGTTGAAAAAAATATTCGCGGTTTTCCTGCTGTTTATTAGTGCGAAAATGTTTATGGGATAATGCATCACAGAGACTCCCCTCTGTGTGACAGATTGAGATAAGTAGAATGAGCCAAGGTTTTTTAACGTTCCCGAGTATTGATCCGATATTGATTGAGATCGGGCCGTTGGCCATACGCTGGTATGGCATGATGTATTTATTGGGGTTTGTGTTTGCCATGTGGCTGGCAAACCGCCGCGCGGATAAACCGGGCAGTGGTTGGACGCGTGATCAGGTCAGTGACTTGCTGTTTGCCGGTTTCTTGGGTGTGGTACTGGGTGGCCGTATCGGTTATGTCCTGTTCTACAACTTTGATATGTTCCTCGACAACCCGCTGTACTTGTTCAAAGTGTGGACGGGCGGTATGTCGTTCCACGGCGGCTTGCTGGGGGTGATCACCGCGATGTTCTGGTATGCCCACAAGCATAACCGTACCTTCTTTAACGTGGCTGACTTTATCGCGCCATTGGTACCGTTTGGTTTGGGTGTTGGCCGCTTGGGTAACTTTATTAACGGTGAGCTATGGGGCCGTACTACGGATGTGCCGTGGGCGATGGTATTCCCAACCGGTGGTCCGCTGCCACGTCACCCGTCACAGCTGTACGAATTCTTCTTGGAAGGCGTGGTACTGCTGATCATCCTGAACGTGTTCATTCGCAAACCACGTCCTGCCGGGGCGGTATCGGGCTTGTTCCTGCTGGGTTACGGCAGCTTCCGCTTTATCGTGGAATACTTCCGTGAGCCGGATGCGCAGCTGGGCTTGTTTGGCGGTTGGATCAGCATGGGGCAGATCTTGTCACTGCCAATGGTGATCGCCGGTGCACTGATGCTGCTATGGGCTTACAAGTGCCAGCCTAAGAGCAAAGCGGCTTAATCGTACCGACGCATCGGATAAATCATGATGTATGAAAAAGCGACCTTCGGGTCGCTTTTTTTGTTATGGGTAACTGATAACGGCTGAGATTTTGAACTGTGGTAAGTTTGAGTGCGAAAGCAACATGTCAAAACTCCTGTGTATTCGGTAGAATCGGCCACAATTGAAAAAACCAGTAATGAAGGCCAGCAGGACATGAAACAGTATTTAGCCCTCTGTCAGCGCATCGTTGATGAAGGTGTATGGATTGAGAACCAGCGCACCGGTAAAGGTTGCCTGACCGTAGTGAACGCCGATTTGACCTATGATGTGGCGAACAACCAATTCCCGTTGATCACCACCCGTAAAAGTTACTGGAAAGCGGCGATTGCGGAATTGCTGGGTTACATCCGTGGCTATGACAATGCCGCTGATTTCCGTGCACTGGGCACCAAGACCTGGGACATGAATGCCAACGACAATGCCGCGTGGTTGAACAACCCACACCGTAAGGGTGAAGACGACATGGGCCGCGTGTACGGTGTGCAGGGTCGCAGCTGGCAAAAGCCGGATGGCACCACACTGGATCAGCTGCGTAAAATCGTGGATAACCTGACCAAAGGCGTTGATGACCGTGGTGAAATCCTGACGTTCTACAACCCGGGTGAGTTCGACATGGGCTGTCTGCGTCCGTGTATGCACACACACACCTTTTCGCTGTTGGGGGATACCTTGTACCTGACCAGCTACCAGCGCTCGTGTGACGTCCCGCTAGGCTTGAATTTCAACCAGATCCAGGTGTACACCCTGTTGGCGCTGATGGCACAAATCACCGGTAAGAAGCCGGGTCAGGCCTTCCACAAGATTGTGAACGCCCATATCTATGAAGATCAGCTGGAACTGATGCGTGATGTGCAGCTAAAGCGTGGGCCATTTGAATCACCACAACTGATCATCAACCCGAATATCAAGTCGCTGGAAGACTTGGAAACATGGGTAACGATGGACGATTTCGAGGTGGTGGGTTACCAGCATCACGACCCGATCGCTTACCCGTTCTCCGTGTAAGTGTTCAGTGGCGGTGAGTCGCCGCAAGGATAAGACGGGAGAGTGCTAATGCGCTCTCCCGTTTTTTTATCTTGGTGATGAGCCAGTGGTGATGAAGTCTGTGATGGGCGAGCGATAAGCGCGATTGCCAATGTTCTAAACGCAAAAAGCCCCGCATGATGCGGGGCTTTGTTTTATTCAGTGACAGCGATTAAGCAGTCAGGGCTAGGATAGCACTTGGGATAGCCACGAAGACTAGTGTGATGTAACCCGCTACTGCCGCTTTGCTCTTCGTACCTAGTTCACCCAGGAAGAATGCACCTTTCAGTGGTAGTTCACGTAGGAACGGTACACCGAAGATTAGGATGGTCGCCAATACGTTGAACGATAGGTGAACCAGTGCAATCTGTAGTGCGAACACAGCGTATGGACCGGTTACCGCCGTTGCTGCCAGTAGTGCAGTGATACAGGTACCGATGTTAGCGCCCAGTGTGAACGGGTAAACGTCACGTACTTTCAGTACACCTGTACCTACTAGTGGAACCATTAGGCTTGTTGTCGTCGAAGAAGACTGAACAAGTACGGTGACTACTGTACCAGACGCGATACCGTGTAGTGGACCACGACCGATTGCATTTTGCAGCATTTCACGAGCACGGCCAACCATAAGGGTACGCATTAGTTTACCCATCGCTGTGATTGACAGGAAGATCAGACCGATACCAATTGCGATCATGATAGCACCCGCAGTGGTGTTGCTCATGCCTTCTAGTGGCATCTTGATAAGATCAACACCTGGAGAGGTTAGTGCTTTCATGAAATCCATACCGTTCATGCTCAGATCACCGGTCTTCATTAGCGGTGATACTAGCCATGAAGACACTTTGTCTAGCAGGCCGAACATCATTTCTAGCGGTAGGAAGATAGACACAGCTAGCAGGTTGAAGAAGTCATGTACGGTCGCACTTGCAAACGCACGACGGAACTCTTCTTTACAACGCGCATGGCCAAGGCTAACCAGGGTGTTAGTTAGTGTGGTACCGATGTTTGCACCCATAACCATAGGGATTGCAGTTTCAACAGGTAGGCCACCAGCAACCAGACCAACAATGATAGACGTTACTGTACTTGAGGATTGGATCAGAGATGTCGCAACAAGACCGATCATCAAACCAGCAATAGGATGAGAAGCAAACTCAAATAGCGTTTTAGCTTGTTCACCAACAGAAAGTTTAAAGCCGCCGCTCACAACAGATACAGCAACTAATAGAAGGTAAAGCATGAACGCTAGGTTTGCCCAGCGGACCCAACGCATAGAGCTGTTCATTGGCTGTTCAGCAGTAGTGGCTTGGGTAGTCATAATCATTTCTCCGTGACAGGAATATGTCGTTTGGGTTTCATTTGTTTGAAATCTGGTGGCGATGGTAGAGATCGAATATTTCAGAAATATGACACTCACTGTCACAAAGTTATTTTGTGGTTATTTTGTGAGCAATGGCAGGGCTTTTACTTGTATCATTTTGTTTACTTTTGTATTAAGTGCATGATATTTATAGTTTTAAACAAGGGTGATAAAAAGTGAATTTGGTGAATATTTTTTGCTGTGTTTTGAGGGAAATTTAGATTTATTGCGCCATCGCTGCGAAATATGACAGCAAAAACCCTCAAATATGACAGTGAAAATAGTCAGTGCGGTTAAAGCTTGTGATGATGGGTAATACTTCGGTTTTACCGAGTGTTATCATCTAAACAAACGATTTAACAGTTTAGCGCTGTGACAGCTAAACTAAATTTACTTTCTATCTTGTGCTATTAGTTTCATGCAAAGGAGTTCCGGTCGATGACCGATGCTATTCGTAAGTTTTTGAAATTAGAGTCTGCAGGTGGGATTATCCTGATCTTCGCTGCTCTGATTGCCATGATTATTGCTAACTCGCCACTGGCTGAGTTGTATAACAATACCCTGCACACCTATGTAGCAGGGCTGTCTGTGTCACATTGGATCAATGATGGTCTGATGGCGGTGTTCTTCCTATTGATTGGCCTTGAGGTAAAACGTGAGCTGATCGAAGGGGCACTCAATACGAAAGAAAAAGCCATTTTCCCGGCCATTGCGGCCATTGGTGGCATGCTGGCACCGGCTTTGGTGTACGTTGCCTTTAACTTTGCTGACCCAATGGCCATCAAAGGGTGGGCGATCCCGGCGGCGACCGATATCGCGTTTGCATTGGGTATCATGGCGCTGTTAGGCAGCCGTGTACCGGTGACATTGAAAGTGTTCCTGTTGGCGCTGGCTATCATCGATGACCTGGGTGTTATCGTGATCATTGCGCTGTTCTACAGCAGCGATCTGTCTACCTGGGCATTGGCTGTCGCGTTTGCGGCGACGACCGCACTGTTTATCATGAATGCGAAAAACGTGACCAAACTGTCATGGTATTTGGTGGTAGGTGCCATACTTTGGGTAAGTGTATTGAAATCAGGCGTGCATGCGACCTTGGCGGGTGTGGTATTGGGCTTTGCGATCCCACTGTCAGGGAAAGACGGCGGTCACTCGGATGACGAGTCACCACTGAAGCACCTTGAGCATGTATTGCATCCTTATGTTGCGTTCCTGATTCTGCCGATTTTCGCCTTTGCCAATGCAGGTATTTCCCTCGACGGTGTGTCGTTGGACGGTTTGACGTCGATGTTGCCACTGGGTATTGCACTGGGTCTGTTAGTCGGTAAGCCTCTGGGTATCTTTACGTTCAGTTACCTGGCGGTGAAAGCTGGTCTGGCGAAAATGCCGGAAGGGATTGGCTTTAAGCATGTGTTTGCCGTGTCAGTGTTGTGTGGTATCGGCTTTACCATGTCTATCTTTATCTCGTCGCTGGCGTTTGTCGGCGCACCAGAAGACTTCAGTACGTACTCCCGTCTCGGGATCCTATTGGGGTCAACGGTTTCAGCGGTTGTGGGTTATGTGTTGCTGAGCCGAACGTTACCAAAAACGGAGGTGTAACATGAAACGCTCTCTCTTTATTGTCGCTATGATCATGTCGTCGGCAGCGGTAGTGGCCGCGCCAAATTACGAAAACTGCGGACAAGATAGCAACAGCGAGATCTGCCAGGCGTATTTTGCTGGGTTGAACCAGACAAAGCCGGCATTGGAAACCGCATCCATGAAGAAAGATGACGCCTTCCGTTCCCGTGCATTGGAACAGCGAATGGGAGAGCGTACCCGTAAGATGGAATTGATTGACCAAAAATCGGTTTCACCGACGAAGTAAACGTTTTTCCCCGTATTAATCGGGCAAGAGTGTTGATGCACCCAGAAGCTCAGCGTAAGCTGACTTCTGGGTTTTTTCTTTTAGGGCGACAGGATACTGTTGCCGGGTAAATGGCAAGGCGATGTCTCATCTAAACTATAACCACCTTTATTACTTCTGGATGGTCTGTAAGCAAGGGTCGGTCACGAAAGCGGCTGATGCACTCTTTTTGGCACCCCAAACCGTGACGGGGCAAATCCGCGCGTTGGAAGAACGCCTGAAAGGCAAACTGACCAAGCGGGTGGGACGCAACATTGAGCCGACGGAGCTGGGCCAGTTGGTGTTTAAGTACGCTGACAAGATGTTTGACTTGAGCTACGAGATGCTCGATATCGTCAACTATACCCAACGTGAGAACTTGTTGCTGGAAGTGGGGGTGGCTGACGCCTTATCCAAGCGGTTAGTGAGTAAGGTGCTGATGGAGGCGCTGCCGGAAGACGAGCGTATTCATCTTCGCTGTTACGAATCCACCCACGAAATGCTGCTCGAGCAGCTGTCACAGCACAAGCTGGACATGATCCTGTCAGACTGTCCGGTTGATTCCAGCCAGAGTCCTGGCCTTTACAGTAAGAAGCTGGGGGAGTCGACCATGAGCTTCTTCTGCACCGAGCCGGATAAAGTCTTTAACTTCCCGGCATGTCTGGAAGAGTACAAACTGTTGATCCCGGGCCGTCGTACCGCGATGGGACGTAAACTGCATCACTGGTTCGATCAAATGGGGATTACCCCAAACATTTTGGGCGAGTTTGATGATGCGGCATTGATGAAAGCGTTTGGCCTGTACCAGAAGTCGATGTTTGTCGCCCCGTCCATTTATGCCGCAGAGCTGGAAGCGGGCAGCAATATCCGCGAAGTGAAGCGTATCCGTGAGATCCGTGAAGAGTACTACGTTATCTTTGCTGAGCGTATGATCATGCACTCCGCCGTGAAGCGTATCTGCGAGGCGGATTTTAGGAAAATGTTTAAATAGTGTTGCAGGTTTTACTTGCGTGCTTCAAAGTTCCCGCCATCCGGCTAGAAAACCCTGCATAATTTAAGTACATTAGCATTAACTTAATTGAGAGGGGACCGCCGGATGGAACTCGAACAGATGGCACAAAACGCCCCGAAGGCTGTCGCCCTGCTCAAAGCCATGGCCAATGAGCGACGTTTATTCATTCTGTGCTATTTGCTGGAAGAAGAAATGTCAGTGGGAATGATGAGTGAGAAGCTGCAACTGAGTCAGTCAGCGCTCTCCCAGCATTTGGCCTGGTTGCGGCGTGATGGGCTGGTGGCGACGCGTAAAGAGGCGCAGACGGTCTATTATCGGCTGAAAAGCGAGGAAGTGCGGGCGATGATTCAGTTGTTGCACAGCATGTACTGTGGTGCACCAGCAGAGACACAGTCTTCAGACAGTGAGCGCCATGCTCGTGACTGAGCGCCTGATCTTTGTGACGGGCTGAGCATTGAAGCGATGAAGATGAAACAGATATAAAAAAACCGGCCTAGGCCGGTTTTTTTATCACAAAATCAGAACTCAAATTAAAGAGCTTTGATTTTCGCAGCTAGGCGAGCTTTGTGACGTGCAGCTTTGTTAGCGTGGATCAGGCCTTTAGTAGCCATGCGGTCCATAACAGGTTGCATATCAGCGAAAGCTTGAGTAGCAGCTTCTTTGTTGCCAGCTTCAATAGCTGCAACTACTTTCTTGAAGAAAGTACGCATCATAGAACGACGGCTAGCGTTGTGCTGGCGACGTTTTTCTGAAGTAAGCGCACGTTTCTTAGCAGATTTGATATTTGCCAAGGGTATAACTCCAAAACTTGGTACGGTGACAATTTAAGGCCGAGGACTATGCCTGTTAAACCGAATATTGTCAAATGATTTGTGCAAATAACCGCCGAACCAATTGAATTGGCACTCGCGGAATAACACGGTTAATATGGCGGCAGATTTTACCAGCATTTGGACTCGGAAGTCACCTTTTGGGGCCATCTTTATGAGGTTTTTTTTGTGAGCAAGCGTCTTTTGCGCTCAGGACTGATTGTCAGCACCATGACATTGGTCTCTCGAGTGCTTGGTTTGGTGCGAGATGTGGTCGTGGCGAACCTAATGGGAGCGGGTGCCGCCGCCGATGTTTTTTTCTTTGCGAATAAGATCCCCAATTTTTTGCGTCGCCTTTTTGCTGAAGGGGCGTTTTCGCAAGCCTTCGTACCCGTGCTGACCGAATACCATGCCGCAGGCGACATGGATCGGACGCGTCAGTTGATTGCCCGTGCGTCCGGTACGCTGGGGGTGATTGTGACTGTGGTAACCTTATTGGGGATCCTGGGCTCTGGGGTGGTCACTGCATTATTCGGTGCAGGGTGGTTTATCGACTGGCTCAATGACGGCCCTGCTGCGCCGAAATTTGAATTGGCCAGCCTGCTGCTCAAGATCACTTTCCCGTATTTGTGGTTCATTACCTTTGTTGCGCTCTCTGGCGCCATCTTAAATACGCTGGGTAAGTTTGCCGTCTCTTCCTTTACCCCTGTCTTTTTGAACGTGGCCATCATTGGCTGTGCATGGTTCTTGGCACCTCAGTTGTCACAACCGGAGATCGGCTTGGCGATCGGCGTGTTCTTGGGGGGCCTCGTCCAGTTTTTATTCCAAATTCCTTTCCTATATAAGGAGGGAATGCTGGTGAAACCGAAATGGGGCTGGCGTGATCCTGGTGTGGTAAAGATCCGAACCCTGATGATCCCGGCACTATTTGGTGTGTCTGTGAGTCAAATCAACCTGTTACTGGATACCTTCATTGCCAGCTTCCTGGCGACCGGCTCTATCAGCTGGCTGTACTATTCCGACCGTCTGTTGGAATTCCCGCTTGGGTTGTTCGGTATCGCTATCGCCACCGTGATTTTGCCGGCGCTCTCGCGTAAGCACGTGGATCAAAGCCCGGAGCAGTTTGCTCAGACCATGGACTGGGGCGTGCGCATGGTGCTGCTGCTTGGCTTGCCTGCCATGCTCGGATTGATGGTATTGGCTAAGCCGATGCTGATGGTGCTGTTTATGCGCGGTGAATTTACCCCAACCGATGTCGAGCAGGCGTCGATGTCGCTGTTGGCTTACGCCTCCGGTTTGTTGAACTTCATGCTGATCAAAGTGCTGGCACCGGGTTACTACGCCCGCCAAGATACCAAGACCCCGGTGAAATACGGCATCATCGCCATGACCACCAACATGGTGTTTAACGCAATTTTTGCGTATTTCTACGGTTATGTGGGACTGGCGATGGCAACGGCGCTGTCTGCTTTGGTGAATGCCGGCCTGTTGTACCGTGGTTTGCACATCGGTGGCGTGTACAAGATCAGCAAATCAACCTTGGCGTTTGTTGGCCGTTTGATCGTTGCGGGTGTGGTGATGGTGGTGACCTTGTTGCAAGCGCTGCCGGCCATGAGCCAGTGGCTGGAATGGTCATTGTTGCACCGTGCGGCATGGCTGGCGGGGTTGATCGGTATTGGTGCCGGGGCATACCTGTTTGCGGTGTTCGTACTGGGCATCCGCCCGCGTCATCTGCGTGCTGCTGCGTAATTTGTCGTGAACACGTCACGGCGGCGGGCGGGTTTTTTCGGGGATTTGGCGTTAAAGCCTGCCTAAGAAAAAGCCAGCAAAGCCGCTGTGAGGTGATTCAGATTGGTATGATGGGTTGAGAGTAGTATATAATCCGTCAGTTTTTCACTCTGCGATAATGTACATGACGCATGGAATTGATCCGAGGAATACATAATATCCAACCTCAGCATCGCGGTTGCGTGCTGACCATTGGTAATTTTGATGGTGTTCACCTAGGCCACCAGGCGGTTTTACGTCAGGTGATGGCGAAGGCGGAAGCAATGGGCTGTCCGGCGACAGTCATGAGCTTTGAGCCCCAGCCTCAGGAGCTGTTCGCAGGTGATAACGCCCCCGCACGGTTAACCCGCTTTCGTGACAAATATTTGCAACTTAAGCAGATCGGACTCGATCGTTTTCTGTGTGTGAATTTTAATCACCATTTTGCTCGCCAAACGCCAGAAGATTTTGTTCGTCGCTTGTTGGTTGAGCAATTGGGTGTTAAGTTTCTGGTAGTTGGTGATGATTTCCGCTTCGGCCAAGGCCGCAAAGGGGATTTCGCCATGCTAGAAGCGGCCGGTAAACGCCACGGCTTTACGGTCGTCAGTACACAAAGTTTTTGTGTGTCACAGCAGCGTGTCAGCAGTACCGCTATCCGTCAGGCTTTAGCCAACGACGAATTGGCACTGGCTGAGTCCATGCTAGGGCGTCCATTTGCGATCAGTGGGCGCGTCTCTCATGGGCGGAAACTTGGGCGAACGATCGGCTTTCCGACCGCAAACGTTCCGCTCAAGCGCCGGGTTTCTCCGGTGTCCGGCGTCTATGCTGTTGACGTCTATGGCGTGGCTGCGACCCCTCTGCCGGGTGTCGCCAATGTTGGTCGTCGACCAACCGTCAACGGTGTCCGCCGCCAGTTGGAGGTACACCTGTTTGATTTCCAATCTGATCTTTACGGAGCGCAGATTGAAGTCGTGCTTCGCCATAAGTTGCGCGACGAAATAAAGTTTGAATCATTTAGTGCACTACAAGCACAAATCGAACGTGATGCCCAGTCAGCACGGGTGTGGCTGGCTGAGCGTAATAATGTCCAACTTCGCCCAAGTAACGGAATCGAGAATCAATGAGTGACTATAAAGATACCCTGAACCTGCCTGAAACAGGGTTTCCGATGCGAGGCAACCTAGCTCAGCGTGAGCCTGCAATGCTTAAGCGTTGGTACGATGAAGATCTTTACGGTGAAATTCGTAAAGCTAAGAAGGGTAAGAAATCCTTCGTACTACACGATGGCCCTCCATACGCCAACGGTGATATTCATATTGGTCACGCGCTAAACAAGATTCTTAAAGACATTATTATTAAGTCAAAGACTCTGTCAGGCTTTGATGCACCGTATGTACCAGGCTGGGACTGCCACGGTCTGCCAATCGAACTGATGGTAGAAAAGAAAGTGGGCAAACCAGGCCAGAAAGTGACGGCGGCTGAATTCCGCGAGAAATGCCGTGAATACGCTGCCGGTCAGGTAGAAGGTCAGAAAGAAAGCTTCATTCGCCTGGGTGTACTGGGTGAGTGGGACAAGCCATACCGCACTATGGACTTTGATACTGAAGCGAACATCATTCGTGCGCTGGGCAAAATTGCCGATCAAGGTCACCTACTAAAAGGCTTCAAGCCTGTTCACTGGTGTACAGATTGTGGTTCTGCACTGGCTGAAGCGGAAGTGGAATACAAAGACAAAGTATCTCCGTCTATCGACGTACGCTTTAAAACCGCTGACGAAGCGGCACTGCTGGCAAAATTTGCGCTAGCAGAAGGCCACGAAGGTCACGGTGACGTGTCTATCGTTATCTGGACGACTACACCTTGGACATTGCCTGCAAACCGTGCGGTATGTCTGCGTGACGATCTGGAATACGTACTGATCCAAGTTGAAGGCGATAAGCCTGAGCGTATCATCGTAGCGTCTGAGCTAGCGAAAGACGTGATGGACCGTGCCGGTATCGAGCACTTCCACAACCTAGGTTTTGCGAAAGGTGCCGATCTTGAACTGCAGCAGTTCCAGCATCCGTTCTACGACTTCACTGTACCTGCGATCCTTGGCGATCACGTAACGACTGATTCTGGTACGGGTGTGGTACACACAGCACCTGGCCACGGTCAGGAAGACTTCGCAGTAGGTCAAAAGTACAACCTAGAAGTGGCGAACCCAGTGGGTTCAAACGGTGTTTACCTGTCTGATACGCCATTGTTTGCGGGTCAGCACGTGTTCAAAGCGAACGACGCTGTGGTTGAAACGCTAAAAGAACATGGCGCATTGTTACACCACCACGCTTACGAGCACAGCTACCCACATTGCTGGCGTCACAAAACGCCAATCATCTTCCGTGCGACCCCACAGTGGTTCGTATCGATGGATCAGGCGGGTCTGCGCGCGAAAGCACTAGAAGAAATCAAAGGCGTACAGTGGATGCCTGAATGGGGTCAAAGCCGCATTGAGAGCATGGTTGAAGGCCGTCCAGAATGGTGTATCTCACGTCAGCGTACGTGGGGCGTGCCAATCGCACTGTTCGTTCATAAAGAAACACAAGAGCTGCACCCTAACTCACCAGAGCTGATTGAAAAAGTCGCGAAACTGGTTGAGCAAAAAGGCATTCAGGCATGGTGGGATCTAGACCCTGCTGAGCTAATGGGCGAAGCCGATGCAGCAAACTACGAGAAAGTGCTAGACACTCTAGACGTATGGTTCGACTCTGGTGTGACACACTTCTCTGTGGTCGACAGCCGTGAAGAGTTCAATGGCGCGAGCGCGGATCTGTACCTAGAAGGTTCTGACCAGCACCGTGGTTGGTTCCAGTCATCACTGATTTCATCGGTTGCGATGAAAGGTGTGGCACCGTACAAGCAAGTTCTGACTCACGGTTTCGTGGTAGACGGTCAAGGCCGTAAGATGTCGAAGTCTATCGGTAACGTTGTGGCACCAAAAGATGTGACCAACAAGCTGGGTGCTGACATCCTGCGTCTGTGGGTAGCATCAACGGACTCTACCGGTGAAGTGGCTGTTTCTGATCAGATCCTAAACCGCAGCGCCGATGCGTACCGTCGTATCCGTAACACTGCACGTTTCTTGCTGGCAAACCTAAACGGCTTCAACCCTGAAACCGATATCGTGCCAGTAGAAGAAATGGTGGCACTGGATCGCTGGGCCGTTGGCCAGGCGAAAGCGGCACAAGACGCGATCGTAGCAGCGTACGAAGACTACAACCTACACACAGTAACGCAGCGTTTGATGCAGTTCTGTTCTGTAGAAATGGGTTCTTTCTACCTGGACGTTATCAAAGACCGTCAGTACACCGCGAAACGTGGTGGCCACGCGCAGCGTAGCTGTCAGACAGCGCTATACTACATCGTAGAAGCACTGGTTCGTTGGATGGCACCTATCATGTCGTTCACTGCTGATGAAATCTGGCAGGAAATGCCGGGTCAGCGCGACAAGTTCGTGTTCACTGGCGAGTGGTATGAAGGTCTGTTCGGTCTGTCTGATGACGAAGCACTGAACAACGAATTCTGGGCTGAAATCCAGAAGGTGCGTGGCGGTGTGAACAAACTGCTAGAAGCGGCACGTAACGAGAAAGTGATCGGTGGTGCGCTACAGGCAGAAGTGACCCTATCTGCAACGCCTGCACTGGCTGAGAAGCTAAGCCTGCTAGAAGACGAACTGCGTTTCGTTCTGCTAACGTCTAAAGCTGACGTTGTTGCGGTAGACAGCCAGCCAGAAGGCGCGCAAGCGACTGAGGTTGAAGGTCTGTTTGTAACAGTGAAAGCCTCTGAAGCAGCGAAGTGTGACCGTTGTTGGCACCACGTGGCCGATGTTGGCACGATTGCAGGTCACGAAGAAGTGTGTGGCCGCTGCGTGAGCAACGTAGAAGGCGACGGCGAAGAGCGTAAGTTTGCCTAATGACCAAGTTATCGCCTGAAAACGGGATACCGGTGAAACAATCTGGAGTGCGCTGGCTGTGGCTGGCCGCTCTGGTGTTCATCGTTGATATCGCCAGTAAGTTTCTTGTCATGCACAACATGGATTACGGTTGGCCCAACCGTATTGAACTGTTGCCGTTCTTCAACTTGCTGTATGTGCACAACTACGGTGCGGCATTTAGCTTTTTGAGTGATGCGGGTGGCTGGCAGCGTTGGTTGTTTACGGCGATAGCCTTGGGTGTGTGTGGCATGTTGACGTACTGGATGCGTAAACTGCCAGCGTCACACAAACTGGCCAATGTCTCTTATGCGTTGATTATTGGTGGTGCATTGGGCAACTTGTTTGACCGTATGTATCACGGGTTTGTGGTGGACTTCCTGGACTTCTATGTCGGGGATTACCACTGGCCAGCGTTCAACATTGCCGACACGGCAATCTGTATTGGTGCTGCGCTGATCATTTTGGAAGGCTTCTTGTCTGACCGAAAAAAACAGACCGTGAACCACTGATCCTCATGGCGAGATAACCCTAAGCGCCGTCCGTTGATACGGGCGGCGCTTTGTTGTTAAATGGACGTAATAAAAATCTATTCCTGCGGTCTGGAGAGGCTGTGGAGATAGAGCGATGACAATTACTACGAGAAAGGACCCTACATGTCAGTGATTACAGAACGCAGTGAAGTACTTATGCATTTTGCCATTAAGCTGGCCGATGGGTCGGTGGCTGATTCCACACAAGCGATGGGGCGGCCGGCAAAATTTCGCATGGGCGATGGCAGTTTGACGCCAAACTTTGAAAAGTGTCTGCTGGGGCTGACAACCGGACAGAAAAGTCAGTTTGAACTGGCGCCGGAAGATGCCTTTGGTCTACCTAACCCAGACAACATCCACCACGTGGACAGGGCCAAGTTTGGTGCCGATGCGCCTGCCGAAGTCGGCAATATCATTGCGTTCGCCGGTCCCGATGGGCAAGACGTGCCGGGGATCATCACCGATGTCACGGGGGATTCGGTGACTGTCGATTTTAATCACCCTCTTGCAGGGCAGCGCGTAACGTTCGACGTAGAAGTTGTCGCGATTGAAAATGAAGAGCTGTAAGTCATGAAAATCTTACTCGCAAACCCGAGGGGTTTCTGCGCCGGTGTTGACCGTGCGATCAGTATTGTTGAGCGTGCACTGGAATTGTACCAGCCGCCGATTTACGTGCGTCACGAAGTGGTGCACAACCGTTTCGTGGTGGAAGGGTTGAAGCAACGCGGTGCGATCTTTGTCGAAGAGCTGCACGAAGTGCCGGATGACAACATCGTGATCTTCTCCGCTCACGGTGTCTCACAAGCGGTACGCAATGAAGCCAAAGCCCGTCAGTTGACTGTGTTTGATGCCACGTGTCCATTGGTGACCAAAGTGCATATGGAAGTGGCGCGCGCCAGCCGTCGCAATATGGAAGTGGTGCTGATTGGCCACGCTGGTCACCCGGAAGTGGAAGGCACCATGGGGCAGTATGCCAGCGAAACCGGTGGCATGTATCTGGTAGAGAAACCAGAAGATGTCGCGCGTATGGTGGTGAAAGATCCAAGTAACCTGCATTACGTCAGCCAAACCACCTTGTCGGTGGACGAAACTGCCGATGTGATTGACGCGCTGCGCAACACCTTCCCTGAAATCCAAGGCCCGCGTAAAGACGATATCTGCTACGCGACCCAAAACCGCCAAGATGCGGTACGTGAAATGGCAGAAACCGTGGACGTGATGATTGTGGTGGGCTCGAAGAACTCCTCCAATTCTAACCGTCTGCGTGAATTGGCAGAGAAGCTGGGCACACCGGGTTACCTGACGGATTGTCCGGAAGATGTGGATGCGCAGTGGTTTACGGCGAAAACCCGTATCGGTATCACCGCAGGGGCATCAGCACCGGAAGCACTGGTGAATCAGATCATTGAACGTATTCAGACCCTGACCGGCGCGTCGGTAGAAGAGCTGAGTGGGCGTGAAGAGAACATGTTCTTTGAGGTACCACGCGAGCTGCAGGTGAAAAACCTGTAAGTGGTTAGCATACCGCACGCTGCGAATGCATGACGTGGTGAAATATGTCTTATTGAAAGCCCTGGCCTTGCCAGGGCTTTTTTTATTGCCGTCAACAAGCTACATTGGGGGCAACGTGAACGAAACATTAACCGAAGGGAGAACTTACCCCATGGTAAGAATTGCGATTGCGGGTGCGGCAGGACGCATGGGCCGCCAGCTACTGAAAGCCACTCATTTGTCAGAGCACGCCACACTCGGTGCCGCGACGGAACGTCCGGAATCGACATTAGTGGGGGCGGACGCCGGTGAGTTGGCCGGGATCGGTGCTATCTCTGTAGCGATTGTGGATGACTTAGCCAAAGCGGTTGATGACTTTGATGTCCTGATTGATTTTACGGCGCCTGTCGCGACCTTGGCCAATATCGCGTTTTGTCAGCAGCACGGGAAGAAAATCGTGATTGGCACGACGGGTTTTACCGATGAAGAGCGCGCACAAATTGATGCTGCCGCCGACGTGATGCCGGTGGTGATGGCACCCAACTACAGCGTGGGTGTGAACCTGGTGTTCAAGCTGTTGGAAAAAGCCGCCAAGGTGATGGGGGATTACTGTGATATCGAGATCATCGAAGCCCACCATCGCCATAAAGTGGATGCGCCCTCTGGGACGGCGATCGGTATGGGTGAAGCCATTGCCGGCGCGATGGGTAACAAACTGAGCGATGTGGCCGTGTATGCCCGTGAAGGGATCACTGGTGAGCGTAGCCGTGATGAGATTGGTTTTGCCACTATCCGTGCTGGTGACATTGTCGGTGAGCACACCGCGATGTTTGCCGACATTGGTGAGCGTGTTGAAATTACCCATAAAGCGACCGACCGCATGACGTTTGCCAATGGTGCGGTGCGTGCGGCAGTATGGCTCAATGAGAAGCCAGCAGGTTTCTATACCATGCAAGACGTCTTAAGCCTGGATCAAATTTAACCACCTTACTGTGTGATATTCACACAGGCCCACTGCTTCTCTGATACCTCTGGTTACATAATTTGCCAGAGGTATCACTATTCCCCTCAAAAATACCCATGAATAAAAAATGAATATTCGGCCTGTGTCACAGGAGGGTTTTTCACGCTTAGCATATTTTGAAATTCACTAAAAAGATGGCTTCTTTTGAGTCTTTTTGCCTTCCTGTGTATCCTGTTGTTTGTTTTCACATGAAAACTTGGTGTTTTTTGATTTTATAAATCGATTTTTTTGTTTTTCATGGATGTGTGATTTGCGCAAACGATAAAATATCAAATGATGAAAAAAGCGGCAGTTTTCATGTGGGTTTTCTTTTCTTTTTCCCTTGTTGGTGCGGGTTTTGTTTTGAAGTGACTATAAATAAATTTATTTTTAGTGGTCTTGTTGACAGCGCAAACGGTCACCTCTAGAATACGCGCAATTTGTCAAAAATCCCCTTGATGTGACGCTTGACGTAGTATTGAATGGATGGTTGCAAGTTTATCTATTTCTGTTGCATTTTTATTATTTTTGGAGGTTGTCTTGAGCAAATCAGCGCTGTTAGTCCTGGAAGATGGAACAGTGTTCCACGGCGTGTCCATTGGGGCAGATGGTTCGGCCGTTGGTGAAGTTGTTTTTAATACCTCGATGACGGGGTATCAGGAAATTCTCACTGACCCTTCTTATTCTCAACAGATTGTGACACTAACTTATCCTCATATTGGCAACACCGGCACCAATGCCGAAGATGAAGAATCCTCCTCAATCCATGCGCAAGGCCTGGTGATTCGCGATCTTCCCCTCATCGCTTCTAATTTCCGTAATCAACAAACCCTTTCTGATTACCTCAAGTCCCAAAACATTGTCGGCATCGCTGATATTGATACCCGTAAACTGACTCGTCTATTGCGTGAAAAAGGTGCACAGAATGGCTGCATCATCGCAGGTAACAACCTGGATGAAGCCTGGGCACTGGCACAAGCGCAAGCATTCCCTGGTCTGAAAGGTATGGACTTGGCCAAAGAAGTGACCACGGCAGAGACCTACACGTGGAAACAAGGCTCTTGGACGCTGGAAGGTGGATTGCCAGAAGCGAAAGATGACAGCGAATTGCCATACCACGTTGTCGCGTATGACTTCGGTGCAAAGCGTAACATCCTGCGCATGCTGGTTGACCGTGGCTGTCGCCTGACTGTCGTACCGGCACAAACCTCAGCAGAAGAGGTACTGGCACTTAACCCGAACGGTGTGTTCCTGTCGAACGGCCCGGGTGACCCAGCGCCTTGTACTTACGCGATTGAAGCGACCAAAGTGTTCCTGGAAAAAGGTCTGCCAATTTTTGGTATCTGTCTGGGCCACCAGATCCTGGCACTGGCCAGTGGTGCACAAACGGTGAAGATGAAGTTCGGTCACCACGGTGCTAACCACCCGGTTAAAGATTTGGACCGCAATGTGGTGATGATCACCAGCCAAAACCACGGCTTTGCTGCGGATGAAGCAACCCTGCCTGACAACCTGCGCGCGACGCACAAGTCACTGTTTGATGGTTCCCTACAAGGTATTCACCGTACCGACAAGCCAGCATTCAGCTTCCAGGGCCACCCTGAGGCAAGCCCGGGTCCGCACGATGCGGCACCACTTTTTGACCACTTTATTGACCTGATCAAGCAGCACAGCGCCTAAGCCGGAGTAATTAGCAATGCCAAAACGTACTGACATTAAAAGTGTTCTTATCCTGGGTGCTGGCCCAATCGTTATCGGTCAGGCTTGTGAGTTTGACTATTCAGGGGCACAGGCGTGTAAAGCGCTACGCGAAGAAGGCTATCGCGTTATCCTGGTGAACTCGAACCCTGCGACTATCATGACTGACCCAGAGATGGCTGATGCGACATACATTGAGCCGATCCACTGGGAAGTGGTACGTAAGATCATCGAAAAAGAGCGTCCAGATGCGATTCTGCCAACCATGGGTGGTCAGACGGCACTGAACTGTGCACTGGATCTGGAAAAGCACGGCGTACTGGCTGAGTTCGGCGTGGAAATGATCGGTGCAACGGCAGATGCGATTGATAAAGCGGAAGACCGTTCTCGCTTTGATAAAGCGATGAAGTCAATTGGCCTGGCGTGTCCACGAGCTGATACCGCGAAAACCATGGAAGAAGCTTACAAAGTCCTCGATATGGTCGGCTTCCCATGTATCATCCGTCCATCGTTCACCATGGGTGGTACGGGCGGCGGTATCGCGTATAACAAAGAAGAATTTGAAGAGATCTGTCGTCGTGGTCTGGACTTGTCGCCAACCAACGAGCTGCTTATTGATGAATCCCTGATCGGCTGGAAAGAGTACGAGATGGAAGTGGTTCGTGATAAGAACGACAACTGTATCATCGTGTGTGCGATTGAAAACTTCGACCCAATGGGTATTCACACCGGTGACTCCATCACAGTAGCGCCAGCACAGACGCTGACTGACAAAGAATACCAGTTGATGCGTAATGCATCGCTGGCGGTACTACGCGAAATCGGCGTTGAAACCGGTGGTTCAAACGTGCAGTTCGGTATCAACCCGAAAGATGGCCGCATGGTGATCATCGAGATGAACCCACGTGTATCTCGTTCATCGGCATTGGCATCTAAAGCGACCGGTTTCCCTATCGCAAAAGTGGCAGCGAAACTGGCGGTGGGCTTCACCCTGGATGAGCTGATGAACGACATCACTGGCGGCGCGACCCCAGCCTCGTTCGAACCAACCATCGACTACGTCGTTACGAAGATCCCTCGCTTTAACTTCGAGAAATTTGCCGGTGCGAACGACCGTTTGACCACGCAGATGAAGTCAGTGGGTGAGGTGATGGCGATTGGTCGTAACCAACAAGAATCACTACAAAAAGCGCTACGTGGCCTGGAAGTAGGCGCGACCGGCTTTGACGAAATGGTGGATTTGGATGCGCCAGACGCACTGACCAAGATCCGTCATGAGCTGAAAGATGCCGGTGCTGAGCGTATTTGGTACATCGCGGATGCGTTCCGTGCGGGCATGTCGGTTGACGGCGTGTTCAAGCTAACCAACGTTGACCGCTGGTTCCTGGTACAAATCGAAGAGTTGGTGAAGCTTGAGAACGAAGTGAAAGAAGGCGGCTTTGCCGGCCTGAATGCAGACGTACTGCGCAAGCTGAAGCGTAAAGGCTTTGCCGATGCGCGTCTGGCGAAACTGCTGGGCATCGCTGAGTCTGAAATTCGCAAGCTGCGTGATCAGTACGACATCCACCCAGTGTACAAGCGCGTGGATACCTGTGCGGCTGAATTCTCGTCTGACACGGCGTACATGTACTCGTCTTACGACGAAGAGTGTGAAGCAAACCCAACCGACAAAGACAAGATCATGGTATTGGGCGGTGGCCCGAACCGTATCGGTCAGGGTATTGAGTTCGACTACTGCTGTGTACACGCGTCGCTAGCGTTGCGTGAAGACGGTTACGAAACCATCATGGTGAACTGTAACCCTGAAACCGTATCAACGGACTACGACACGTCAGACCGTCTGTACTTTGAACCGGTAACACTGGAAGATGTATTGTCTATCGTGCGCGTTGAGAAGCCAAAAGGCGTTATCGTACAGTACGGTGGTCAAACTCCACTGAAACTGGCGCGTGCGCTGGAAGCGGCAGGTGTGCCTATCATCGGTACCAGCCCTGATGCGATTGACCGTGCAGAAGACCGTGAGCGTTTCCAGGCTGCGGTTGAGCGTCTAGGTCTGCTACAGCCAGAAAACGCCACCGTTACCACCATGGAGCAAGCGGTTGAGAAATCTCGTGAAATCGGTTTCCCGCTGGTGGTTCGCCCGTCTTACGTACTGGGTGGCCGTGCAATGGAAATCGTGTACGACGAAGCTGACCTGCGCCGTTACTTCAACGAAGCCGTGAGCGTGTCGAACGAATCACCGGTTCTGTTGGATCGCTTCCTGGATGACGCGACAGAAGTCGATGTTGATGCGATTTGCGACGGCGAGCGCGTGGTAATTGGCGGTATCATGGAGCACATTGAGCAAGCAGGTGTTCACTCTGGTGACTCAGCGTGTTCGCTGCCAGCTTACACTCTAAGCCAGGATATTCAGGATGAAATGCGTCGTCAGGTTGAGAAACTGGCGTTTGAATTGGGCGTACGCGGCCTAATGAACACCCAGTTTGCGGTGAAAGACGGTGATGTTTACCTGATTGAAGTGAACCCGCGTGCTGCACGTACGGTACCGTTTGTGTCAAAAGCTACCGGTGCACCGCTGGCGAAAATCGCAGCACGTGTAATGGCAGGGCAGTCGCTGGAATCACAAGGTTTCACCAAAGAAATCATTCCACCGTACTACTCAGTGAAAGAAGTGGTACTGCCGTTCAACAAGTTCCCGGGTGTTGACCCATTGCTTGGCCCAGAAATGCGCTCAACCGGTGAGGTAATGGGTGTGGGCAATACGTTTGCAGAAGCGTTTGCGAAAGCGGAACTGGGTTGTGGCAAAGTGAAGCAGGCGAAAGGCCGTGCACTGCTGTCTGTACGTGGTAACGACAAGCAGCGTGTGGTTGACCTGGCATCGAAGCTGGTGAAACAAGGCTACGAGCTAGACGCGACACACGGCACCGCAGTGGTACTGGGCGAAGCGGGTATTAACCCACGCTTGGTGAACAAGGTACACGAAGGGCGTCCGCACATTCTTGACCGTATCAAGAACAACGAGTACTCCTACATCGTGAACACGGCTGAAGGCCGTCAGGCGATTGAAGACTCAAAAGTGCTACGCCGTGGTGCATTGGCGGAGAAGGTGAACTACACCACCACGCTAAACGCTGCCTTCGCTACCTGTATGGCATGGACGGCGGATGACCGCAACACCGTGACCTCAGTACAAGAGCTACACGCACGCATTAACAACGCGTAATTGAGGCATAACGGGTCATCCATCCCGTATGCTCAGTGAGATGAAATCCCTCGCCTGGCGGGGGATTTTTTTTGCCTGTCGCTCGATGGGCGATGACACAGCTTGTGACGTTTTTGTCGGGCTTTTTTTGTCCTGAGGGTGGCATGTTTGCCGAAAGGGCGTAGAATATTGGCCGTCGCATAAGCGACGTATTTTCTTTGGAGACATCATGAACGATACCGACCATCCCCCGAGTATGAAGCTGGAAAATCACACCTGCTAACGGCGTCGTCGGTCTCCAATAGTCCGAACCGCCCCACAGGTTCGGAACTGTTTGTTTTACTTATCTTTTGATACCCCTTCAAAACATCATTTCCTTGATTTTCTTGCCTTATTCTCAATAGCGAGTGTCCACTGACTGTGCGTGTCTGTGGCCGTGTCCTTGTGTGCCTGCGCGGTGATAAATGTTATTCCGTGATCAGCCATAAGGCTGTGCCTGTGGCGTACGAAAAAGGGTACTCCGGTGGTCGTTACTGTTAGCCAATCGGGAGATTCGCCATGGCGGTAATGCACTATGCAGCAGGTGCTGCAGCAGAAAAAACAGAACGTAATACACAACATAAAACGGCGTTTGCCCAGCGCGATATTTTGGCGGTGCGCAATGCGTTTTTGAAATACAGCTTGGATGAGCAGGCGGCGTTGTTGGTGAAAATGCCACTGGCCGAAGCCATTGCGATGTTGCACGAGATCCCACTGCGTCATGTGCAAAGTTTGCTCGACAGATTGGATGAGCGTGGGGAAGAGGTATGCATGCGCCATTTGGCAAACGCGCTGGGGTTGATTTGCTCCGAAGCGGAGCCGGCAGGTCACTACTTGCAAAACAGCGTGTTTAACCATGTGCGTGAGCGTATTGGCTGGATTGTGGGCCTGGCTTTGCTGGGGATTGTCTCTGGCTTGATCATCTCACATTACGAAGATACCTTGAGCCAATTGGTGTTGCTGGCGATCTACATGCCAGTGATCGCAGCGGCTGGGGGGAATACCGGTTCTCAAGCGGCGACATTGGTGGTTAGGGCGCTGGCGATGGAAGAGATCCATTGTCGGGACTGGGCACGGGTGGTGTGGAAAGAGTTCCGCGTTGCACTGGTGATTGCCGCAGTGTTGGCTACCGTAATTGTTGGTCGTGTGCTGGTGTTTAGTGACAGTACGCTGTTGCCCAATGGCATGTTGTTATCTGATGTGGCGTTAGCCATTGGGATCGCGATTGCCTTGCAGGTCGTGTTGTCCACGACAGTCGGCGGCGTGCTACCGATGATTGCCCGCGCATTGAAACTGGATCCGGCGGTCTTGGTGAGCCCGGTACTGGCCTCGGTAGTCGATATCACCGGGATGATCATCTACTTCACCACGGTGAATGCTGTATTGGGGTTGGCCTGAGGAAACGCTAAATCGCAATCAAAACTCAAATCTACATCCCAAAAGAAAACGGCGAGTGTGATAAGCACTCGCCGTTTTTGTTGTTCTATTTTTTGTTTGATGCCTGTGGCCATTAACGATGGCTAACAACGACAGTTAATAATCGCGGCTAATAACGACGGCTAATAACGACCGTAATACAAGTCTTCATACAGCGTGGTCTCAAACGCTTGGATCGGTGGTGTCACACGTGGCGCATCCGGATCAACCGGCTCAGGCAGGTAGTTGGTGACCATCTGTACCACAAGCAACGTTTTGCCCGATTGCGTTTTCACAAACCCCGCTAAGTTGTAAGTCCCGTACAGCGAGCCGCTCTTGGCCTCAATGCGACCCGCCAATGGCGGTTGACGCAGGCTCTGTCGGTAGCGCAGGGTGCCGGTTTTACCACTGGTGGGCAGCGTCTTCATCAGCCCGAGCGTGTTGTCATGCTGATAAATATACGCCAGCACCTGATGCATCTGCTGGGCGGTTAAGCGGTTATTACGGGATAAGCCCGAACCGTCGGCCAGTACGGCATTGCTCAAATCAATCTGTGCCTTGTCTTTCAAAATCGCTTTGATGGCTGCCGTGCCATTGCTGAAGTTCCCTGGTTGCTGGAAGTAGCGGCCACCCAGCGTTTTTGCCAGGTTATCGGCAATGAGGTTATCCGAGTCTTGCACCATGGTCGTCAGCAGCTCATCAAGCGTGGCTGAGCGATGGCGGGCAATCACCTTGCCGGTCGCGCTGTCATCTCGGCGGATCTTGCCGTTCAGGCGCATGCCCAAGCGTTTTAGCTCAAGCTGGAGGGTATCGGCGATGTAAGTCTCGGTATCTTGCACGGCAAAGTTAAGAGGCAGCGGGTTCTTACGCTGAGGTAAGCAACCACTTAGCAGGTAGTGGTTGTCGGGGGCGACGTTGAGCTGCAATTCACAAAAATCAGTGTCTTTGGGTTTTTCTGGCCCCACTTTGGCCGTGCTGGTGACCGTGACAGGCTGGTGGCTGGGAACATGTACCCGTGTTGGTTGCCCTTGAGCCCGGTTGCTGTACAGCGCGCCTTGTACACAGTTGTGCTCCAAGCTCAGGCTGCTGGCTGGGGCGCTGTAACACACGCCCAGAATATCCCACGGCAGACCTGTAGCATGTTCTTGACCGCTAAAGACTTGACCATTGAGCAGGATGTCACCCTTGATGGTGCGGATCCCTTTTTGTTTCGCTTGCTTGAGTAGCCCGGCCAGTTGTTGGCGCGAAAGGGTCGGATCGCCACTGAACTGGAACACCAGATCATCACCTTGCTGGGCAAGGGTGGTCTCAAAGCGAAAGTCAGACGGTAAATACAGCTTGGCGGCCAAGGCGGTCAGCATTTTTTGGGTGCTGGCGGGTGGCTGCAATTTCGTTGCGCGGTGCTGATACAGTGTTTTCCCGCTCGCCATGTCGATCACCAGTAGCGCACTGTCATTACCCGCAGGCAGTAAATGATAAGGCGGTGTCCAGCGCTTGGCATGGGCTGTATTCGATGTGCCGGCGTGTTTGGCGGATACCGCTTGCGTGGCTGCAGCGGGTTGGGAAGTCGGTTGGTTAGTCTCCGCCGCTGTGGCGGGTAGTGTGAGCGCGAGGCTCAAAGAAGCGAGCAGAATACGCAGCATGCGTCACCTTTCATTTGTACACCAAGGTGGGCCATCATAAAACAAAACGGCGCCACCCCGAAGGTCAGCGCCGTGAATTCGCTATGACATCAATCCCAAATGGATTAGAAGTCGTAACGTGCACCTAGTACGAATTCATCAGAACCCGCTGCTTTGCCAACGAAGTCGCTGTCTAGCAGGTTGAACTTGTAAGATGCGTAAGTACGGAAGTTCTTGTTGAAGTAGTAAGTTGCATCAAATGCTAGAGAGTCACGTAGATCTTTCGCTTTGCCTGATGCATCAGTGTCTTCTAGGTAGTTGTACGTAGAAGTGAACACTGTCTGGTTCCAAGAGTACGCTGCAGCCAATTCGTAGCCGCGAGAGTTATCGATGATTGCATCGTCAACGATAGTGTTTTCTGCGTCTTGGTACAGACCTGCTACGTAGAAGTCACCGAAGGTGTAAGAAATCGCACCGAAAGCCTGCTTAGCAGTCTTGTCTTGATGGCCTAGGCTTGTATGCTGACCGTCTTGTTCACCGTAACCCGCACCGAACGCTAGACCCATGTCCATTGCGTACATTGCCGCTGCAGAGTAACCGTCAGTGTTCTGACCGTCGTCAAATACGTAGTTCGCTTTAACAGTTAGGTTGTTGCCAGAAAGGTCGAATGAACCAACGTATGACAAGTTGTTGCTAGTACGGTCGCCCGCAGCAATCTTGTTACCTGCTTCGTTACCGTTGTAAGCCATGATATCGGTGAAGTCAGTTAGCATGCCTAGTGAGCCGTCTGCTTTACCGTAAACTACTTGGCCGTATTCGCCGCCTAGACCAGCGTATGCGTAACGAGTTTCGTCATCTGCGCTGTCTGCACTTTGGAATTCTTTTTCAAAGAAGCCGACACCGTATAGGTTATCAGAGATGTCTGTTTTACCTGCTACGTTAATACGTACGCGAGTTGCGTCAGTAACTTTGCCGTTGCCTTCATCATTGTCCGCTAGAACGCCACGCGCTTCAAAACGACCGCCAACTGCTAGGCTAGATGTTTCGTCAGAGTACACTTCTGCTGCGTTTGCTAGAGAAGAGATAGAAGCTGCTGCTACAGCTAGAGCAATCAGTTTTTTGTTCATTGTCGAATCCTTTTGGAAATTATGTCGTATGCATAACCGTGCTAAATGCATGGTGTTCTTTTTACTGTTTGTGCTGACGAAACTGTTAGTAAAAAAAACTGAAAAATACTTTAAAGGTATGAATGATGGCGGGTTTTATGTTTTATTTTTTAACAAATTCAGGTGGTTGCGTTTAATTTGAAAAGTTCACTGCAAAGTGTGCATTTAGGTGTTTTTAGACTTTTGTTGTCGCGCTTTTAGGCGCAAAAAAATGTATCAATCCATATAATTGTGATCACGGGCGCATAAAAAAAGTACAACTTCAGTTAGGGGTAGAGATGGCGGGAAAAAGCAGTGATTTTGTTTTATTCGCTTGGGTGCCTAGATCACGGAACAAGGGTGATCTCTTGGGCATCTTTGTTTAGAATGAAGTGTTCCCTTATTTAATCGATAGGTTCGGTCATGCTACCGGACTGGCTTTTTTTTTGCCTTTTATAGCGAGAGCTATACGGGCGTTGAGGTAAGAAATTTATGGAAAAGATTCCAATGACGGTACGCGGTGAGAAACTGCTACGCGAAGAACTGGAAATCCTGACTAAGCGTCGCCCGCTTATTTCGCAAGCCATTGGTGAAGCGCGTGAGCTGGGGGATCTAAAAGAAAACGCTGAATATCATGCGGCGCGTGAAGAGCAAGGCATTTGTGAAGCGCAGATCCGTGACATCGAATACAAGCTGTCTGTGGCACAGGTGATTGATGTGACCAAGATGCAGAACACAGGCAAAGTGATTTTCGGTACAACGGTTACCTTGATCGATGTCGATACAGAAGAAGAAGTGACGTATCAGATCGTGGGTGATGACGAAGCGGAAATTAAAGCGGGTCGTATTTCGGTGAACTCACCGATTGCACGTGGTCTTATCGGTAAGATGCAAGACGACGAAGTAACCATCGTGACACCGGGTGGCACACGCGAATTTGAAATCGCGGAAGTGGCTTACATCTAAGCCAGAAAGGCATGCCCGTTTGGGCATGTATCCATTCGTTCATGGCGTTCCGTGCCATGAAGGAACAGTAAAAAAGGCCGCGCTGGCGGCCTTTTTTATTTGCGCGGCAGCTCGATCTTACGATCTTCGCTCTGGCGGAATAGCACTAGGGTCTTACCGATAACCTGAACTTTTTCAGCTTTGGTTTCGCGGACAATGGCGTCAACGATCAAAACTTTGGTTTCGCGCTCTTCAGCAGCCACTTTAACCTTGATAAGCTCATGGTGGTCAAGCGCCAGCTCAATCTCGGCAAGTACGGCTTCTGTCAGGCCGTTGGCACCCATAAGAACGACTGGTTTTAGGTTGTGGGCAAGACCTTTAAGGTACTGCTTCTGCTTGGTGCTTAGATTCATGTTGACTCTATTATTAACATTAGGGTTGAAAACCGCGTATTCTAACGCCATATAGTCTAGAAGACTAATTTGTTTAGTATACGCCAATTGTGGTGTAGCTGAGTATACTTGATAAGTACCCAAACTCATTAGGTAAATCATGAGTAAAAAAAAGCATTCGGGCAGTTCTGGCCGTTGGTTGAAAGAACATTTTGACGACAAATATGTTTTAGAAGCGCAAAAAAAGGGCTACCGCTCTCGCGCAATTTTTAAAATTGAAGAAATTCAACAGAAAGACAAACTGCTGAAACCAGGGATGACGGTAGTCGACTTGGGGGCAGCACCAGGCGGCTGGTCACAGTATGCGGCAGACGTGGTGGGCGATGATGGACAAGTTATCGCGTGTGATATTCTTCCGATGGACTCCTTACCGGGCGTAAGCTTCTTGCAAGGGGACTTCCGTGAAGAAGCAGTGCTGGAGGCGTTATTAGATCGCATTCAGCCTGATATGGTGGATGTTGTGTTGTCAGATATGGCACCCAACATGAGTGGTAATCTAGCATCAGACCAACCTAGAGCAATGTATCTTGTTGAACTAGCATTAGATATGTGTCGACAAGTACTTGCACCGAATGGCAGCTTTGCGGTAAAAGTTTTCCAAGGTGAAGGCTTTGACCAATATCTGGCTGAAGTGCGTAGTATGTTTAAAGTGGTCAAAATTCGTAAGCCGGACTCGTCACGAGATCGCTCTCGTGAGGTTTATATTGTAGCTACAGGTTACAAACTGTAGTACCCTAAATTCATCTATTAGTTATCGCGAGGTTAACACCTTGAGTGACATGGCAAAAAACTTGATTCTGTGGTTGGTTATCGCTGTGGTTCTGATGTCTGTTTTTCAGAGCTTCGGGCCTGGTGACAATGCTGGCCGTCAAGTCGACTACACAACATTTGTCCGTGAAATCGGGAAGGGCGAGATAAAGGAAGTTCGATTCAATGATCGTGAGATTACTGTCACCAAAAGTAATAACACGCGATACGTCACTTATCTGCCAGTCTATAACGATCAAAAGCTGTTAGACGACCTTATTAACGCTGATGTAAAAGTGATGGGTACGCCTCCTGAGGAACAAAGCCTACTCGCTTCTATATTTATCTCTTGGTTCCCGATGCTGCTTCTCATCGGTGTCTGGATTTTCTTTATGCGCCAAATGCAGGGCGGCGGTGGCAAAGGTGCCATGTCGTTTGGTAAATCCAAGGCCCGCATGATGAGCGAAGATCAGATCAAAACAACCTTTGCGGACGTGGCGGGCTGTGATGAAGCAAAAGAGGACGTGAAAGAGCTGGTAGACTACCTGCGCGATCCAAGCCGTTTCCAGAAACTGGGCGGTAAGATCCCAACGGGTGTCTTGATGGTCGGTCCTCCGGGTACAGGTAAAACCTTGCTGGCCAAAGCGATTGCTGGTGAAGCAAAAGTACCGTTCTTTACGATTTCTGGTTCTGACTTCGTTGAAATGTTCGTGGGTGTGGGTGCGTCCCGTGTTCGTGACATGTTCGAACAAGCGAAGAAAGCCGCGCCATGTATCATCTTTATCGATGAAATCGATGCCGTCGGTCGTCAGCGTGGTGCTGGTGTCGGTGGTGGTCACGATGAGCGTGAGCAAACCCTGAACCAGATGCTGGTTGAGATGGATGGTTTTGAAGGTAACGAAGGCATCATCGTGATTGCCGCGACCAACCGTCCTGACGTACTTGACCCTGCACTATTGCGTCCTGGCCGTTTCGACCGTCAGGTAGTGGTAGGTTTGCCGGATGTACGTGGCCGTGAACAAATCCTGAAAGTGCACATGCGTAAAGTGCCACTGGACGGTGATGTGAAACCTGAACTGATTGCACGTGGTACTCCGGGCTTCTCGGGTGCCGATCTGGCTAACCTTGTGAACGAAGCGGCGCTATTTGCTGCGCGTGGTAACAAGCGTACCGTGTCGATGGTGGAGTTTGAACTCGCTAAAGACAAGATCATGATGGGTGCAGAGCGTAAGTCGATGGTGATGTCTGAAGATCAGAAAGAATCCACCGCTTACCACGAAGCTGGTCACGCGATTATCGGTCGCCTGGTACCTGATCACGATCCGGTTTACAAAGTGTCTATCATTCCACGTGGCCGTGCGCTGGGTGTGACCATGTACTTGCCTGAGCAAGATCGTGTGAGTCACTCACGTGAGTTCTTGGAGTCAATGATCTCTAGCCTGTACGGCGGTCGTTTGGCTGAAGAGCTGATTTACGGTGTGGACAAGGTATCAACCGGTGCGTCTAACGATATCGAACGTGCAACAGACATTGCGCGTAAGATGGTGACGCAGTGGGGCTTCTCTGAGAAGCTGGGTCCATTGCTGTACGCAGAAGACGAAGGTGAAGTATTCCTGGGTCGTAGCGTAACGCAAAGCAAGCACATGTCTGACGACACAGCCAAGCTGATCGACGACGAAGTGCGCGCTATCATCGACCGCAACTACGAGCGTGCGCGTGAAATCCTTGAGCAAAACATGGATATCATGCATGCAATGAAAGATGCGTTGATGAAGTACGAAACCATTGATGCCGGCCAGATCGACGATCTGATGGAGCGCAAGACTGAAATCCGCGCACCAAAAGGCTGGGGTGATGAAGGCGATACGCTAAAAGCAGCGGCGGTTGACGTAACCAAGTCAGAGCCAAAAGCGGAAGCGGAAACCACAGACGCACAAGCGCCTGAAGCGACATCACTTCGCAACAACGAAGACGATAAGCCACAAGCTTAATCGCATTCACGCTATACCAAACCCCGGCCTAGGTCGGGGTTTTTTATTGACCCTGTTTTCTGGCCCGCGCGTTGTGTCGGCCATTTAGCCGGGCAGATTTAGGGAGACACCGCCTGTGATATTGACCAGTAAAGCCAAAACCCTCGATTTAAGCCGTCCTCATACCATGGGGATCCTCAACTTCACCCCCGATTCCTTTTCTGATGGCGGTCAGTTTAATCAGCTGGACAACGCTTTGCGTCATGCAGAACGCATGGTCTTGGCCGGTACCAGCATTTTGGATATCGGCGGAGAGTCTACCCGTCCGGGCGCGGCAGAAGTCAGCGAGAGTGAAGAGCTTGCGCGCGTGCTCCCAGTGATTGAAGCCATTCGTCAGCGATTTGATTGCTGGATTTCCATTGATACCAGCAAAGCCGCTGTGATGACAGAAGCGGTCAAGGCCGGTGCGGATCTGATCAATGATGTGCGTGCACTGCAAGAGCCGGGCGCGCTAGAGGCGGCAGCAGCAGCGGGTGTGCCGATTTGCTTGATGCATATGCAGGGGCAACCACGTACAATGCAAGCTCAGCCGACTTACCACGACGTGATTGCGGACGTGGGTGAGTTTTTGGCGGAGCGAGTGGCCGCGTGTGAAGCGGTCGGGATCCCTCGATCTCAGTTATTGCTGGATCCGGGTTACGGATTTGGTAAAACCCTCGAACACAATTATCAATTGCTTGCGCATTTGGACGATTTTCATCGTTTCGGTCTACCCTTGTTGGTGGGGATGTCCCGTAAATCGATGATCTTTAAATTATTAGATAAAAAACCGGCGGAGTGTCTTGCAGGGAGCTTGGCGTGTGCCGCGATTGCCGCAATGAAAGGGGCGCAGATCATTCGCGTTCATGATGCGGTTGAAACGGTCGATGTGCTTAAAGTGTGTGAAATGACCTTATCACAACGTTAATCGAGCCATGCAGGCAGTAAGACGAAGACGCGCGGGTTAATAAAATTTGCTAGGAGCGAATCATGACAGAACGTAAGTTCTTTGGTACGGATGGCGTACGTGGTTTAGTCGGTCAGGCACCGATCACGCCGGACTTTGTTTTGAAGCTAGGTTGGGCGGCAGGCCGTGTTTTGGCCAAACAAGGTACACGTAAGGTCATCATTGGTAAAGATACGCGTATTTCTGGTTACATGCTGGAATCTGCATTGGAAGCGGGCCTCGCGGCAGCAGGCTTGCAAGCGGCGTTCACAGGCCCAATGCCAACCCCTGCGGTGGCTTACCTGACGCGCACTTTCCGTGCAGAAGCCGGTATCGTGATTTCTGCATCGCACAACCCGTACTACGACAATGGCATCAAATTCTTCTCCTCAGAAGGCACCAAGCTGCCGGATGAAGTGGAAATGGCCATTGAAGAAGAGATGGAAAAGCCGCTGACGTGTGTGGAATCTGCCCTGTTGGGTAAAGCGTACCGTATTAACGATGCGGCGGGCCGTTACATCGAGTTCTGTAAAGGCACTTTCCCAACCAAATACGATTTGGCGGGCTACAAAATTGTGGTGGACTGTGCGCACGGTGCCACGTACCACATTGCCCCTAACGTCTTTAAAGAGTTGGGTGCGGAAGTGATCACTATCGGTTGTGAGCCAAACGGCACCAACATCAACGATAAAGTGGGCGCGACAGATGTGGCGGCACTGCAAGCCAAAGTTGTGGAAGAAAAAGCGGACTTTGGTGTGGCGCTGGATGGTGACGGCGACCGTCTTATCATGGTGGACGAAGAAGGCAACAAGATTGATGGTGATCAGATTGCCTACATCATTGCCCGTGATGCCCTGCGCCGTGGTGAGCTAAAAGGCGGCGTGGTTGGTACACTGATGACCAACCTAGGTATGGAAAATGCCCTGAAAAACCTGGGTATTCCGTTCGTTCGCGCGAAAGTGGGTGACCGCTACGTGATGGAAGAGCTACAAAACCACGGTTGGCTTATTGGTGCAGAAAACTCTGGCCACGTGATTTTGCTCGATAAAGTGACCACCGGTGACGGCATTGTTGCTGCATTGCAGGTGATGGCATCGATTGTTGGTAGTAAGATGTCACTGAAAGAGCTGGCCGATGGCATGACCATGTACCCACAAGTACTGGAAAATGTTCGTTTCGCTGGTGAGAGCAACCCGCTTGAATCTGAGGCAGTTTTGGCGGCACAAGCAGCCGTAGAAGCTAAACTGGGAGAGAAGGGACGTGTGTTGCTTCGCAAGTCTGGCACAGAACCGTTGATCCGCGTGATGGTGGAAGGGGAAGATGCTGATTTGGTACAAGCGTCTGCATTGCAGATTGCTCAGGCAGTGAAAGATAACTGCTGATAATCCTAAACTTAGTGCTGGTTTTGTCTAAAAGTTCGACAAGTAATTCATGGCGTAGACTTTTTCATGAAATTTTACTTGTCACTGTAAAGCGGTTTCGTTAGTATTCATCCCGCTCCTGAGGGAAGGGGTGCGCTGGCACTGCTTTGTTGGCAAAGCCGGCACAACAATTTAACCATAGGTGGAAACATGTACGAAATTCTACTTGTGATTTATCTGTTGGCTGCGCTTGGTGTAATTGGCCTAGTACTGGTTCAACAAGGTAAAGGCGCAGATATGGGAGCTTCATTCGGCGCAGGCGCATCAGGTACACTGTTTGGCGCAAGCGGCTCCGGTAACTTTTTAACCCGAATGACCGCAATTCTTGCAACAATTTTCTTCATTATCAGTCTTGTACTGGGCAACATGAGTGCCAAGCAAGCAAATGAAACCAGCGGTTGGGAAAACCTAGGTGCCCCAGCAACTGAGCAAGTAATTGAAAAAACTGAGACTGCACCCGTTAACAGTGACATTCCTCAGTAACTTCAGATTTTAGCCGAGATGGTGAAATTGGTAGACACGCTAGCATGAGGTGCTAGTGCCGTAAGGTGTAGGGGTTCAAGTCCCCTTCTCGGCACCATTATTCCGTTACTCACTTGAAAGAGTAACCTCTGAGCGATATAATCATCGCCAGATTACGGACGCGGGGTGGAGCAGCTTGGTAGCTCGTCGGGCTCATAACCCGAAGGTCGTTGGTTCAAATCCAGCCCCCGCAACCACTTTCCGAAAAAACAACTATTCTTAATGAAGCTTGTTTTTTCTACCACAGCGTCACTGCTTTGGTATTCAGGGTCCAGTGATATTAAACCCCGTAATTCGGGGTTTTTTATTATCTGAAATATGACCATTCAGATATCTCCTGGGCTTTATAGCCCTTTTTTTGTTTCCGGGGGGTTGTCTTGACAGCTTTAGAGATGCAATTAACCGAACTGCTTGAAGCGCCAGTAACGGCAACAGGCTATGAGTTAGTCGGTTTGGAATTTATCCGTGCCGGTGAGCACTCCACACTGCGTGTTTTTATCGATCACGAAAACGGTATTACCGTTGAAGATTGTGCTGAAGTGAGCCGCCAGATCAGTGCAGTAATGGACGTTGAAGATCCAATTACTGTTGCTTACCACCTGGAGGTTTCCTCCCCTGGTCTAGAAAGGCCGCTATTTAAAGCCGCACATTACCAACAGTTTATTGGCCACGAGGTCAGCCTGGTGTTGAAAATGGCGATGGGCAACCGTCGTAAGTGGAAAGGTGACATCGTGACCGTTGACGGTGAGCTTGTCACATTAAACGTTGATGGCAATGAAGAAACATTTGCACTGAGCAATATTTCCAAGGCCAACCTGGTTCCAAAGTTCTAACCGCTAAATTGGGGCATTAGAAATGAACAAAGAAATCTTGGCTGTCGTTGAAGCGGTATCCAACGAAAAAGCTGTTCCTCGTGAGCGTATCTTCGAAGCACTAGAGATCGCGCTGGCAACAGCAACAAAGAAAAAACACGAAGCAGAAATTGATGTACGCGTTCAAATCGACCGTAAAACAGGCGAATTTGAAACCTTCCGTCGCTGGAAAGCGGTAGAAGAGGTGACTCAACCTACGCTAGAAATGACCATTGAAGCGGCGCAGTACGACGATGAAACTATCGAACTAGGTGGTTTTGTTGAAGAAGAAATCCAATCTGTAACGTTTGACCGTATTACCACGCAGACGGCGAAGCAAGTGATCGTACAGAAAGTACGTGAAGCTGAGCGCGCACAGATCGTTGAGCAGTTCATCGACAACGAAGGTGAGCTAATCACCGGTGTGGTTAAGAAAGTGAACCGTGATGCTGTGATCATCGACCTGGGTAGCAACGCAGAAGCGGTTATCCTACGTGACGATCAGCTACCTCGTGAAAACTTCCGTCCAGGTGACCGTGTTCGTGGTTTGCTGTATGCTGTACGCCCAGAAGCGCGTGGTTTCCAGCTATTCATGACCCGCTCTAAGCCAGACATGCTGTCTGAACTGTTCCGCATCGAAGTGCCAGAAATCGGCGAAGAGATGATCGAACTGATGGGCGCGGCGCGTGATCCAGGTTCTCGTGCGAAAATCGCAGTGAAAACCAACGACAAGCGTATTGACCCAGTGGGTGCATGTGTGGGTATGCGCGGTGCGCGTGTTCAGGCTGTATCTGGTGAGCTAGGCGGCGAGCGTATCGATATCGTACTTTGGGACGAAAACCCAGCACAGTACGTGATCAACGCAATGGCTCCGGCTGAAGTGAGCTCTATCATCGTTGATGAAGACAACCACACTATGGACATTGCTGTAGAGAAGGACAACCTTGCTCAAGCAATCGGCCGTAGCGGTCAGAACATTCGTCTAGCCTCTCAGCTAACTGGCTGGGAACTGAACGTAATGACTGTAGAAGATCTACAGAAGAAGCATGCTGAAGAAGCGCAAGAGTCAATCGAAGCGTTCACTAAGCACCTAGACATCGATGAAGACTTCGCAACGGTACTGGTTGAAGAAGGTTTCACTACGCTAGAAGAAATTGCTTACGTACCTGTTGCTGAGCTAATGGCGGTTGACGGTCTGGATGAAGACACTGTAAACGCTCTACGTGACCGTGCAAAAGAAGCGCTAACCACGCTTGCCCTTGCACAAGAAGAGCAGTTCGAAGGTCTAGAGCCTGCAGAAGATCTGCTAGGTCTTGAAGGTCTAGAACGTGAACTTGCGTTCAAACTGGCTGCGAAAGGCGTATGCACACTGGAAGATCTTGCTGATCAGGGTACCGATGATCTGACTGACATCGAAGGCCTAGATGAAGCAAAAGCGGGCGAGCTAATCATGGCTGCTCGTAACATCTGCTGGTTCAGTGACGAAGCTTAAAAAATATTAATCGCAAGGGAGGAGCAGCATGTCAGAGGTTACAGTTAAAGCATTAGCCGAGGAAATCGGCACGCAGATTGACCGTTTGCTTCAACAGTTTGCCGATGCTGGTATTAGCAAGAAAGCTGAAGATAGCGTAAGCCAAAAAGAAAAACAGGCGCTGCTTGTCCACCTGAAGAAAGAACATGGTGGTGAAAGCAGCACTGGCGAGGCCCCTACACGCCTTACTTTGCAACGTAAGACCCGAAGCACGCTGAGTGTTTCGGGCTCTGGTGGCAAGAATAAAAGTGTTCAGGTAGAAGTGCGCAAAAAGCGCACCTACGTTAAGCGATCTGCGCTTGAAGAAGAACAGCGTGCCGCGGAAGAAGCGAAGCGTCTAGCGGAAGATACCGCTGTGCGTGAAGCAGAACTTGCCGCTCAGCGAGCAGCCGAAGAAGCTGCCAAGCGTGAAGCTGAAGAGCAAGCTAAGCGTGAGGCTGAAGAAGCCGCACAACGCGCTGCTCAAGAAACGCGTTTAGCTGAAGAACAGGCTAAGCAAGATGCAGAACAGAAAGTGAAGCGTGATGCTGAGGAAAAGCAGAAGCGTAACACTGAAGAAAAGCGATTGGCTGAAGAAAAAGCCAAACGCGCCGCCGCTGATGAACAGGCTAAGATAGATGCCGAGGCGCTACAACGTCGCCGGGAAGAGGAAGCCAAGCGTAAAGCCGAAGAAGAGAGTCAGCGTCAGCTAGAAGAGGCACGCAAAATGGCAGAAATGAACGAAAAGAACTGGTCACAGGCTGACCAGGAAAAAGGTAATATGGATAAAACAGACTACCATACTACAACGTCAACCTACGCGCGCGCGGCGGAAGACGAACAAGATCGTAAAGAAGAAGGCGCTCGTCGTCGTAAGAAAAAGAAACCAGCTGCTAAGCAAGACGATCGCAATGCGAACGCACGCGGTGGCCGCAATCAGCGCGGTGGTCGTGGTAAGCAGATGGCTAAACCAACGTCTATGCAGCACGGCTTCGACAAAACAGCGACCGTTGCTAAACAAGACGTGGTAATTGGCGAAACTATCGTTGTATCTGAACTGGCTAACAAGATGTCTGTTAAAGGCGTTGAAGTTATCAAAGTGATGATGAAGATGGGTGCCATGGCGACTATCAACCAAGTGATCGACCAAGAAACGGCGGCACTGGTTGCAGAAGAAATGGGCCACAAAGTTATCCTGCGTAAAGAAAACGAGCTTGAAGAAGCCGTTCTGTCTGACCGCGATGCTGACCTTGTAGCGGTTCCACGTGCGCCAGTTGTGACCATCATGGGTCACGTTGACCACGGTAAGACATCTACCCTTGACTACATCCGTAAAGCACACGTTGCAGCGGGCGAAGCGGGCGGTATTACCCAGCACATCGGTGCATACCACGTTGAAACTGACAACGGTATGATCACCTTCCTAGATACACCGGGACACGCCGCGTTTACCGCAATGCGTGCACGTGGTGCACAGGCAACGGATATCGTTGTTCTTGTTGTTGCTGCGGACGATGGTGTAATGCCACAGACAATCGAAGCAATCCAGCACGCGAAAGCGGCAGGTGTACCGCTAATCGTTGCTGTGAACAAGATCGATAAAGAAGACGCAAACCCAGACAACGTTAAGAATGAGCTAGCTCAGTACGACGTTATGCCTGAAGAGTGGGGCGGCGAAAACATGTTCGTTCACATCTCTGCGAAGCAGGGTACGAACATTGATGGCCTACTTGAAGCTATCCTTCTGCAAGCTGAAATTCTTGAACTGACTGCAGTTCAAGAAGGCATGGCGAAGGGTGTTGTGGTTGAATCACGTCTAGATAAAGGCCGTGGTCCTGTTGCGACTGTTCTTGTTCAGGAAGGTACGCTACGTAAGGGCGACATCGTTCTTTGTGGTCTAGAGCACGGTCGAGTACGTGCGATGCGTGATGAGCTAGGTCGTGAGATTGAATCTGCAGGTCCATCTATCCCAGTTGAGATCCTAGGTCTGTCTGGCGTGCCATCATCAGGTGACGAAGCGACAGTGGTACGTGACGAGCGTAAAGCGCGTGAAGTAGCACTATACCGTCAAGGCAAATTCCGTGACGTGAAACTGGCTCGCCAGCAGAAAGCGAAACTGGAAAACATGTTCTCTAACATGGCTGCCGGTGAAGTCGCTGAACTGAACGTTGTACTGAAAGCTGACGTACAGGGTTCTGTAGAAGCGATTGCTGACTCACTACGTAAGTTGTCTACTGACGAAGTGAAAGTAAACATCGTAGGTTCAGGTGTAGGTGGTATCACCGAAACTGACGCGGTACTTGCTGCAGCTTCTAACGCGATCGTACTTGGTTTCAACGTACGTGCTGATGCATCTGCACGTAAGACAATCGAAACTGAGAACCTAGATCTTCGTTACTACTCAATCATCTACCAGCTAATCGACGAAGTTAAAGCGGCGATGGGCGGTATGCTGTCTCCAGAATTCAAGCAAGAGATCATTGGTCTTGCTGAAGTACGTGACGTATTTAAGTCACCGAAACTGGGCGCAATCGCAGGTTGTATGGTGACTGAAGGTACCATCAAGCGTAGCAACCCAATCCGCGTACTGCGTGATAACGTGGTTATCTACGAAGGTGAGCTAGAATCACTACGTCGTTTCAAAGATGACGTACAAGAAGTGAAGAACGGCTACGAGTGTGGTATCGGCGTTAAGAACTACAACGATGTTCGCGTGGGTGACCAGATCGAAGTTTACGAAATCATCGAAATCCAGCGTACGCTTGATTAATTTTCGTGAACTACAAGCTGTTTTATAACAACTAATATTATGGGGAGCTTCGGCTCCCCATTCTTTCAAGAGAGTGATCTCTAAGAGAGGACTTGCATGTCAAAAGAATTCAGCCGCACGCAACGTGTTGCCCAGCAGCTACAAAAAGAGCTAGCGGTGATCTTGCAGCGCGAAATTAAAGATTCACGCATTGGTATGACAACCATTTCAAGTGTGGATGTATCTCGTGATATGAACTACGCAAAAGTGTACGTGACCTTCTTTACTGTGGGCGAGCAGACAGCAGAAGAAAGTCTAGCGGCACTGCGTGAAATGGCACCGTACATCCGTTCCCTACTAGGCAAAGAAATTCGTCTACGTGTGACGCCAGAGCTAAACTTCATCTTCGATAAGTCTCTGACTGAAGGTATGCGTATTTCTAACCTTGTGTCGAAAGCAGTACGTGATGATGAAGAACGCCGTGGTGATGAACCTCAGTCGAAAGACGAGGAGTAATCCATGGCACGTCGTCGTAAGGGCCGTCCAATCGATGGTGTGATCCTGCTGGATAAGCCAACAGGATTCAGCTCGAATGATGTCCTGCAAAAAGTAAAGCGTATCTTCTTTGCGCAAAAAGCCGGTCATACGGGTGCATTGGATCCGCTGGCTACCGGTATGTTGCCAATCTGCTTTGGTGAAGCGACGAAGTTTTCCCAGTTCCTGCTTGATTCAGACAAGCGTTACCGTGTGGTTGCCAAATTAGGTGAGCGTACGGACACGTCAGACTCTGACGGTGAAGTGGTGGAAACCCGTGAAGTGAAGGTTGACCGTGGTCAGCTGGAGCGTTGCATTGCCAAGTTCCGTGGCACGACGGATCAGATCCCGTCGATGTACTCGGCGCTGAAATACCAAGGTCGTAAGCTGTACGAATATGCCCGCGAGGGGATTGAAGTGCCGCGTGAGTCACGCAAAATCACCGTTTACTCAGTGGATTTGCTGCGCTTTAGCAACAACGAAGTGGAGATGGAACTGCATGTGTCAAAAGGCACCTACATCCGTACCATCGTTGATGATCTTGGGGAAATGCTAGGCTGCGGTGCACACGTGACTTACTTGCGTCGTACCGGTGTGTCTCACTACCCGGTAGAGCGCATGGTGACCCTTGAGCAACTGGAAGCCCTGCTAGAGCAAGCCAAGGCGCAAGACATTGCCCCGGGTGAGCTGCTGGATCCATTGTTGCTGCCAACCGATACGGCAGTGCAAGATCTTCCTGAAGTGAACATTGTACCGGCATCGGCGGTGTACATTCTGCACGGTAACCCAGTGAATGCGGGTACTGTGCCGGCGGAAGGCACGCAAGTGCGTATTACCGTGGGCGAGTCCCGTGAGTTCATCGGCGTCGGTGTGATTGACCGTGACGGTCGTCTGGCACCAAAGCGTGTGATGGCGAACGAGCAAGCGGAATAAGGTTGTGAGTATTAAGGGGCTAGGGACGAGGAAGAGCGGAAAAGCGGTTCTTTGATCCTGAGGCTCTTTGGTAACGCCCTGATTGAATGGTTCTGTGATTACATCATGGAACCATTTTTTTTGATTGATTTACATTTACAGAGACGGTTTTATAAGATCAGAGCTCAGCTTTTCCTCGAAACTCGCTGACTCGTCCCCGTCCTTTTTTTCGCCCTAACTCGGCGCGAAGCATTTCTCGCAACTCGCCTTTGCTTTTTCTTTTCCTCGTCCCTGTAGATTCGTTCCTCACCTCAGTTTCTCTCTTTTTCTTAATCCGCGTCTGTTGTGTGATTATTCACTTGTAGTCCAATCGGCCTCCACGTATAATCCGCGGTTCGGGTGTCGGCTGAATCAGAGATTGGCTGACACAAGTTAAAAACAATTTTGTATTAGGAATGAGTTATGTCTCTGAATGCAGAAACTAAAGCAGCAATCGTTGCTGAATACGCGCAGTGCGAAAACGACACTGGTTCTCCTGAAGTTCAGGTTGCTTTGCTAACAGCACAGATCAACCACCTTCAAGGTCACTTTGCTAACCACAAACACGACCACCACAGCCGTCGCGGTCTACTACGCATGGTTTCTCGTCGTCGTAAACTTCTAGACTACCTAAAAGGTAAGAACCTAGATCGTTACCAAGACCTAATCAAGCGTCTAGGCCTACGTCGCTAAGATTGCTTTTAGAAAGGAGCCTTATGGCTCCTTTCTTTTTATCTGCAGTTTATGCCCTATCACGAGTCGTTTTCGTCGACCCAGTGGTCGCGACTAATGACAGTTCTTCCCGAAATAAGAATTTTCATTAGTCGCGATACGTGAAATTGCCGTAAATTGCTTTTCATCACATGACGCTTTTCTTTGTGTCAGATATACTTAACGGCGCAAATAAAAAGCGGAATAATTAAGGAAATTCACGTGAATCCTATCGTAAAGACTTTCCAGTACGGTAACCACACGGTTACCCTTGAAACTGGTGTAATGGCTCGTCAAGCGACAGCTGCTGTAATGGCTAGCATGGACGATACGTCTGTATTCGTATCTGTTGTTGGTAAAAAAGAAGCAGTTGAAGGTCAGGACTTTTTCCCTCTGACAGTAAACTACCAAGAGCGTACTTACGCTGCAGGTAAAATCCCTGGTGGTTTCTTCAAGCGTGAAGGCCGTCCTTCAGAAGGCGAAACGCTGACTGCACGTCTTATCGACCGTCCAATCCGTCCGCTATTCCCAGATTCATTCAAAAATGAAGTACAGGTAATTGCGACTGTGGTTTCTGTGAACCCAGACGTACAGCCAGACATCATCACGATGATCGCGACTTCTGCAGCACTTGCGATTTCGGGCATTCCGTTCAACGGCCCAATCGGTGCAGCACGCGTAGGTTTCATCAACGATCAGTTCGTATTGAACCCAAGCAACACTGAACTAGGCGAAAGCAAGCTAGACCTTGTTGTTGCAGGTACTGAAAGCGCAGTACTGATGGTTGAATCTGAAGCAGACCGTCTGACTGAAGAGCAAATGCTACAAGCAGTAGTATTTGGTCACGATCAGCAGCAAGTTGTTATCAACGCAATCAACGAATTCGCAGCAGAAGTAGCGACTCCTGCTTGGGAATGGGTTGCACCAGTTGTTAACACTGAACTGAAAGCACGTGTTGCTGAGAAAGCAGAAGCACGTCTGGCTGACGCTTACCAGATCACTGAAAAGATGGCGCGTTACGAGCAAGTTGGCGCAATCAAGAACGACGTAGTGGAAGCACTACTTGCTGAAGACGAAGCGCTAGATGAGCGTGAAATCCGTGGCATGCTAGGTTCGCTAGAGAAGAAAGTGGTACGTAGCCGTATCATCGCTGGCAACCCACGTATCGACGGCCGTGAAAAAGACATGGTTCGTGCACTAGACGTACGTACTGGCGTACTGCCACGTACACACGGTTCTTCTCTGTTCACTCGTGGTGAAACACAGGCGCTAGTAACAGCGACTCTGGGTACACAGCGTGATGCACAGATCATCGACGAGCTGACTGGCGAGCGTAAAGATCACTTCCTACTACACTACAACTTCCCTCCATACTGTGTGGGCGAGACAGGTTTCGTAGGTTCTCCGAAGCGTCGTGAAATCGGCCACGGTAAACTGGCTAAGCGTGGTATTGCTGCAGTTATGCCAACTGTTGATGAATTCCCATACACAGTGCGTGTAGTATCGGAAATCACTGAATCTAACGGTTCTTCTTCAATGGCATCTGTATGTGGTACGTCTCTTGCTCTTATGGATGCAGGTGTGCCAATCAAGAAATCTGTTGCGGGTATCGCGATGGGTCTTGTGAAAGAAGGCGACGATTTCGTTGTTCTTTCTGACATCCTGGGTGATGAAGACCACCTAGGTGACATGGACTTCAAAGTAGCGGGTACTGATGACGGTATCACTGCACTGCAGATGGATATCAAGATCGAAGGTATCACTAAAGAGATCATGCAGATCGCTCTGAACCAAGCTAAAGGCGCGCGTACGCACATCCTTAGCGTAATGGATCAGGCAATCAATGCACCACGCGAAGAGATCTCTCAGTTTGCACCACGTATCCACACCATGAAGATTAACCCTGAGAAGATCAAAGACGTGATCGGTAAGGGTGGTGCGGTAATTCGTGCGCTAACAGAAGAAACAGGCACAACGATTGAAATCGAAGACGACGGTACTGTGAAGATCGCAGCAACCGAAGGGACTGCAGCACAAGAAGCAATCCGCCGTATCGAAGAAATCACTGCTGACGTTGAAGTAGGCCGTATCTACACAGGTAAAGTAATGCGTATCGTTGACTTCGGTGCGTTCGTTTCTGTTATCGGTGCGAAAGAAGGTCTGGTTCACATTTCTCAAATCTCTCAGGAGCGTATTGAGAAAGTGGCTGATCACCTTGAAATGGGTCAGGAAGTTCAAGTTAAAGTACTTGAGATCGACCGTCAGGGCCGTATCCGTCTAAGCATGAAAGAAGCCGCTGAAGAACAAAATCCAGCAGCTGCCGCTGAAGACAAGCCAGAAGCATAAGGCTTTTTGCTAAAAGCATGATATAAAGGGGCTATTAAGCCCCTTTTTTATTATTACCGTTATCGCCGCCATGCTTGCGCTACGATCGTATATGCTAGACATAAGGCGTCTCACTGAGGGAGAACGGCATTGATTGCAAATCGGATTAAACTGGCCTGTATCGCCATGGTCGCGTTACTGGCGGGTTGTTCATCGTCCCAGCCACAATGGGCGCAGCCGCCTATGGCCGTGCCATTCCAGCCAACCATTCAAGAACAAATTCAGCTAGCACGTATCGATCAGTTATTGCGTCGTAATGACTTAAGCGATGATACGTTGGCACAAATGTATTATGAGCGCGGGTTGTTGCATGATAGCTTGGGCTTGCGTGATTTGGCCCGTTTAGACTTTAATCAGTCGCTCTCTTTTAAGCCGGATCAACCGGATGTTTTCAACATTCTCGGGGTGTATTTCACGCAGAGCGCGCATTTTGATGCCGCCTATGAGGCGTTTGATTCCAGCTTAGAGCTCAATATCCATCACCCGTTTGCCCAGCGTAATCGCGGTATTGCCCTGTACTACGGTGGCCGTTACGATTTGGCGTTTGAGGATTTGAACGCCCATTACCAGCAGAACATCAATGATCCTTACCGTGTGATTTGGTTGTATCTGGTTGAGCTGGAACAAGATCCGGTGAAAGCGCAGGAGAAACTGCGTCTGCGTTACGACAACAGCGATAAGCAGGACTGGGGTTGGCAGATCGTTCGTTGGTACTTAAACGACATTACCGAAACCCAATTCCTTAACCAGATTGCGCTCGACAGTGAAGATAATGCCCTGTTGGCAGAGCGGCTGACGGAAGCTTATTTCTACATGGGTAAGCTGTATTTCCACAACAAAGACTACGGCACCGCCCTGATGCTGTACAAGTTGGCCTTAGCCGGCAACGTGTATGAGTTTGTGGAGCACCGTTTTGCTCTGCTGGAATTGAGCCGTTTGCAGGCTGCCATTAATGAGCAACAGCAGTTTGATGCAGTCTTGGACGTGAACAGCGAAAGCGAGGCCGCGCAGTAACTCTGCCGCATCGTGATTGGCCGGGTTAGCGCCCCAATCTGACGAATTAAAAAAGCCGCCCGTGGTGTCACGGGCGGCTTTTTATTTGTGCGTATCTCGGCCTGACATGTGTTTTTATATGGAGGACGGATTACGACTCGATGTTCAGGCCAGCCAGGTTATGCCAGTAACCGTTACAGTGATGGCCGTCTGCCAGGGTATGACGCTGTTGACCTTGTTGGTTGGCACGGAAGTCATCCACCAGTGAAAGCGTGTCGATACCCAATGGGCTCAAGCGCACAACATCCACCAAACCAGCCATGCCTAGCTGATCGTTGATCAGGTTGTAGCAGTAGCCAGACTGGGTCTGAATGCCGTTCAGGGTAAACACTTTCTGCGCTTCCTGGCTGTTCACCGTAATGCCGTTCGGGTACTTGATACAGCAGGTTTCGCAGTCATCTTTGGCTTTATCTTCAGCGCGCGCGGTAAAGCAGCGTGCTGAGTAAGCCAGTGGCAGGTAACCGTAGCTGAACACTTCTGTTTCAAACTGATCGCGGATCCTCATCTGCTCACACTCGGCAACCACGTTTTGCAGCCACTGGCGTGACAGCTCAACCGGCATACACCAACGCACCATGCCTTTTTTCAAAAACAGGTTCAGCGTCTGCGCGTTGTAGCAGTTCACAGCCGGGCCAACCACAAACGGCACGCGCTTTTCATGGGCCAGCTGGATCGCTGACACGTCGTTGGCTTCCACAATGAAGTCGCCGTTATCAATGTACTTTTTCATGACATTGACTTCGCTTGGCGCTTCCAGCAAGGCCATGGTCGATAGCACCACTTGCTTGCCAGTGGCAGAGATGTCTTTGGCAATCGCAAACCAGTCAGCCGGCTTTAATTCACGACGCTTAGAGCACACGGTTTCACCCAGATAGATGATGTCGGTGTTGGCTTCTTTCGCCTGCTGGTAAAACGCTTCAACGTCAGTTTTTGGCCAAAAGTACAGTAGGGGGCCAAGGGCGTATTTCATGTTGGCTCCTTATTGCCATTTACGGTGGTAAGCACCGAGAGTGGTTTGTTTACCTTCAGAGACATTACCCAGACACGCATTCCACGCCGGTTCAACGCTGTAGCCTTCAGGATTGGCCTTGTAACGGTCAATCGCGGCGCGCCACGTTTTGGTGACTTGTTCCACGTACGCCGGGCTGCGCTGGCGACCTTCAATTTTCACGGACGCAATATTGGCTTTGAACAGCTCTGGCAGAATTTCCAGCGTGTTCAGGCTGGTTGGCTCTTCCAGGGCATGGTAACGACGGTCAATGCCTTCCAGGTTGACATCAAAACGGCCTTTACACAGCGTCGGGTAACCGGCGTTCTCGCCAGCGGCATAGCGGTCGATCAGCACTTCGTTCAGGCGGGATTCCAACCCTTGTGGGGTTTCCTGCCAGCGCACGAATTTAGCCGGCGAACACGCACCGACAGTGTTTGGTGATTCACCGGTCATGTACGATGACAGGTAACAACGGCCTTCCGACATGATGCACAAGCTACCAAAGGCAAACACTTCCAGTTCCATATCGGTGTTACGGGCCAGCTGCTTCACTTGGTGAATCGATAACACGCGTGGCAGTACCACACGTTTTACATTGAAGTTCTGCTTGTAGAAGTCAATCGCCGCCGTGTTGGTGGCAGAGGCTTGTACAGACAGGTGCAATTCCAGATCCGGATATTTGGTGGCGGCGTAGTCAAGCACGGCAATGTCTGCCACGATCAACGCATCCACGCCCATTGACGCAGCGGTATCTACCGCCGTACGCCAGCGGTCAAACCCGTCAGGGTGGGCAAAAGTATTGAGGGCCACATGCAGTTTACGGTCGTGGTCGCGTACATACTGCACGGCTTTTTCAAGTTTACGTCCTGTAAAATTCAAGCCGGCAAAATGGCGGGCGTTCGTATCATCTTTAAAGCCGATGTATACCGCGTCTGCGCCATTATCAATGGCCGTTTTCAGCGCCGGAAGGTTCCCGGCAGGGCAAAGTAGCTCCATAGTGCTGTTTTCTACCAGTCTGGAAATAAAGTCATGGCGCAAATATAGGGGGCGCGCGGCCCCCGTGTTTTGATGTCAGGCAGGTTTTGTTGATTTAGGACAACTTATTTTGCATTTTTATTGAGTCTAACTTACCAATAATGGGGGTTAGTGATTGGTGTGCTTATGCAAAATGGTCTCTAACTCATCTTTGGGCAGCGGCTTGTAGAAGTGGAAGCCCTGAATGGAGTTACAGTGCAGGTTAGACAGCAAGGTCGCCTGCTGGCGGGTTTCGACCCCTTCGGCCACCACGCTCATGTTCAGCGCTTTACCCAGGTTGATGATGTTTTCAATCAGTGTCAGCTGTTTGGGCACATTGTCGATGTCCTGAATAAAGGCGCGGTCAATCTTCAGCTCATCCAGCGGGAAACGGGCCAAATACGACAGGGACGAATAGCCGGTGCCGAAGTCATCAATCGACAATGAAAAGCCGAGCTTCTTAATCGCATTGAGCATCTGAATGGTATGCTCGCCATCGCTCATCACCGCACTTTCGGTCAGCTCAAAGGTAATGTCGTTAGGGTTCACGCCAATGGACTTATGCAGGCGGTCGACAAACTTGATCAGGTTCGGGTTACCAAACTGCTGCGGGGAGAGGTTGATCGCCACGCGACCGGTCAGCAAGCCCTGAGATTTCCACTGTTTCACCGTGGTAAACACTTCGCGCATCACCACTTGCCCCAGCTGATCGATCAAACCGGCACGCTCGGCCACCGGAATAAACTGGGCCGGGCTGATATAGCCTTCCACCGGGTGCTTCCAGCGCACCAAGGCTTCGGCTCCGTCAATGGCAAAATCGCGCGCGTTCACTTTGGGCTGGTACCACACTTCCAAGCCGTTATTTTGCAGCGCTTTTTGCAGTTCAATTTCCAGCCACAGCTGCATGCGCGCTTCTTTGTTCATCTCTTCACTGAAGGTCACGGCGCGGTTACGGCCCCGGTTTTTCGCCTCATACATGGCGGTATCGGCATTTTGCAGCAGGATGCGGGCATCATTGCCGTCGCCCGGGAAGCTGACCATGCCGATAGAGCAGGCTAAGTGCTTGCTGAAGTGGTGCAGGTTAAACGGCTGGTTGATCAGGGCAATGACTTGCGCTGCCGTAAGATCGCCCACTTTGTGGTGTTCTGGGTTGGGCAGCAAAATGGCAAATTCATCGCCGCTCAAATGGCCGATGATGGCCGTGTCAGGCAGCATGCGCACCAGACGTTTTCCGATCTCCTGCAACACCTGATCGCCAATGTGATGGCCCAGTGAATCATTGATATTTTTGAAGTTATCAATGTCCAGATAGAGCATAAAGAACGGCACGTCCTGCTTGATGGTCTGCTCGAGCTTGCGGCTGAACCCGTGGCGGTTGAGCATGCCGGTCAGCGGATCGGTGTGCACCAGATGCTCCAGCTTGTCTTGTTTGCTCAGTTGCTGGCTGTTGTCTTGCAGTAAGATCAGGCGGGCAGGGGTGCCCAGTAGTGGGATCGGTGCGGCGGATAAACGCAGTGCACGCTGGGCCGGGCAGTAGGGGCTGGTTTGGCAGTTGCGGCTTTCGCCTCTGCTGAGCGATTGCAACTGGGCTTTTTGAATGGGCTTGTTATTGCCATCGACCAGCAATTTCCCCAGATCGGTTCCTTGCAGATCGGCCACCGACTCAAACCCCAGCAGCTGGGCGGCATTGGCGTTGGCCGAGATAATGGTGTTTTCTTCGACGATGCAGCACCCTTCATGCATCATCTGGTTGATCACTTGCAGTTGCTTTTCCAGCTCTTGAATCGTGTTGACCAGCACCTGCCGCTCCGAGGTATCGGCGCAGTGCAGCACCACATGCTGGATCTGACCGTCGGTACTGCGCAGGGGCGAAAGGCTGAAATGCATGCTGGTGTCATGACGGCTGTCATCGAGCACCACTTCCCCTTCGACCGTTTCTCCGGCAAATGCCCGTTGATAATACGGAGAAAGGGTGCGATAAAAGGTCGGGCCGAGGGTATCGTTATCATTGAGCCCGATCAGCTCGTGGCGTTCCAGCCCGCTGATTTCACAGTAGCGGTTGTTGACAGCGAGGTAGTTGTGCTGTTGATCTAAGACTGCGAAGAGAAAAGGACTATTATCAGTCAGTAAGGGAAACCAGTAATGGAGTTGCTCTGTCGGCATGGTATGAAAGGGATATCCGTATGTAGCTGTTCGCCAAAGAACAAGGCGCCAAGTGTATTTTTTATTACTATACCCTGCCTGCTAGTGGTTATCCCAAACTTTGCAGCATGAAAACCGTATTTTTTGACTCAAGGCATAAAATTGCGGCCCTTTCTTGCCATACAATCAAGAGTCCCATGCGACCTATACAGGAAAAGATTAATAGTGATTGCTCAACTAAGACAACAGCTGGTTCAACATGGCCCAGCGTTTTTACGTGTACCGGCGAAACTGACGCCGTTTGCCATTCAGAAGAAAGTGATGCTGGAAGGCCTGGCCATGGTTTTCAAAGAAGCCCTGGAAGACGGTGATTTCGAGTTTTTGGAAGATCGTTGGTTAAAAGTCGAAGTGAGGGATCTGGATCTGCGCTGGTACATCAGCTACCAAAACGAGCAGCTGGTGGTGTCGGAGCATGTTGAACAGGAAGACGTGAGCTTCAGTGGCGAGTGTAATGATCTGGTATTGATTGCCGCGCGCAAAGAAGATCCGGACACCTTGTTCTTCCAGCGTCGTCTGCGCATTGAAGGCGACACAGAATTAGGCCTGGAAGTGAAAAACCTGATGGATAGCATCGATTTGGATTCACTGCCAGCCCCTGTGAAATTTGTGCTGAATCAGTCAGCCGATTTCATTCAAAAAGGCCTGCAGAGCTCTGCAGATCGCAAAGAGGTGATGAATGCTCATTAGATCGGAAGCGCCAGCCGATATTCTGCCGATTGACCGTCTGCTGAAAACCGTGTTTGAGACGGAAGCGGAAGCGAAATTGGTCATGCGTTTGCGTGAAAACGGCAACCGTACCCTGTCATTGGTGGCGTGCACCGATGAAGGGGAAGTGATTGGTCATGTGTTCTTCAGTCCGGTGACCCGTGACGGAGAAGACGAATACTGGCAAGGGCTGGCACCGTTAGCGGTGCATCCTGACTATCAGCGTCAAGGCGTGGGATTGGCGTTGATGGAAGAAGCGAAGCAGACCTTGGCGGAGCTGGGTTATCCGGTGATTGTGGTGTTGGGGCACAGCGATTACTACCCGAAAGCCGGCTTTACTCCGGCAGCGGCACACGGTTTGGCGTGCCAGTGGCCGGTACCGGAAGAGGCTTTCATGGTGCTGGAGTTACTGCCTGATCACTTGGCCGGCAAGCACGGTACCTTGGCGTACTGTCCGGAATTTGCCGAGCTGTAAGCCAGGTAAGACGTCGGACGCACACGTGGCCGATGCACACAGCGAGAAATACCACCTCTGGGTGGTATTTTTTTTGCGTCTCTTTAGCGAGTTTTCGTTTGGATCTGGTAGTATCACCCGCCAGACTGAACAGCATGAAGGTGAGTGAATGAAACAGCGAGATTTACAGCTCATGCAAGAGATGGGGCTGACCTACTGGCAAGTCCGTAAGCCGGATTTTTATCCGGGACGCGATTTGCCCGCTATTGATTTGCCACCCTCTTGCCAGTTGCTCTTTGTCTGTGAGGATGAATTGGATGAGCATGACCGCTGGCTGTTTGGCCGTATTCTGAGCAGCATGAAACTCACGCCTGAGCAGGCATTAAGCTTGCCACCGGCTGCGGTGGAGCAGATCCGCGAGCACCATTTAACCTGGTGCTGGGTCGCCGGTTGTGACGTTGTGCATCCGGCTGGGTGTCAGTTACTGACCTCAACCTCGCTGGCGCAAATGCACACCAATCCAAGTAGTAAAAAAGCCCTATGGCAACAGATCTGTTCTTATGACACATAACATCGTATTACTGGCGCCCCATCACCTTGATGATGTGTGGCGCATTGAGCAAGCGGCACACGCTTACCCGTGGGCGGAATCCTTGATCCGCAAAGAGCCGAATAAAATCGCCTTAAACTGCGCGTTAGAAGTGGATGGCCAGTTAGTCGGCTATTGCTTCGGGCAGTTGGTGGCCGGTGAAGCGACCTTGCTGAATATCGCCATTGATCCGGCGTGGCAGGGCAAAGGCATGGGTAAAACCTTGCTGGAAGGCTTTATTGCGTTACTGGAAGCGCGTAACGCCGAAGAGATCTGGCTGGAAGTGCGCGAAAGTAACACCCGTGCTTACCAGTTGTATGAATCGCTTGGTTTTAACGAAATTAACCGCCGTGAGGGGTATTACCCGGCAGAAAACGGTCGGGAAGATGCGTTGATCATGACGTATCTGGTGATGTAACCTTCGGCACGGTTTACCCCAACACCGAGGCGTCTTATCGCTGTCTCTTTTGGTGGAGTTTGCGTATAATTCCGCCATCTTTATGCTTCTACCTCCCGCTCTGCCTGTGCAGAGACACGTGAATGATGTGGATTCGGGTATTAGAAGCGCGTCGCCCCGCCGCCATGCACTGGCTGGTGGGACGCAGTTCGATTATTGAAATCTCTCACAGGATTATCAACGCTTATGTCTTTTCTTTCTGAAGTGAACAAACGTCGTACGTTTGCCATCATTTCTCACCCGGATGCGGGTAAAACAACCATTACTGAAAAAGTACTGTTATTCGGAAACGCGATCCAGAAAGCCGGTACGGTTAAAGGTCGTGGCTCTAACCAGCATGCAAAATCTGACTGGATGGAGATGGAAAAAGAACGTGGTATCTCGGTTACCACGTCTGTGATGCAGTTCCCTTACAACGACTGTCTGGTTAACCTGCTAGATACTCCGGGACACGAAGACTTCTCAGAAGATACCTACCGTACACTAACGGCGGTTGACTCCTGTTTGATGGTGATCGACGCCGCGAAAGGTGTCGAGGATCGTACCCGTAAGTTGATGGAAGTAACGCGTCTGCGTGACACACCTATCGTTACCTTCATGAACAAATTGGACCGTGACGTGCGTGATCCAATGGAAGTACTGGACGAAGTGGAAAACGAATTGGGCATGATGTGTGCACCAATTACGTGGCCAATCGGTTGTGGTAAAGAGTTTAAAGGTGTTTACCACATTCATCGTGACGAGACGATTTTGTATGAATCAGGTCACGGCCATGAAATCCAGGAAGTACGTATCATCAAAGGTCTGGATAACCCAGAGCTGGATGAGAAAGTGGGTGAAAGCCTGGCTGCCAGCGTACGTGATGAGCTGGAACTGGTGATGGGTGCTTGCGCGGAATTTGATCATGAAGCGTTCCTGACCGGTGAGCTGACCCCTGTTTACTTCGGTACTGCATTGGGTAACTTCGGTGTAGACCACATGCTAGACGGTTTGACGGAGTGGGCGCCAGCGCCGAAAACCCGTCAAGCGGTTGAGCGTGAAGTCGAAGCAACTGAAGATAAATTCTCCGGTTTCGTGTTCAAGATCCAGGCAAACATGGATCCAAAACACCGTGACCGTATTGCGTTCATGCGTATTGTGTCGGGTACGTACACCCAAGGCATGAAGATGAACCACGTGCGTCTTGGCAAGCAGGTGAGCATTTCTGATGCGGTAACCTTCATGGCCGGTGACCGTTCACGCGCAGAAAATGCGTATGCCGGTGACATCATTGGTCTGCACAACCACGGTACTATTCAGATCGGTGATACCTTCACTCAAGGTGAAGCACTGAAGTTCTCGGGCATTCCAAACTTCGCCCCTGAATTGTTCCGTCGTATTCGTCTGAAAGATCCACTGAAGCAAAAGCAGTTGCTAAAAGGTCTGGTACAGCTGTCTGAAGAAGGCGCCGTACAGGTATTCCGTCCGCTGCAGAACAACGATCTGATCGTAGGTGCGGTGGGTGTGCTTCAGTTCGACGTGGTTGTGGCTCGCTTGAAGTCAGAATACAACGTAGAAGCGATCTACGAAGGTGTGAACGTGGCGACAGCGCGTTGGGTTGAATGTGGTGACGTGAAGAAGTTTGAAGACTTCAAACGTAAGAACCAGGCGAACCTTGCCCTTGATGGCGGTGACAACCTGACTTACATCGCGCCAACCATGGTTAACCTGAACCTGGCCAAAGAGCGTTTCCCTGAAGTGGATTTCCGCGCGACTCGCGAACACTAATTCGCCCCTGTTTTTGTTCGGCCTTTTATGGCCGATCTGCGCCGGCAGATGAAAACAGACGAAGCCGTCACGATTGTGGCGGCTTTTTTTTGGTTTTGTGAAATGCCACGTGTGCATTTGTGCGCGCAGTATTAGTCCGACAAAACGGAATCGGTCTACTATTTTGAGGTAGGTCTATATCCGGCAGCGTGCGGTCGTTTGGGTATAGGATTCATCCAGCCAAGGAGCGCAGACTGATGAAAGACACCCTGACCCATGAATCTACCGCCGCATTAAGCCGTATGCTGGCCGCTGAAAAATCCCATTACACCTTGCAGGGTGAAGCACATCCGCTCGGCGCTTCTGTACAGGCGGATGGGGTGAATTTCAGTCTCTATTCCAAAGATGCCACCCGTGTGGTGCTGCATCTCTTTTCTCATGCCGAGGCACGAAAGCCGCAACACACCTTTGAATTGGATCCCTCGTTGCACAAGCGCGGCCACTACTGGACCATCTTTGTCGGCAATATCGGGCACGGCCAGCACTATGTGTTTCAGGTCGACGGGCCGTGGATCCCGGAAAAAGGCTTGCGCTTTAACCCGAAAAAAATGCTGATCGACCCGTACAGTCATGCCATCCGCTTAGGGGAAACGTACTCCCGTGAGCGTGCGATGGGCATGGACAGTAACATGGATGCGTGCATGAAAAGCATCGTGGTGGATCATCGTGGTTTTGACTGGCAAGGAGCCCGGGCACCCCGCCATTCCCTGACGGAAACCATCATCTATGAAATGCACGTTGGCGGCTTTACCCGTGATCCGTCTTCGGGGGTAGATCCTGATTTGCGCGGCACCTTTGCCGGCGTGATTGAGAAAATCCCGTACCTCAAATCACTGGGTGTCACCGCCGTCGAGTTGATGCCGGTGCAGCAGTTTGATGTGGACGATGCGCCGGAAGGTAAACAAAATTACTGGGGATACAGTCCCATCAATTTCTTCGCGGTACATGCTGGCTACAGTGTAGAGAACGATCCGCTCAGCGCCATTGATGAGTTCAAAACTATGGTGCGCGCCTTGCACGATGCCGATATTGAAGTGATTCTGGATGTGGTGTTTAACCATACTGCAGAAGGGGATGAACACGGCCCGACGTTCTGTTTTAAAGGGTTACAGAACGGGGCGTATTACCTGATTGATCATGACAACGGTCATTATCGTAACTACAGCGGCTGTGGCAATACCTGCAACGCCAACCACAGTGTGCTGCGCCGTATGATCATTGATGCGCTGCATTTTTGGGTGACCGATATGCATGTGGATGGCTTTCGGTTTGACTTGGCCTCGGTGTTGTCGCGTGACAGCCAAGGCCATCCGATGCAGGAGCCGCCGCTGCTGTGGTCGATCGATTCCGACCCGATTTTGTGCAATACCAAGATCATTGCCGAAGCCTGGGATGCGGCCGGGTTGTACCAAGTAGGCTCCTTTATTGGCGATCGCTGGAACGAATGGAACGGGAAGTATCGCGACGATGTGCGGGCTTTCTGGCGCGGTGATAGCGGCTGTATCAGCCGTTTTGCCTCCCGCTTGCTGGGCTCGCCTGACATCTACTGCCGTTACCACCATTCGCCCCACCGCTCCGTGAACTTTATCTGTGCCCACGACGGGTTCACCTTGAATGACTTGGTGAGCTATAGCGAAAAGCACAACTTAGCCAACGGCGAAGGTAACCGTGACGGTGATAACCACAATCTGTCGAGTAACTACGGGGTGGAAGGGCCGACGGACAACCAAGAAATAGAAGCGCTGCGTCACCGTCAGTGCAAGAACATGTTGGCGACGCTGTTTTTGTCATTAGGCACACCGATGTTGAGCATGGGGGATGAAATTCGCCGCACCCAGCAGGGCAATAACAACGCCTATTGTCAGGATAACCCGCTCAGTTGGATGGACTGGACGCTGGTGGACAAACACGCCGATCTGATGCGGTTTGTCACTTTACTCAGCGAGATCCGTACCGCCGAACCGGTCTTTGACTGGAACATGCATATCTCCCTCAATGAGGTACTGGAAGATGTCAGCATTCGTTGGCACGGCGTGAAGCCGGATCAGCCGGATTGGTCTGAGCACTCTCACTCACTGGCTCTGACTGTCTATCACCCGATCACCCAAGATGAATTGTATGTGGTGTGCAATGCCTATTGGGATCCGCTGGCCTTTACCTTGCCGAGCCGAAAAGGGTGTGAGTGGCATGTGATGATCAATACCGCTAAGCCGTCACCACATGATATTTATCCGGTTGGTAAGGCACCGATTTATCTGGACGATAGCGTGTTGGTCAATGGCCGCAGTATGATAGTGATGGTGTCTAAACCGACCCGCAAGGGCGAATAAAAACAAACCACAAAAGAGCCGGAGAGAGCAACATGATAGCAGGACTACGACGCGCGTTAGCGGCTTATGACCGTTGGTGTCGAGACATGGGGCTGGCCCCGGAACACCGGCGCAGCTGTGCGCCGGTGCGCTATGACATCGATGATCCCCGTCATCCGGCACAACGTGCCCTGCAGGCCACGTTAGCCGAGTCAGATGCCGTGAATGAAAAGGGAACAACCCGCAAAGCGATCACAGAGGCAACGCATGTTGATTGACAGCCATTGTCACTTTGACTTTTCCCCGTTTGATGCCGATCCGGCGCAGTACCTGGCCGATGCGCAGCAAGTGGGGGTGGAGAAGTTGGTGCTGCCAGCTATTGGGGCGAGTAACTGGGCGGCGGTACAAGCACTGGCAGAGACCTACGCAGGGGTTTACTACGCGCTGGGCTTGCACCCGTTCTTCAGTGCACAGCACACGCCACAGGACATCGCCAAGCTGGATGTCGCATTGGCGGCTGACTCACTTTTGCGAGCGAAAAACCGCAGCAAGTGCGTTGCGGTCGGGGAATGTGGGCTAGACTTTGCCATTGCGGATGCTGATAAAGACCAGCAGGTGGCGTTACTGACCGCACAGTTTCAGATCGCCAATCAGTATCACCTGCCGGTTATTTTGCATTGTCGCAAAGCGTTTCCCGAAATGATCCGTTTGTTGCGGCAACATACACCGGTCGCAGGTGGGGTTTATCACGCTTTTAGTGGAAGCTATCCCCAAGCCAAGCAGCTTCTTGATCTAGGTATCAACATTGGGGTGGGGGGTACGATAACCTATCCGAGAGCCAATAAAACGCGCCAAACCATCGCCGCGCTGCCATTGACAGCGTTGTTGTTGGAAACGGATGCACCGGATATGCCGATTGCGGGGTATCAGGGGCAGCCGAACCGGCCAGACAGGCTGGTGCATGTGCTGCGTGAACTAGCAGCGATTCGAGGGGAAAGCGAACAGGAGATCGCACGCGTGGTTACCTTAACCACCGCTGAACTCTTTGGTATCCCGATGTGAATCAAGGTCACAAAAAAAACGATTGCGCCAAACGGTTGCGCAATCGTCTCCATTTTTTGTGATTGACCTCACGTTTGGTGTTTTGCTTTCACTTCATTTCCTTGCAAATTGTGAAGTCGGCATTATTTTATCCGGCGTTGCATGAGTATAATGCGCCGGACTCTTAATGAGCCGAATTGTCGAGACGCCAAACTTAACTTGAGGGAAGCCATAAACTATGAGCCTGTTTATGAGCCTGGTTGGGATGGCAGTACTGCTACTAATCGCTGTACTTCTATCTGATAACCGCAAAGCTATTAATCTTCGTACTGTTGGTGGTGCATTTGCCATCCAATTCTGTCTAGGTGCATTCGTACTGTATGTACCAGTTGGTCGTGACGTGCTTTACGGTATGTCACAAGGTGTTGCTAACGTTATTGCTTACGGTAACGACGGTATCAACTTCCTATTCGGTGGTCTAACTTCAGACAAAATGTTTGAAGTGTTTGGCGGTGGCGGTTTCGTCTTTGCCCTACGCGTACTACCAGTAATCGTATTCTTCTCTGCGTTGATCAGCGTACTGTACTACTTGGGTATCATGCAGGTTGTCATCAATATTCTTGGTGGTGGTCTACAGAAGGCTCTTGGTACCTCTCGTGCGGAATCGATGTCTGCTACGGCGAACATTTTCGTTGGTCAAACAGAAGCCCCTCTTGTTATTCGTCCATTCGTGCCGAAGATGACACAGTCTGAACTGTTTGCCGTTATGTGTGGTGGTTTGGCATCTGTGGCAGGTGGTGTATTGGCGGGTTACGCGTCAATGGGTGTACCACTAGAGTACTTGATCGCTGCATCATTCATGGCAGCACCAGGTGGTCTACTGTTCGCGAAAATCATCAAGCCTGAAACAGAAGAGCCAGTTGAGCAGCTTGCAGGCGATGCAACTGAAGGCGACGACAAGCCAGCGAACGTTATCGATGCAGCAGCAGCAGGTGCGTCTTCTGGTATGCAGCTTGCGCTAAACGTTGGTGCAATGCTTCTTGCATTCATCGGTCTGATTGCCCTAATCAACGGTCTGCTTGGCGGTATCGGTGGTTGGTTCGGTATGCCTCAGCTAACGCTTGAGCTAATCCTGGGTTACGTGTTCTCACCACTTGCATTCCTAATCGGTGTGCCTTGGTCAGAAGCTACAGTAGCGGGCTCATTCATCGGCCAGAAACTGGTTGTGAACGAATTCGTGGCTTACCTGAACTTTGCCCCTTACCTGAAAGATGCAGCGGAAGGCGGTATGCTGGTTGCTAACACAGGTGCGGCAATGTCTGATAAGACACAAGCTATCATCTCGTTCGCATTGTGTGGCTTCGCTAACCTATCTTCAGTCGCTATCCTTCTAGGTGGTCTGGGTGGTCTAGCACCAAGCCGTCGTCACGACATCGCTCGCTTCGGTATGAAGGCAGTAGCAGCAGGTACATTGTCTAACCTGATGTCAGCGACCATCGCAGGTCTGTTCGTAACATTGTCTGCAATGTAAGTTCGAACCGCGCTGAATAAAGAACGCCGCTGTGAGCAATCACAGCGGTGTTTTTGTTTGAATGAGATGTGAGAAGCGAGATCCTAGATCCTGGTGCCTAGAGTGGGTATCGAGATTTGAGTATTGCGTCTCCGCGTTTCTAGTTTCTGTTTTTCTCGATACGCGAAACTCGCTAACTCGTCACAAGTTCCTGCATTTTCTCGTTCCTAGCCCCTCGTCCCTGTCTTTCTCGTTTCTTGCCCCTGCTTTTTCCAGATTCAAGGATCTCGCCTCTCGCTACCTGCTTTCCCCCCGATCAACACATACGGTAAACATCTGCGATCTTGTGGCCAAGACATGTCATAAAATCGATTGCGCTCCGGTTTCTGAGCAATCCCTTTGTTAGCATTACATTCAAAGCAGGGCAGACTACACTTTCTTCTGTGTACGATCACAGACAGAGAGAAGCATCATGAGTGAAGTACTGTTAGCAATGGTGGCCGGCTTTATCGTGGGTATCCTGTTTTCAGCGATCAAATTACCGATCCCGGCACCGCCGGTGTTGTCCGGTGTGATGGGGATTGTCGGTGTGTATGCCGGCGGGATTGCCTATCAGTGGATTGTTGAGCGGTTTTTCACCTGACCGCATGCCTGCGCCAGATCCTTCGAGACAGTGTGCATGAAAACCGCCAATACGTGCGTTTGGGAAACACATTGTCCACGGTAGGAAACATAACTTTCATGGTGAGGGGCGGGTTGCCTTGGTATTATTGACCTGCACTCATTAAACAGATTTACGCTGTATTTGCCCTGTTTTGTCATCACCTTATGACACGATAGCGCAAGTTGGCATCACGGCTGGGTTCGCGTGTTCGCGCATCCGGCGCGGTGAAACGGATAGCAATTCGCCCTCTGTTCTCGCGAAAGGGGGAGAAGTCTTCAAGGAATCAAGTCCGTTATACCTGACACGCCGTCAACGACGGTTGCAGGTATCACTGTTCCCATCGCGGGCCATGTGGCGAGCTGCCCATGCTGGGGAAGAGTGTCTTTTAGCTTGTAATACATAACTGGACTGGAGAAAGTCATGAGCGAATTAAAAGCGGCTGCACTACGTGCGCTTCAACTAATGGACCTTACTACGCTGAACGAAGACGACACTGACGCAAAAGTGATCGCGCTTTGTAAAGATGCGAAAACTGCGGTAGGTAACACGGCAGCGATCTGTATCTACCCGCGTTTTATCCCTGTTGCGAAAAAGCAGCTACGTGAGCAAGGTACACCAGAAGTACGCATTGCAACTGTGACTAACTTCCCACATGGTAACGACGACATTGAAATCGCAGTCGCTGAAACAAAAGCAGCTGTGGCTTACGGTGCGGACGAAGTGGACGTGGTATTCCCATACCGCGCGCTAATGGCGGGCAACGAAGAAGTGGGCTTTGAACTGGTTAAGCAGTGTAAAGCAGCGTGTGGCGATGTATTGCTAAAAGTGATCATCGAAACCGGTGAGCTGAAGACTGAAGAGCTGATCAAGAAAGCATCTGAAATCTCTATCAAAGCGGGCGCAAACTTCATCAAGACTTCTACTGGTAAAGTGCCAGTGAACGCGACTCCTGAGTACGCGGAAATCATGCTGAACGTGATCAAAGACATGGGCGTAGCAGAAACCGTTGGTTTCAAACCAGCCGGTGGCGTACGTACTGCAGAAGACGCACAGCAATACCTAGCAATGGCTGACCGTATTCTGGGCGCAGAGTGGGCAGATAACATGCACTACCGCTTTGGCGCATCAAGCCTGCTAGCAAACCTGCTTCACACTCTGGGTGAAGGCGAAAAAGCAGCGGAAGGCGGCTACTAATTCTTTTCCATAAGGTGGCCGCTTGGCCGCCTTATTTTTATATCCATTTTACGTTTTACTTTCTGGTTTTTAATTACGGTTTTTGCCTACGTTCGCTTTGTGCGGCGTCTACAGGCGGCTTGCGTACACCTGAAAATCACCGACAGTAAACCGTGACGATCCTACACTCGCTATTATTTATTGGGGAATACCATGTATTTACCACAAGAAATCATCCGTAAGAAACGTGACAACATCGAGCTAACGGCCGACGAAATCAATTTCTTCATTCAAGGTGTGGCTAAAGACACCGTGTCAGAAGGTCAGATCGCGGCATTCGCGATGGCGATTTACTTCAACGATATGACCATGGATGAGCGTGTTGCGCTGACCTGTGCGATGCGTGATTCCGGTATGGTGATTGACTGGAGCCACATGAACTTTGATGGCCCAATCGTTGATAAGCACTCTACCGGTGGTGTGGGTGACGTGACATCGCTGATGCTTGGCCCAATGGTGGCAGCATGTGGCGGTTACGTACCGATGATTTCTGGTCGTGGTCTGGGCCACACAGGCGGTACATTGGATAAGCTGGAATCGATTCCTGGCTACAACATTACCCCAACCAATGAGGTATTCGGTCAAGTAACCAAAGACGCAGGCGTGGCAATCATCGGCCAGACCGGCGATTTGGCACCAGCGGACAAGCGTGTGTACGCAACCCGTGACGTGACCGCGACCGTGGATAACATCTCTCTGATCACCGCGTCTATTCTATCGAAGAAACTGGCGGCCGGACTTGGCTCGCTGGTGATGGACGTGAAAGTGGGTTCAGGTGCCTTCATGCCAACGTATGAAGCTTCTGAAGAGCTGGCGAAATCTATCGTGGCCGTGGCGAACGGTGCGGGCACCAAGACCACTGCACTGCTGACGGACATGAACCAGGTATTGGCATCAACCGCTGGTAATGCACTCGAAGTACGTGAAGCTGTGCAATTCCTCACCGGTGAATACCGTAACCCTCGCTTATTTGAAGTGACCATGGCATTGTGTGCTGAAATGCTTGTAAACAGTGGTTTAGCAGCAGATATTGATCAGGCGCGTGCGGATCTTCAAACGGTGTTGGATAACGGTAAAGCGGCTGCTTGCTTTGGCAAGATGGTGGCTGGCTTAGGCGGCCCGGCTGACTTTATGGAGAATTACGACAACTACCTAGCGCGTGCTGAAATCGCCAAGCCGGTATACGCCGAGCAAAACGGTTATGTGTACGCCATGGATACCCGTGCATTGGGTATGGCAGTGGTCGGCATGGGCGGTGGTCGTCGCGTTGCGGCAGATACCATTGACTATGCGGTTGGCCTGAGCGACATGGCTCGTCTGGGTGATGAAGCGAATGCTGAGCACCCGCTGGCTGTGATCCACGCGCGTACCGAAGCGCAGTGGGAAGAAGCTGCGAAAGCGGTGCGTGCTGCGATTACGATTGCCGATGAAAAACCTGCGCCAACACCGGTTGTTTACCGCCGTGTTCGTCCTGAAGATGTGTGATGGAGTGCAAAATGAAACGTTCAATTATCCTGGTTCTGGATTCTTTTGGCATTGGTGCCACCGCTGACGCCGTTGATTTTGGTGATGTGGGTGCCAACACCCTGGGTCACATTGCGCAGGCATGTGCGCGCGGTGAAGCCGACAACAGCTTGCGTAGCGGTCCGTTGAACCTGCCAAACCTGACCCGTCTGGGCTTAGGTAAAGCGTGTGAAGAGTCATCAGGCGAATTTCCTGCGGGCTTGGATCCACAGGTGGAAATCACCGGTGCTTACGCGCATGCGGCAGAACTGTCTTCAGGTAAAGACACCCCATCGGGTCACTGGGAAATTGCCGGTGTACCGGTGCTGTTTGATTGGGGTTACTTCACCGATCACAGCAACAGCTTCCCGAAAGCGCTGACCGATCGCATTTTGGCGCGCGCAGGGCTGGAAGGCTTCCTGGGCAACTGCCACGCATCAGGCACCCAAGTATTGGATGATCTGGGCGAAGAACACATGCAAACAGGCTGGCCGATTTTCTACACCTCGGCAGACTCAGTATTCCAAATTGCCTGTCACGAAGAAACCTTTGGCCTGGATAAGCTGCTTGAGCTGTGCCAAATCGCCCGTGAAGAATTGGCGGATTACAACATCGGCCGTGTAATTGCGCGTCCGTTCATTGGCCCGGGTAAAGGCCAGTTTGAGCGTACCGGTAATCGCCGTGACCTGTCTGTTGAGCCACCTGCACCAACCTTGCTGCAAAAGCTGGTTGAAGAGAAAAACGGTGAAGTGATTTCTATCGGTAAGATCTCTGACATTTACGCCGGTTGCGGTATCACACAGAAAGTGAAAGCGACGGGCATTCCTGCGCTGTTTGAAGCAACGCTTGAGCAGATCAAAGCAGCGGGTGACAACACCATCGTGTTCACTAATTTCGTTGACTTTGACTCCGCGTACGGCCACCGCCGTGATGTGGCAGGTTATGCAGCGGCACTGGAATACTTCGACAAGCGTTTGCCAGAAATTCTAGAACTGCTGCAGGAAGACGATGTGTTGATCCTGACCGCAGACCACGGTTGTGACCCAACATGGCCAGGCACCGATCATACTCGTGAGCATATTCCAGTATTGGTAACAGGTCCTAAGATCAAAGCCGGTTCACTGGGCCGCCGTGACACCTTTGCTGATATCGGCCAGAGCCTGGCGGAATACTTCGGCACGACTGACATGGAATACGGGAAATCTTTCCTGTAAGCCGAACGAAAAAGACTGATCCCAGAGCTGTTTACGTCTATATTTGCTTAGATTGACACTGCGCTGGGCAGATCTGTTGACATTGGGGTGGGCGAGAACATAACGGCCCACACCAAGCAATAATATGAAGGAAATAACAATGGCGACTCCTCACATTAACGCAGAAATGGGTGATTTTGCAGACGTAGTATTGATGCCGGGTGATCCACTTCGCGCTAAATACATTGCAGAAACCTTCCTGGATGACGCAAAAGAAGTGTGTAACGTACGTAACATGTTCGGTTACACCGGTACTTACAAAGGTCGTAAGATCTCTGTAATGGGTCACGGTATGGGTATCCCATCTTGCTCTATCTACGCGACTGAGCTGATCAAAGACTACGGCGTGAAGAAAATCATCCGTGTGGGTAGCTGTGGTGCAGTACGTGATGATGTGAACCTGCGTGATGTTGTGATCGGCATGGGTGCATCAACGGACTCTAAAGTTAACCGTATGCGTTTCGGCGGCCACGATTTCGCGGCACTGGCTGATTTCGGCATGGTGAAGAACGCGGTTGATGCGGCGAAAGCAAAAGGCATCGACGTTAAAGTGGGCAACATCTTCTCTGCAGATTTGTTCTACAACCCAGATTTCGATTTCTTCCAGACGATGAACAAATACGGCATCGTGGGCGTTGAAATGGAAGCGGCAGGTATCTACGGCCTGGCGGCTGAGTTCGGCGCGAAAGCACTGACTATCTGTACCGTATCTGACCACATCCTACGTGGCGAAGCGACGACTTCTGAAGAGCGTCAGCTAACGTTCAACGAGATGATGGAAATCGCACTAGAGTCTGTACTACTAGGCGACGCTGACGAAGCATAATTGCTCGTCGATTAAGCGCATAAAGAAAGGGCTGATCCGGTGGATCAGCCCTTTTTGTTTGTCTGCGTTTTTTCTTCTGTGCCAGTGCTGTGCTTGCTCTGCTCTGACCGTGCTGCGTATCAGTCTTTGTTAGCGAGCAGAAACGGAAAGTGCCAGATGTCTTTGCGACGGCCAAAGGTAAAGGCCAGAATGAAGCCCACCACTAAGGCGGCAATGATCAATGCACGCACCACCGAGGTGATGTAGTCAATGTCATGCAGGGTACGCGCCAGCACGCGATCATGCTCAAGGGTGATACGTAAAAAGCCCACCACCTGATGCTGGGTCATGATCGGCTCGACAATTTGCTGGCGACCGTAGCTGGCGACCGACAAGGGGGTCGACAGGCCGGTCACTTGTGTCAGCGGCATCGCCTCGGCATTTTTCGCAATGGTCGCGCCTTCCAAATCGTAAATGGTGGCATCGAGGATCAGCCCTTCATCGGCCAGTCGCTCCACCAGCACCTGCAGCTTGTCTTGGTTCTTCTCAACCACGTCCGCACTTGCGGTTTGCGCCGCCTGACGGGCCATTAAACGGGTCAGCGTCTGGGTTTGTTCACTCAGAGCCTGATAGTTACGTTTGGTCAGATCGGAGCCATATTCCACCATCGTGATGATGGCCGCGATACAGCCAAACAGGACAAACAATTGCCATGCCTTTTGAAAACGTGTCTTTTTATATTTCATCATCTCAGCAGTACTAACTGTGCCAATATTATCTTGGGACTTGCCCTGGTAATTTGCAATAGGGTAACGTGTGGCAAGACATTTACTTTAACATGGATGGTCTATAAGTGCTTAAAATAAGGAAACATACCTCGTTATACCAGCGATATCCCAGTGTGGTATCGGCCAGCAACCGTGATCGCCGCCGTTCACCGACCCTGATCTACGGTCAGGGGATCTATCCGGACACGGTGGAGGCGATTGAAGCGGCGCTGGGCGAGGCATTAGGCATCACCGCAGCGTGGAAAGTGGGGCAGTATGACTGTTTGCTGGTTTCGCAGCCTTATAGCGAGGCGCTGGCACAGACAGTGATCGCCCATCACCTTGATGTGGCCAATGTGCAGGACGTGCCGGATCTGCACGAGCCGGGACTGGTAGTGATGGACATGGACTCCACCGCGATTCAGATCGAGTGCATTGATGAAATCGCCGCATTGGCCGGTGTCGGTGAAGAAGTGGCGGCGGTGACTGAGCGTGCGATGCAGGGGGAATTGGATTTTGCCCAGAGCTTGCGACAGCGTGTAGCCACCTTGGAAGGGGCAGACGAAGCGATCCTGACCCAAGTGCGCGAGTCGTTACCCATGATGCCCGAGCTGCGCGAGTTAGTGGCGACACTGCATCACTATGGCTGGAAAGCGGCCATTGCATCAGGCGGATTTACCTATTTCTCGGATTACCTCAAGCAAGAGTTGGATTTGGTACATGCCGAGTCGAACACGCTGGAGATTGTGGAAGGCAAACTGACCGGCAAGGTGTTGGGTGACATTGTCGATGCGCAGGCTAAAGCGACCATTTTGCACCGTCTGGCGGCGCAGTATGACATTGCCCCGCACAACACGGTAGCCGTGGGCGACGGGGCGAATGATTTGGTGATGATCAAAGCAGCCGGCTTAGGCGTGGCGTATCACGCCAAACCGAAGGTGGAAGCGGCCTCGCCAGTGGCGGTTCGGTATGCCGGCCTTGGCGCGATCATCTGTGTGTTATCGGTTTCTCTGTTGCCTCACCATTTGAGCTGGTAAGGCGCGTGTTCACGCTCGCGATCAGTTAATTTCCAGTCGGATCAGCACTTCATCGGTGATGTCATGCAACTCACCACAGCCGATGAGGGTGCTGAGCTCTTCTTCCAAGGCGCGGGCCCGGTGCAGGGTCAGGCGCGCCAACTCGCCCAATTCTCGACGTATTAAGGTGGTCATCGGGCTCAGTACCGGTACCGCCGTGACACGCAACGCCATGAACTCCCCATTCAAACGCGCTTGCTTGATGAAGGTGATCCGCGCATCGGTATCGGCAAACTCATCCGGCAGCAGGCCTTCAATGTGCAGGATCTCGTCCCCATCGCGCTCCACCCACAGATACACTTCATGCACATGCGGTTGCTGGATCACCATCGGGCGCAGCGGATCGGCCAGCATGCGTTTGTTGCGGTTGCGGAAAATCGGCTCCAGTGAGTACCCGTCCTGCTCGGCGATATGGTGGAACAATTTGACCAGTGGCGGCACCGGGAAGTTACAGCCAATGGCTTTGAGCGTCGCTTTATGGGCAGCCTTTTCGGCAAAATACGGCACACAGTTCAGGCGGCTGAGCAGCATGCGGTGCATCACCAGCAGCAACTCCCCGCGTGGCAGGCTTTCCCCGCTGCGGGTCAGCTTGTTTTCATTGTGTTGGATCAGCTTACGCAAAAACAGGGCACATTGCTCTGCGCGGGTGCCTTCATCGGTGGTGAGCTGAATTTGGCGATAATCCGGGCTGATCCGAATCACCCGATACGGCACGTTTTCTAACGGCGCGCGTTTGTCCATCTGCTGCAGACGCGGAAAACTGATGCTTAGCACATCATCACGCTTGAGCGCCAAGGGCGATGACAGGGCGATGTTCAGGCCGCGCGAAGAGAAATCCACGCTTTTGCCCATGATGCTGATCCCTTGTGCGGTGCTGATCTGTACCGGGGTCTGGAACAAAAAGCGATCTTCACAGCGCTGGGGTTTCGGGTCGAAATACACCGCTTTGGCGCTGGCGACCGGATCGCGTGGGTGGCGAAACGCCTGCAAGGCACTGGCCGGTAGCTGCGATTTGAAGATCAGGCGATAATCGTGCTGGGCTTCGGCATTGCTCAGATCTTGCAGCAAGCCGACATGGGTCAACGCGCTGAGCGGGCCAATCATTTCCGGCGCAATGTCTTTCAGCACTTCCAGATTTTCCGCACTGATCGGCTGCAAAGTCAGGCGGTAAACGCGCCAACTGTCACGCTGGGCGCCAATGTGCCAAAACAACTGGCGCTGCTCACGGTTCATCTCCGGCAGGGCCGCTGAGTAAAAATAGGTTTTGCCGTTGTGCTGGTGGTTGAAGCTATAGAGCAGGGTGCTTGATTGTTTCAGTCCGGCTTTGCCTAAACTGGCCAGTCGTGCGGCCGACAGCAAATGGTTGATCACCGGCTGGTTGCGCTCGTCATGCCAGTCATCCCACAAATGGCGGTTATGCGGGGTCAGCAGGCTGTATTTTAAGGTGGTGCCGGTGAAAAACAGCGGCATCGCACTGCTGTGTTTCAGGTAGCAGTGTTCATACCCGCGTGTGCGTGCCTGAATCACTTTGTCTTCATGATCCTGACGGGCTTTGTTCTGGGTACGTTCCAAATACTCTTCAATCGCGGCTTTGATGATCTTGTTATCGCCGACGATTTTCAGCCGCAGCCACTTGTAGCTGTCGTGCTCGCCGCTTTCATCAATGGCCAGGACACGGTAAGCCAGCCCGTCCATCAGCTGCGGGTTGTGCAGTACCTCGGCCATTTTCGGAAAACGGGCGGTGATCAGCATGCCGAGCTGATAGGTAAACGCAGAGGGCACTTTGAATTTTGCGCCAGAGAACGACAGATCGGCGGTAATGGCATTGACCATGTGGCCGTCCGGCAGCTCCAGATTGACCGGCGTGCTGATGTGCAGACGATCTTCGTGGCGCGTCAGGTAGTGACCAAAGCGCAGTAAAGGCGCATCGTATTGGGTGTCACGAAGCAGTGTGGGGATTTCTTCCGCTTGATGTTGTGCCTGTTGCTGTTGTTTTTGTTGTTGATGCATCACCCGGAAGTTGTTGTGGGTGTTCATCAGGGCTTCATACAGGCCGACACGGAACTGCCCGCCATAGGCCGCAATCCACTGGTGGTACGTATTGAGGGCCACGTCATCGAGCCAATGACGCAGTCCGTTCAGTTCATAAGGGCGGCAATCGCCATTGACTCGCCCGCGCAGATCAACAATTTGATGGCAAGGTGCCATGATCCGGTGCAATTCCATTTTGATCTGCAAACGGGTAGGGCCATCCTCGCCTTGGGTCATGATGTGAAAGGTATCGTCAAAGTCATCCTGGTCGTAAACCGGAATGAGGTTATCAATCAACCCTTTGTGATCGTTGAGTAACATAGTGCTTTTTTATTTTGAAGGTCTTCGTTTAATATCGGTATTTTGCCCCAAAAATTGAGCCTGTCAGCAGGCGGAATGTAACATTTTTCTTGGAATGTGGCGTGAAAGTGTCCGACAGGAAGATGGGGGCAAGTGAACGGTATAGGGGCTATCATGGCGAAAACCAAGCGTGCTTATGTCTGCAGTGATTGTGGCGCGGACTTTCCTCGCTGGCAGGGACAATGTAGTGCCTGTGCGGCGTGGAACACAATAACCGAATTTACCGTACCAAAGACCCGCGCGGCAGTGGGTGGCGCGGCCAGTGCGGCGAGCAGTTATGCCGGTGCAACGACCAAGGTACAAAAACTCTCTGACGTAGAGAGTAAAGATCTGCCGCGTTACAGCTCGGGCATTTCTGAGCTCGACCGCGTGTTTGGCGGCGGCATTGTGCCGGGCTCGGTGTTGCTGCTGTGTGGCGATCCGGGGGCGGGTAAATCGACCTTGTTGCTGCAAAGCATCGGGGCGGTAGCCGGCTCGAAAACCGTGCTGTATGTGTCGGGCGAAGAATCGATCCATCAGATCTCCCAGCGTGCGCAGCGATTGGGCACCCCGAACATCGATAAAATCCATGTGGTGGCGGAAACCTCGGTCGAGCAGATCTTACATCATGTGACGGAGCAAAAAGTCGAGTTCGTGATCATCGACTCGATCCAGACCATGACCGTGGCCCATAACGATTCGGCGGCCGGTAGTCCGAGTCAGGTCAAAGAGTCAGCGGCGGCGCTGACCCGTTTTGCGAAAACCGAAGGCGTGACCTTCATGATCGTTGGCCATATCAATAAAGACTCGAACGTGGCCGGCCCGATGCAGCTGATCCACATTGTTGACGGCCTGTTTGCGCTCTCATCCACGGCGGATGAAAAATTCCGTGTGCTGCGTACCTCGAAAAACCGTTTTGGTGCCGATTCCGAGTCCTGTTTCTTTGCCATGACCGAAACCGGGATGAAGCAGGTGAAGAACCCGTCAGCGATTTTCTTGAGCCGCTCGGACAAGAACCACGCCGGTTCAACCTGTACCACGCTGTGGGAAGGCACCCGTCCGTTGCTGGTGGAAATTCAGGCCCTGTGTAATAACTCAGTGACCGAGAACCCGCGCCGTTTGACGGTGGGCTATGACGGTAACCGTCTGGCGATGTCGATTGCGGTACTGGCCCGTCACGGTGGGGTGATGCTGTCTGACATGGACATTTTCGTGAACTGTGTCGGCGGGATCAAAATCGAGGAAACCTCGGCAGACTTGGCGGTATTGCTGTCGATCTTCTCCAGCTTCAAGAGCGCGCCGATCCCGCAGGATGTGTTGGTGTTCGGTGAGATTGGCCTGAACGGCGATATCCGTCCGGCAGCCAACGGGGTAGAGCGTATTCGTGAAGCGGCTAAGCAAGGCTTTACCCGCGCGATTGTGCCTAAAGCCAACGCCAGCCGTCAGATCAACGGCATTGAGATCATTGCGGTGGAAGATCTGCAAGAAGCATTGACGGCATTTGATCGCGTGGCACACACCACGGCGTAAGCGGCGTCTTTGTAAAGACAAGATTGCAGATATAAAAAAGGGCAGCCATTGGGCTGCCCTTGTTGTTTGTGCGCTCGGAATGATTACTTCGCGATACGCTTGTACTTGATGCGGTGTGGCTCAGCCGCTTGTGCACCCAGTGTTTTCTTCAACCAGTCAGTGTATTCGGTGTAGTTACCTTCGAAGAAGTTAACTTGACCTTCATCACGGTAGTCAAGGATGTGGGTTGCTACACGGTCAAGGAACCAACGGTCGTGCGAGATCACCATGGCACAGCCAGGGAATTCCAACAGCGCTTCTTCCAGGGCACGTAGGGTTTCTACGTCCAGGTCGTTGGTCGGTTCATCGAGTAGCAAGACGTTGCCGCCTGCTTTTAGCAGTTTCGCTAAGTGAACACGGTTACGCTCACCACCAGACAGTTCGCCGATGCGCTTCTGCTGATCGCTGCCCTTGAAGTTGAAGCGAGACACGTAAGCACGGGCCTGAAGCTCGAAGTTGTTGATACGGATGATATCCGCACCTTCAGAGATCTCCTGGTATACCGTGTTGTTGTCGTTCATTGAGTCACGGAACTGATCCACTGACGCCAGTTTCACGGTTTCGCCCAGCTCAATGCTGCCTGAGTCTGGCTGCTCTGCGCCGCTCAGCATCTTAAACAGGGTAGATTTACCGGCACCGTTGGCACCGATGATGCCCACGATCGCCCCTTTTGGCACGCTGAACGACAGGTCGTCGATCAGTACGCGATCACCGAATGATTTGGTCAGGTTCTGAACTTCGATAACCTTGTCACCCAAACGCTCACCTGGCGGAATGAACAGTTCGTTGGTTTCGTTACGACGCTGGTGCTCGGTGGTGTTCAGCTCTTCAAAACGCGCCATACGCGCTTTAGATTTTGCTTGACGACCTTTAGGGTTCTGACGTACCCACTCCAGTTCTTTCTCGATAGTCTTCTGGCGTGCTTTCTCTTGAGACGCTTCTTGCTGTAGACGCGCATCTTTTTGCTCTAGCCATGAAGTGTAGTTACCTTCCCATGGAATACCTTCACCACGGTCAAGTTCCAGGATCCAGCCTGCTGCGTTGTCCAGGAAGTAACGGTCGTGCGTGATGGCCACAACGGTACCGCTGTAATCCACCAGGAAGTGTTCCAGCCATGCTACAGATTCTGCATCCAAGTGGTTGGTTGGTTCGTCAAGTAGCAGCATATCTGGTTTGTCTAGCAGTAGACGACAGATAGCCACACGACGGCGCTCACCACCAGACAGGAATTTCACTTGTGCATCCCACTCTGGCAGACGCAGTGCATCCGCCGCACGCTCAAGTTGCATGTCCAGGTTGTGACCGTCTTTGGTCGCGATCAACGCTTCCAGTTCGCCTTGCTCTTTAGCCAGTTTGTCGAAGTCCGCATCCGGTTCAGCGTAGGCTGCGTATACTTCGTCTAGGCGTGTCAGGGCGTGTTTCACGTCCGCGACAGATTCTTCAACCACTTCACGTACGGTTTTTTCTTCGTCCAGTACCGGCTCCTGAGGTAGGTAACCCACTTTCAGGCCCGCTTGTGGACGTGCTTCACCTTCGATGTCGGTATCGATGCCCGCCATGATGCGTAGCAGGGTAGATTTACCAGAACCGTTTAGGCCCAAGACACCGATTTTGGCGCCCGGGAAGAAGCTCAATGAAATGTTTTTAAGGATTTGACGCTTAGGTGGGACGACTTTGCCCACGCGCGACATGGTATAGACGTATTCAGCCATATCCGTTTGCGATCTCTAACTAAATGAAAGGGACTATTTTACCTGTTCTGGACACAAGTTTAACAGCAATGTTGATAATTGTGGGCAATCCCCGCTGCATTCTGTCGTTTCGTGAACATTTCGTGCATTTGGCCTCAAAGCAAACCGCTTTTTTTCGCCCATCTCGGTTTTTTTGTGACGAAAAATGTTGGGGGTATTTTTGAACAATCCATACCTGTCGACTATCTGGCTGTCTATAATTTTCAGTGTTCACCTGCCGTCTATGTGCAAGGCGTATCATTCGCTACAGAGCGGCTTTTGAAGTCAATCCAACCTTGTCGGGCGTGACTTGTGGTCGATGGCATATATATGCAATATAACACTGTTATAGAGACCGAATAAGCAACCAAAGTCGGCATGGATGAACGAATAATGGGATGGTGCTGTGCATAGCAAGAAGAATCGAAACCGATTATCAAAATGGATGGTGTCACTCGGGATACTGCTGCTGCCGCTGTCGATGCAGGCTTCTACGTTAGAGCAACAACGTGAACGCTACGCGCAGGCACAAGCCGCATTAGAAGAGCAGGACATGGACGCGTATAACGCGTTGCGCCGTCAACTGGATGCCTACCCGTTGGTGCCATATCTGGACTACCGTGAGTTTTCCCTGTTGTTGCCGACCAAAAGCGTGCAGGACGTGAATACGTTTGTGGATGAGTTTAAGGCATTACCGTTCAGTGAAACGATCCACGACCGTTACCTTTATCAACTGGCCCGTACCGGCAACTGGAAAGATTTTCTGACCATGCAGCCGGATGTGCCGCGTGGCCAGGCGTTGCAGTGTTACTACTATACCGCCAAGTTACAAACCGGTGAGCCGGCGGAAGCGTGGAAAGGGGCGAAAAAAGCCTGGTTGACGGGCAATTCGACCCATGATGCCTGTGATCCGCTGTTAGATCAGTGGAAAGCGGCCGGAAAGCTGACCAATGGCTTGATTTTAGATCGCATGTTGCTGGTGTATGGCGAAGGCAACCGCGCGCGCTTGAACTACCTGCGCAAGCAGCTGACCGGCAACAGCCAGCAGGTGGGCAGTACCATTGTCAGCCTGTTTGATAAGCCGGCCGGTGTGTCTGCGTTTGCCAAGCGCAGCAAGGTGACGCCGTTTAATCAACAGCTGACCACCTTGGCGTACAAAAAACTGGTACGCAGTGATGTGGATGAAGCGGTGTCGCAATATACCGCCACCATGAAAGGGCAGCATTTCAGTCAGGTGAAACAGCAAGCCTTGGCGGATTACACCGCCAGCCGTTTGATGGCCACCAGTGATGCGGATATGCAGGCATGGCGAGACAAGGCGTTGACAAACAGCCAGTCTATTTCGCTGCTGGAGCGCCGTATTCGTCAGGCCATGCGGGAAGACGATTGGGATGCAGTGGTACTGTGGGTCGATCGCCTGCCGGAAAAAGCCAAGAAAGATGTGCGCTGGCGTTTCTGGCAAGCCCGTTTAGATCAAATGGCTGGTCGTGATGAAAAAGCCAAAGCCGGATACACCGCCCTGTTAGGTCAGCGTAATTTCTACAGCGCGGCGGCGGCAACGGTATTGGGTGAGCCTATCAAATACCCGATCAAAAACGTTACCGATACCACGGTGGTCACCAAGCAATACCAACAGACCCTGAACCGCATTAAAGAGCTGGTGGCGGAAGACAAATTGCTCGATGCCAACCGCGAGTGGCATTACCTTATGCGTGGTATGGATCAAAATGAAATCGCGGCACTGGCGGCTTACGCGGCCAAGCATAAGTGGCACCATCTGGCGGTACAGGCGACCATTGCCGGCAGGTTGTGGGATCACATTCCGCTGCGTTTCCCGATCGCCCATAAATGGTGGTTTGATTTCTTCAGTAAGAAGCGTGATCTTTCGACCGTGACCATGATGGCACTGGCGCGTCAGGAAAGTGCGATGAACGTGGAAGCGCGCTCGCCAGTCGGGGCGCGCGGCTTGATGCAGTTGATGCCAGCAACCGCCAAAGCGACAGCGAAAAAGCTGGGGCGTAACTATGCCGGTCAAGACAGCTTGTTTGATCCGGGCGTGAACATTCGCTTGGGCAGTGGTTATCTGAAAATGATGCTGGAGCGTTACGACAACAACCGGATCTTTGCGTTTGCGGCGTATAACGCCGGGCCAAGCCGAGTCGATCGCTGGCGTGCGGGAACTGACGGCAAGCTTGATGCCTATGCCTTTATTGAGGCGATTCCGTTCAATGAAACCCGAGGGTATGTGCAGAACATTTTGATGTTTGAAGTGTACTATGGGGAGCTCATGGGCGAGATGCCACCGTTGCTCAGAAAGAATGAACTGGACACGAAATACTGAGCCTTGGTGAGTCACCGTGCAGCGGAAAAGGAATTTTCGGGCTAGGGGCTAGGTACTCTTGGCGTAAAGGGATAGAATCAGTACTCGAAAACGAGTACATCAAATGAGGATGACATGTCGAATAGCCAAGAAACACCGGAATTTACTGAGTGGCAACAGGTACTGGATATCTTACGTCAGGCAACGGACGAGCATAAAGAAGACACGTTGCTGAGACTGTTGTTGACCCCGGATGAACGGACGGTGTTACTTTCTCGCGTCAATATTCTGCATGAACTGCTCAATGGCGATCGCAGCCAGCGCAAAATCAGTGAGCTATTGGGGGTGGGTGTTGCGACCATCACCCGTGGCTCTAATGAGCTGAAACATCATGATGACGCCACCAAAGTGTGGTTGTCAGCCCTGTTGGAAGCCCAGAAGCCAAACTAAGGCGGGATACCCCAACGGCCCCAATAGCAATGCTACTAATAACAAAGCCCCTGACGCTTGTGCGTGAGGGGCTTTTTTTCGTCGCGACTTTTGCTGCACCGTTAAGGGTAATGACGCTTTAAGACGCGTTTGCTTGCGCGTTTGTTTGTGCGTCTGATACCGGGAATAAATCCGGGTGCATGAACGGGATCAACGCCAGAATCAAGGCTTGCTGGTAGACCGAGCTGCGGCTGAGCAAATGGTGGGTCAGCAGGGCAATAGCACCGCCTTTTTGTTTGATGTTGGTTTGGTTGAACATCGCATCCATCACATCGCCCAACTCTTGTCCCTGGTGCAACTGCGCTAACGCGGCAGGCGGTAAAGGGAGAGAGGCCGAGCGGGCTTCGCCACGACGCTGGCGGGCATCTTCAATCACCATCCATGCAAAGGTCAGATCGCCGTCTAGACCGGCTTCCAGTCCCACATAATAGTCTGCATCAGGCATGGCTTGCTTGGCGTTGTGTACGCGGGTGCGCGCCCCTTGCAGGGTTTCATCGGCAGTCATGGGTTGCTCGCTCACCCCACTGGCGACACTGACACCGTGAAAAGTAAAGGCGTGGTCGGGAAAGGCTTGCGCAAAGGCGTGCTCAACGGCTGAAATTTTGGCAGGGTTGGTAGAAGCGACAATAACGACAGGCATGACAATCATCCATTGAAAAGAGAGAGGAGGATTGTACGCCTTGGCGGCGTAAGATTACACCGCCAAGCGATACAGCATGGTCGCTATGCAAGAGGCATTAACGATCGAAAGCCCAATCAGACTGGATGATGAAGCCGTGGATCTGGAACTCGCCGTTGTTCACGAACAGGTTCGGGAAATCCGGTTGTGAGGTAGAGAACACCACACCGTCAGCCAGCTGCGTCATGTGGTAGAAATCTGGCTCACTGCCACGCACAGAGGCGAACACTGGCTGCTTCGGACGGTAGGCTGCTGTTTTGGTAGCCAGTGCGTAGCTGCCGATTGGCGCGCACTGTGCGATGTTTTCGTTGTCCACCAACAGGCCTAGGCACTCTTCACGTACCAGGTGCTGGGGGATAGCGCGCTTGCTCACTACATCGACCGTTGCGCCATTGCTAAATGACATAAAATCTTTACGGTGAATGATAGGGATGTACGTGCTGGTTGTGCCTTGCTCTGACGCATTGTTAATGGTCGTTGTCGCTTGGGTACCGGTATCAACCTGACCGGTTAGTAGGTAGCTGATAGAGGTGTTGAGTGCTTCCGCGATTTTTTCCAGTTCACGGACTTCAATCCCGTATTTGCCAGATAGCTTACGGCTCATTGTTCCCTGCTGAAGATCAAGTGCTTCGCCAAGTTGTTTCTGGCTGATCCCTTGAATTTTCGCTAAACGCTTAATTCGCTCTAAATATTCCATACTCACTAGCTTCCTGCTGATAAAAAAGGTTAGATGCAATGTGCATTCTTAAAAGTCATATTGATTGTACTGATAACAGCGAAGAAGGGATCCAAAGGGTATAAAAAATGCGATTGGTTTCGACATGGGAATATCGCAAATTTATAAGATGGGAAATTTTTGGCTCAAAATTTTAGAATCGAAATAAGCGCGGGTGGGTTCATCCGGTGGAGCAAGATCACTTTTTTTGGTCAGAGCTTTGAATGGGCGACTTTGGGTCAAAAAAGTCTCGTTTATCGAGTTTGTATTTAAGGTGTTGTTTTTGTTGGTTTTATTTGAAATTTCATTTTTAAATGAAAAATACCGAAACAAAGGTTCATCTCAGGACGATGACAGCGATTTGAATTTGTCATTAATGACCTTTTTCTTAATTAAACGTCAAAAATAAGATGATTCAGCCAACATTTTGACGTTTATTGAGTATGCGGAAAGGGAATTAGCAGGGCGGGTACCCTGCTAAAAAACTTAACGGCTAAGGTAAGTTACAAGGAATTGGCTGATCGCCACCATGTCGGCAATCGCAATGAATTCTTCGGTGGTGTGTACCTTAGACATACCGGTCGACAGGTTCACGGTTTTCAGGCCACGGCCGTTGAACACGTTCGCGTCACTGCCGCCACCGGTTGATTTGGTGATTGCATCAATGCCGTTGGCGGCAAAGGCGGCTTTAATGCCGGTGATCAGCGCATCGTTTTCATCGATGCGGTACGCGTTGTACGCACGAGAAGAGACAATGTCGATGCCTGCGCCGTGTTTTGCTGCTGCCGCTTTAAAGGTCGCCACCATGTGATCAACCTGAGCCTGCAGCTTGCTGTCGTCTAGCGAGCGCGCCTCACCTTCAAGGTAAAGGGATGGCATCACGATATTTGTGGCCTGACCGCCTTTCACCACACCGATGTTCGCAGTGGTTTCATGATCAATGCGCGACAGTTGCATGTTGCTGATGGCATCAGCCGCAACGGTCAGGGCGTTAATGCCTTCTTCTGGTGCAAGACCTGCGTGTGCCGGTTTGCCCTGAATGGTCACTTTCAGGTTCTGTTGACCCGGCGCCGTGGTGATGATGGTACCGATAGGGCCGCTGGAATCCAGCACGATCGCTTGCTGCGCGCTGATCTTATCCATGTCGAAGTTTTTCGAGCCGTGCAGGCCACCTTCTTCAAACACGGTAAAGGCGATTTCGATGGTCTGGTGTGGCAGGCCTGCTGCTTGGATCACGCGGATCGCTTCGATAATAGCTGCGATGCCAGATTTGTCATCGCCACCCAAAATGGTGTCGCCCTTTGAGCGAATGATGCCGTCTTCAATCACTGGCTCAATGCCGTTACCTGGGGTCACGGTATCCATGTGGCAGCTCAGCAGGATGCTGCCTGGCAGCGTGCCATCCAGTTTCGCGTACAGGTTGAAGCCATTAGACAGCTCAGCCGGTACCGCCAGCTTGCTCACGCTAAAGCCCAGCTCGCCCAGTTGCTCGGCCAGGGTTTCAGCCACCGCTTTCTCGTTGCCAGATTCGCTGTCGATTTTTACCAGCTCAATAAAGTGTTGAACCAAACGGTCCTGATTTACTTGGGTCATCATGCTTCCTCGAGAGTCCCATCAAAGGGGATCATCTTAAGCCAATTTGCCCATGATTTTTTGATCTGATCCCCGTTAGCGTGGTGTGAATCACCAATAATCACGCCTTGTTAAGCGCTTTATATTGAGGTGTTAATCATTGCTGGAAGATGTAACTGACTTGTGCGAGGCGGTGTTAGCTGACCGCGATGAAGGCTTCCAAGGCGGCGTGATCGACAATCTCGATCTGGTTGCCATTTTTGCCGATCAGTCCTTGCTCTATCAGGGTATTGAGGGCGCGACGGTAGACCCGGCTGGACGTACCAAAACGCTCGGCTTCCTGCTCTATTTTATCAAAGGCACCGAGTGACACGCTGCTGTTGTCCCGTTGCCACAGATCAAAGGCAATGTTGTAGGCGATAGGGTGTAACACGCGGTAGGTGTAGATTTCCATCGATTCCTGGTAATCCCACGCCAGTGCGGAGGCAAAGAACAACGCCAAGTGCGGTTGCTCGTTAAGGCACTTTTGCAAACGGGTCGCGCAGATCACCTTGGCTTCTAACGGCTCATCGGCCACCACATTCCACTGGCACGGCTCGCCAGTGAAAAACTCCATTTCCCCAAAGATTTGCTGCTTGCACTGCACTTCGCCAAGCTGAAAGCGGCGGCCATTAATGGCGCAGGTGTGCATAGACATCCGACCGGTTGGGATCACGAACAACTGCGTGACCGCCTGACCTTGCTCTAACAGGGTATCGCCGGCTTGTAAGCGACGGGTACCGATTTGACAGGCAAACAGCGCCTGCTCAAACGCCTGCTGTTGCGGCGCGAGGGTATTCGCAAAACGGGTAGTAGATACAGGAAGTAATTGCATGCTGAACGGCACTCACAAAAAGACGCGCGCAGTATACAAAAAAGAAGCCGCTGATCGCAGCCACCTGTTGTTTTTTTGATGGTGGCTGTGATCAGGGCGAGGTTGCCAGAGTCTGAGCCCTGTGTGTTGTGTTGCTTTTACTTATTCGTGTAGCCGGCGAGAACCGCGATCAACAGGTCAGCGCATGCAGTGCCGCCAAAATGGCATTGCGTTCACCGTGGCTGGTGGTCTCAGACTCGGCCACATAATCGGCCACACCTTCTTGTACGTCTTGCTCAAACAGCACCACGTTAGCCAGTACCGCCGCCACTTTCAGGCCACGCAGGCGACCGACGGTCAGTAGTGCCGCCGTTTCCATATCGGCACCTAATACGCCTTTTTTATGCCAGAACTGGCAGATAGCTTGCTCGTCATCGGTGTAGAAGCTGTCGTGTGAGCGGACAACGCCGCCGTATGCGGTAATGCCCGCCTGTTCACAGTACGCGTGCAGGCCGTTAAGCAGCGCGATATCACTGTAAGCCGGGAAAGCGGCGGGCACATAGCTGTTAGAGCCGCCTTCATCGCGCACGGCAGCTTCGGCGATGATCAGGTCGCCCAAGCCAATATGGGGTTGCAGCGCGCCAGCCGAGCCGACACGGACAATGTGTGTTGCACCACATAGACGTAGCTCTTCTAAGGCGATCAGGGCCGATGCGGCGCCGATGCCGGTACTGCACACGGTAATGGGTGTGTTGTTGTAGATCCCGCGCATTAAGCGGAATTCACGGTTTTCAGCGAGACATTCGACCTCGCTCAGATGGGCGGCGATGCGGTTTACGCGATCCGGTTCGCCGCAGACAATCACCTTGTCTGAGATGTGATGGGGTTCGACTAATAGGTGAGGTTGTTTACTCATGAATGTCCTTACGACTTGTTCTTGTGTGTATTGCTGTGTTTTCTGTTTTCTGTTTTCGTTGCTTTGTATCAGTTGTTTTGCATCAATAGCGAACGCGGGCTGAGAACATCAGCCCGCGTATATTCGGTCAGGGTTTGCTACACCGATTTAGATGCACAGGGTGAGATGTGCCGCGTTAAACGAACAGACCCACAATGGCGGCGTTCATCAGGTTTGCCAGCGTGGCGGCCAGCAGCACTTTCATACCCAGTTGGCCGATCATGCCTGCTCGTGCCGGGATCATCTTACTCAGGGCGCCACACACCATGGCTACCGAGCCGATGTTAGCAAAGCCACACAGCGCGATGGTCATGATAGCGGTCGAGCGCGCACTCATTTCCACACCGCCCATGTTGGCGAAGGCCACGAATTCATTCATTGCGATTTTCTGGCCCAGGAAAGCACCGGCAATGGTCGCTTCATTCCAAGGAATACCGATCAACCAGGCCACAGGGGCGAACAGGGTGCCCAGGATCACATCCACACTCAGATTCGGCACGCCCAGTAACTCACCGATAGCGCCCAGGCCACCGTTTAGCATCGCCATCAGGCCGATACACGAGATGATCACCGCACCCACAATGGCCGCGATACCCACACCGGCGATAGCGCCTTTCGCTACGGCATCGATAAAGCTGGTTGGCTTCTCGTCGTCTGGCAACTCGGGGACTTCATCAACAGTCGGCTCGTTTTCCGGGATGATCATTTTGGCAAACATCAACCCAGCGGGTGCCGACATGAAACACGCCATGATTAGGTAATTGAGATCCACGCCCATGCCAGCCAAGCCCGCCAAGATCGAACCGGCAATCGATGACAGACCGCCCACCATAATGGCGAAGATCTGCGCGCGGGTCAGCACGTGGTGGTACGGCTTCACCAACAACGGCGCTTCCGTTTGGCCCAGTACGATATTACCGGCTGCGTTCATCGATTCTGCGCGCGAGGTGCCCAGCACTTTTTGCAGGCCGCCGCCGATGATCAACACGAACCACTGCATGATGCCCAAGTAGTAAAGCAGGGACGTCAGCGAGGCCGTAAAGATGATTTGTGGCAGCACCTGCAATGCCCACACAAAGCCGATGCCATCGACACTGAAGTTCACCAGACTGCCAAAGGCAAAGCGGATCCCTTCTATTCCGTAGCCAAACACGTTGCCCACGGTGTTAGAGACCGCCAGCAGCACCTCACCACCGGTTTCCGTCGCCAGTACAAAGAAAGCGACCGTCAGGATGATCCCGAACGCGCCAATCACGGCTCGCCAGCTGATTTGGCTGCGGTTTTCAGAGGCAAAAAAGCCGATTAATAAGAGGACTGCTATCCCTAGCAACGATTGCATCATGCACGAGTCTCCAGATACGCGTTAACCGCGTCGATAAGGCGAGAGGCATGGGTGTGCGCCAATGCCAATGTGTTGTCTTTGTCGCCGCCTTCTTCAGGCGTCGCGTTCATTTCAAAGGTGATATGGGTATCCAGCACGTTCACTTCCGCCGCACGGAACGGGTGTTCGTAAGCCACTTGGTAGTGTGAAAACGGCAAGAAGTTAAACCCACTGGTGCTGTAAGACTCGGCCGTTGCCCCCGCTGTTACTGAGAACAGGAACGGCTTGTCTTTCAGCTGGCTGCCTTCCGGGCCGAAGGCAAAGCCATAAGTAAAGACGTCATCAACCCACTTTTTCAGCACTGCCGGGTAGGTGCTCCAGTACAGCGGAAACTGTACCACCACCACATCCGCTTCAAGCAGGCGCTGTTGCTCGGCGTGAATATCGCCCGCAAAGCCTGCCACCGAGTGGATGGTCCAATCCGTTTGTGCCGTCAAGTCCGCCAGAATCGTCGCGTTCGCGACAGATTGCGACAGATCAGGGTGCCCATTGATAACTAATACGTTCATACAGAATCCTAAAAAGGTGATCACGGGCCTGAGCATGCTGCGCAAGCCCGTCAAATAGGGTGTGTTACTGCCTTCGGCCTGATGGCGAGGCTTTCTTCGCGTCTTTCTCAAGCGCGATTTTATTATCAAAGCAGACGAATAGTATTGTTATGTGCTGCCGTTATGGGAGCGATTATAGAGAGGCCGATGGGGATGTGTGAGGACATTTGTCCTGTGGAATGTGTGAGCAGATGCATGTTGTTGGGGAAAAAATGAAAAAAGGCTGAAAGGTATTTTTCAGCCGTTGAGTGTTCCCTATAAGCCTTTGAATAACATACCTCGATGATACGCCAGGTATTTTTTGTGCTCGCGCATGACATGAAAAGACATGTTGTCATTAATGCCTAACACCTCTGGATGTTCGAGGTATTTAGAAATGAGTACCTTGCCACTGTCGTTAAATGAGATAAAACCAAGATCAAAAGCTTTATCAAGGTTGGCGAGCAGTAATAACCCATTGTATCGATCTAAACGTTCTTCATTCGTGGCATCTCGCCAGGGTTTAATATGTGAGGCGAGCAACATTTGTCTATTGCGATACCCTGTGACCGCACAGCCACCCCACATATCAACTAAATTTGCACGAAATTGTCCTTGTCCCACTCGTGTTTTGATGAGAATTTCTTTTTCGGTTTCAGTGAGCGTTTTATCACGCATGACTTGCTGTATATCAGCGTTGATATCGATCTTAGATAGGTCGGCTAAAAACTGCTGATAGTGAGATAATGCGGCGCTATACATGCCTTTACCTTTTGAATCTCGTAGTTTAAATATCTCCATATTGCGCACTTTTTGCTCTAAGGTTACAAATTGGTAGTAAGACTTTAGATTGGTTAAAGGCTCCGCAATTTCTCCGGCATCCATGAGCCAATTTGAGATTGAACCTCGGATTGCCGTTAAGTAATTAATTGCGGTTTTGTCTGATTTACCAATATCCATTAACCATTGATGAAACAATGTGGGTAGGTCTGAAAGATTTGAAACTAACGCTTCTTTTAGCTCATTAGACACGATATAGCTTTTCATGTACGAGAAAAGTTCGTCATCAAGATAGGCATAGGTGATTGCTTTTGATGCATAGCGCTTTGTGTTGTGTGCATCAAAACCCGGATGATAAGCAAGATGCCAGAAGCCTTCGCTCTTTAAGTGGAAGTAAGGGTTTTCTGGCGTATCCCTATCATTATTTTGTGCCACATTCTCAAAGTGATGGGTAAAGCGCTCTTTGAGTGCCTGATTAAATAGGATTTTATTGGATGTAATATGCCCAGCTTGAATTAAATCCATCACGGCTAACAGCATGCATACCTTGTGGGGACTTTTTTTACCACCAGATCTGTTTACATTGAGGTGCCGGAATTTATCTAAATAATGTTCGTGTGACACAGTTTATCCTTCTTGTGCGCCAACAGTTGATGCCTGATCGATGCTTTTGCTCAATTCATTCGAAGGCAGAGTAATGAGTACATCGTTTCGCCATTGAATATCGCGGCGTCTGTTAAGTTGATGTATTTACCATAGAAAAGAGCATCTGATCAGTATTTTAATCATCGGAACGCAATTCATATCGTTTGACATCGATTTGCTCAAACAGAGATGCCAATTTTCAGGTAAGACAAAGTCACTTTGCCTATGCTAACGTTAAAACAAGAATCATGACCTTCATAAGAAAAAGAACATCCTATGAATAACAAGCCATTAGCAACGCTCACCGACGAACAAAAAATCCTGATTGAACAATTGGCCACAGATAAAGTGAATTCGATGAATAGCGATCAATACTTGTGTGATCGTATTGATGAAAAAGTATTGGAAATGGAAGAGCACATCCAAGCTTACTTTCATGAACGCTTTCACTTTCATATGAAGAAGCACGAACAAAAATAAGCGTTGGGTGCAGAGTAGTGGGTAACCCACGCGCGCTCGAGACTGAGAGGCTGCTTTGTGCAGCCTTTTCTTTACGTGTGATGTCACTTGATGGCATTGAGTGTGAGATGGGAGAACAGTCAATGGCCGGTTGTTTTAGTAAGTGAGATATAGCATCAACTCATCCATATTCCCCACGATAATCTGCTGCCCTTGAGGTTTGATTTTTTGCATGTGGATATCAATGTTATAGGCATCCAGTAGGTATCGAACGAGCGATGCGTTTGTGGCTATGGAAAGTGTGCCGTTGGACATGCCATAATCTTTTTCGATTACCGCTTTTTGCTTCTCGTTAAAACGAAGATCTGGGATGAGGATGATATCTACCTCAGTATTCCAAAGCGTATCACCTTGCTTGCCGTGAGTGGCATTGTCGTTGATGTCCGGTATGCCATGAATACGGCTTAATACAAAATCTCGATATCCCTTCGCCTGCTCACAATAAGCTCGAACATGCCAGCGTAACGGAGTACAAACAAGGGTGTGAGGAGAGATGATTCTTTCTACGTTTTCGCCATCTTTTAAGGATGTGTAACAAATATCGACACGTTTTTTCTCTCGAATAGCTTGTACTAAAGGTCGTAATACCGTTGGCGTAATATTGCGTGTTACAGGGCGAATCATCGCGGTGTGTTCAAACCCCATATCAAGTTCATCAAATGTCACTATCATATCTTCACGGCGAGAGAGAATATGCAGGTACTCATCCGCATGGCCTTTGGTTAGCTTCGGTATGAACCTATCGCTAGGTTTATAGCCTTTTAGGTGCTTGTCATAAACAAGGTTACCGGGTGCGATATCAGCCAAGTAGGAGTTGATATCTTTTGAGGCTTGTTGGCGCCCGAGACCAAAGCTTTGTATTAAGTGATTGGTGGTTAACCTTCCCTCCCAAAGTGCAACAATTTCAATCATCCGATATCGCAAAAGTAGCTCCCATCTAATCGGCCATTTCGTCATTCTTCGATTCCTGTCCAGTTATTCGACATGTTTATGTATTCAGTATTTACCTGTCTTTGATAGCGACATAATATTTTTTGGACATTTTATCGTCAAGTTGGTAGACGGCCAGCTGAGCAGGGACCATTTAGGAGCGTGGGCTATGAGTGCATTACTTGAAACTTATCTGAAGATGGCCGGCCCAGAGCGCTGTCAGTCAAAAGACGGTTTTTTGGCCATTATTGATGCCCAGACAGGTCTTGGAAAAACGTATCAGGCCACAGAGCTTCAACTGGAACACCTTATCGCTGATTCGAAGATAACACTCATTTACTCAACGAACTTAAGAGTTAACGTCAAGGATGCGTATGAGGCTTTGCTTGATCGCATTGATAGCAAGGTGGCGCTTGATTGCTCACAGAAAGAAGAGTTGAAACGTAACGTTATTTGGATCCCCGCTCAAGAGACTGCGATTGCAGAATTATCAGCTGAGGATTGGTCGGCGATCTTTGAGGTTCTCGAAATACAACAGAAAAGAGAAGTAAAAACAGTCATCGACAAAATCGCGTTGATAAATCAAGCAAAAAGTAGCGGTAACACTTCGGTGTTTAATGATGAGCTGCGTGCTCTTTACAGCAAGGTTTTCACGCTACTCAAGACGTTTCTGCGAGGAGGGGAAATCAAAGATGCAACCTTAAATGATGTTCTAGACCGAATATTCCCTGCAAGGAGGATAGATAAAGGCAAAACACAGGTACTTTTTTTAACCACATCCAAACTGCTTTATCCGTGGCATGGTATAGATAAAAGCTACAGAGTTAGCGACTTTCTTAATAATTCACTGCTGATCCTAGACGAGTTCGACCGCCAACAGAGTGAGTTTCTTACCCATTTGATTAATACCGTCTCTGACTACGATATTATCGCTCTAACACGCAAGTTTTATTCGAGTTTTGATAGTTTTAAGATTCATGGCTCATCTGAGTTTAATGGGATTGATAAGTGCTTTGATCGCTTTCGATGTGCGCTGGAAGATTACAAAGATAAATGGCATGTTAACTACCGTCCATTCATCACTGATGCAACTATTCAACAGGGAAGTGAGAATCAAAACAGAGTATTCACACTCCTCTCGGACAGAATGTCCATTCACGCCATCAATTTTAAGCATGAAGAATTAAAGTCTCAGATTAACCCTGCATCAGGTAGCCATGAGATAGGCTCAGGCGGAACCGAAAGTGCCATACAGTTTGTGAACAATGGCGCCCAACTCGTCAGAATATTCTGTAATGGTATGCTAAGTGCAATACTTAAGCTGAAAAAGAACCTAGAGGAATTAGGAGACTCAAAAAACTACACCACAGAAAATCTGGTTGGGAAAGTGCTTAATAATTTAGGGCTGGTGGAACTCACACCAAGCATGATGTCGTTAATCTCTGCCAGGCTAAGTTTCAACGTTCAAAACGAACACAAAGCGTATAGCTTTCACGATAGCGGGTACGAAATCGCCAACATTACCAAGTACAGCGATACAGACAATACCGCTAAAGCCTCCACGTTTGATTTGGCTTTAACATCAACTGGCTTACTTGCTCACTGGGTATTGGCTGGAGCTAGAGTCCTTGGTGTTAGTGCAACTGCCACAAGTCGTACAGCGATCCATAACTTTGATCTTGATTACTTAAGTGATGTGCTTTCTGATGAACGGTTACTCTTTCTTGATCCCGTACAGAAAGCGGCGATACAAACGGAGTACTGTGAAAAGCGCAGATACGAAGAAAACCAGATCCAGATTAGCATAAAAAGTATTTCTGGGCGTGTGGACTGGGGGGGGATTGCAGAACTCTATCAAGAATTCAGAGGCGAAAGGTTGCACCCAGCATTACTTGAAAATGAGTTGTGTAAGCTCTTAAACGTGGGCGTTGGGCAATTAAATTTTGCCGTAAACCGGGCGAATAAGCTGGTCGAGTCGATTCGGCAGTTCTCACTGCACCCAAGCAACCGATACCATTTCTGCATGCTTAATAAAAGCTACAAAAATTTTGAATTTATGGCGTTCATGGAAAATGTTGGGCAAAAGTACGGCGTCACAATTTTTGAAAACATCAATGCTGCTTCGTTCAGAAATGATCAATTCCAAGCAATATTAGACCTGTTGGAGAGCACCATGAGAAAAGTCGTGGTGATAACAAACTATCAGGCGACTGGGGCGGGGTTATCACCGTCGTACACCATTGGAGAAAATCATACGTTAACTTATGTTGGACCTGAAGGTGTTGAGCCATTCCAGTACAAAACGGATATTGATTCTATCTATTTAGAACAACCCATGAGTTTGATTGGTAGTCGAATTGGCGAAGACTTGGCGGTGAAGGGGCGAGATATTGCCATTAAAAAGAATATTCACGATGCGTTAATGCTTCATGAGAAAGGCATTATTGTCGCCAACGAGGTTAAATTGAAACTCAAGTCCCTTATTTCACCAAAGGTTAATGGTTTTGCTGTGAGCTCGATGATTAGCACCTACAAAGGGAGCGAAGATTATCGATATGCCGTTTATCGTTTTATTGAGCAAGCGCTTGGCCGAATGTGTCGCACCGAATGGAAGCAATGTGAAATTACCATCATGTATGACGAGGTTGCTGATTTTGTTGAAACATTGGCCAAAGATAGCCGCAACCTTTCGTATTTATCGCATGAGTACCAAGCATTGATAACGGATATCAAGCAGCGCTACAAAGCACTGGAGCATGAAAAGCAACGTGTGTCTTATCATCCAAGAGCTTCACGAAATTACGCGCATATCCAAAGGCTAGTAACCAGTGTGTATGAGCACCAAAACGAGAATGCGATCGGTCAGTATGAGAGGCTGCGAACATGGATGCTGAAAAAGCCAGCTATGTCGCTATCGCCGACAGGCGAGGAGGTTCGATACTACATCGATGTGCAGCAGCCCACAGGTCAATATCAGTATCAAATCGACTATTCTGATGAGAAAGGAATCACAGAAATTTTCATTAACCCAGCGGATGTGCCTGGGGTTCGCGAAGTCTCTGAGCTGTCGGCCCGTTTGCCGCTACTTATGCAGAACCCTTTAGTTGCAGCGCATTTTGAAGCGAACAGTTTTGCAACTACATTTGGTAGTGCGCAGTTTGTGTTAGCACCGGCTATGTTTGATCTCTACATGGGGGCGCTTGGCGAAGAAGCGGTTAGCGCGATCCTAATGGAGTTTGGCTACGAATTCCGACCAATGCCAGAAGGATGTGTGGAATGGTTTGATGGTTACATTGAACTTGGTAACCGAATCCTTCTGGTTGACGTCAAACACTGGGATTTAGAGTTGGGCTGTTTAGTGCACGATAATACCTTGGATAAGTGCCAAGCAAAGTTGCAACAAATTAAGGTGAACCCTCCCGCAGAGTTTGCAAACAAGCACGTTCAAGCTTTGTACATCAATACCATCTGGAGTGGGGCTGACGGAATAAATTTACGAAAATACGCAAGTGACGATGGGCAGTTCGTCACGTACGCCAATCCAGCTCTTGCGGACGTTATTGAAATCCCCGGAATCATTGATAGTGTATCAGGTACGAACAACGTTCCTCCAATGATCCAATTACTCGAACTATTGAACCAATTTGCGGAGTGAAGCAGATGAGCCGAAGTTTAACTACCCTCATAGACCTAACATTTGATTTTGAAGCGTTAAGCCAAAAGTACGTGATTTACAAAGCATCATTGGATAAAAGCATGGGGAAGGTTGATTACGCGAAGCAACTGAGTTTAGTAGAACGATCGTCGACACCTAAGGCGCTTATTCGACATTCAGGCTACTATTGGGTATTGCGTGACAAACAGGATAAAGCCAAGCCTGAATCAGCATATATCGCTTTTGAGCGCGTGAAGTTTGAAGATTGTGACCTGCTGTTATTGGGGCGCCTTTTTGTGCGTGCACTCGGCAAAGTGGCGCCAAGTACGTTTTTTTCAGGGCTTGGGGATACGTTTCTTTTTGTCGAGTCAGATAAGTTCTTTGAGCATACTGTGTACAAATGCTTAAAGTTTGATCTTAAGGAGAGCGTCCGCTTTAACTCTTTATTCATCTCCATGGATGGAACAACATTTTCGCCAATAGAAACGGCTTACAAGCCAGCAGGCTACATTGAGAAACAAGCTAAATTTGAGTTCGACATGGAAAGCGGGCTATTGAGACGTAACCCTAAGGGCAAGCTCATTGTGCATAGTCCAGGGAAGAAAAAGTTCACGACCAATGCCATTGATATATCCGGTCAAGAACCTATATCGCTTCAAAAGACGAAAACCGGTGCCATTTACCAGTTCGTTGAGCTGATGAATAAACATTTCTCTGGTTGCTTATCGTTGCAATTAAAGCCTATTGAGGCCAGTTGGCGTGAGCATTACAAAAAGCGCGATGTTGAAAAGGTGTATCAGCGTATCTATCAAGTTATCGATGATGCTGGTGGCTTACAGGTAGCGAATGCGTCGTTAAAAGACGATGGCTTTGAGAAGTTGAAATCCCACCAATGGCCAGTGCAGGTTGAATTTGTTGAAGCTGTAGATATCGATGCAAGAAAGCCGTTACTTGTGGTTTTAGACAGTGCCGAAGATTATGAAAAGGCAGGGCTACCTGATCCCAAGTCAGGCTTCTATTCCTCAGATAGAGTGACACAAAGTATCTACAACTCGACGATTACCTCTGTACGCCCAAAAGCGAAAGGGAATGAGCTGAGCCCGATTATTGATGCTGTAGTAAAAGAAATGGCGATCAAACAAGAGTGCTTGAAGCGGCAGTTTCTCATTCAAGAGTTGCAGGGGAGCTATTGGTTTGTCGAGAGAGAAGAGCCTAAGTATCGCGACCAGGAGCCGATTTTTCATATTTTGAAATGTGACAATGGGACCTTTCTGTATGAGGAGCAAGATGAGTTTTACTTTGATGAACTCGATATCGAACTGCCTGAAAAGCAGCGTTATTTTGAAACGCTGAATTATGTGATTGACATGGCGCAGCACCCTCCTCAAATCTGTACCATTGTTCATGAGGAAATTGCTGCCATTCCAGATGCAGCTAACCTCTTTGAAGTGCTTGATCATCTAAAGAGCAGTAACCAACACGGTATAAGTCGTGATTTTATCGATCAGTTTCTCTCTGATTCGGCTTATTTACACGATCCAATTAGCGGTAAACTGATATCCATGTTGGAGCAACATCCTTTGCAGAACGAATTTTACAAAGAAGACCTCAAAACTGCTAAAATTGGCTATCGCTCCACAGCAGAGCAAGCACTCGTTGACGGTTATTTTGAAGAAACTGGTGTGATGCTCAATTACTCATTGAAAGGTGAGAATAACGAATACCTTGAAGCCTTAACTGGGCACTTCTACGATGCTGAACACTCCGTCTATTTTGTTGGTAGTGAAAAGGGGGGCTTTAAGTTTCATCGGGGACACTTCAACCACCTGAGATACCTTGAAGGGCCTGAAGACTTAAAGCAACGCTGTTTGGAGTTAACCCAAAGCTACTTTGTTCGTAACAAGCTAGCCACAGTGAGGCCTTTCCCGTTCAAGTATTTGTCTGAATGCAGAGACCGCAAGAAGTATACAAAAGAGTAAAAGTGGTGTTCGCGCATAATGGTGGTTGCAAAGAATAGTCTCATCGAGATAAAGGCAGATCAGGCTCTAGATTAGTTAGACCGATGGTTTATTCAGTCCGTTGCTAACACTCTACTATCAGTACGGGGTGGAAGCTGTCCGCTTCAGCTTTTAACTTACGGTACTTAACTTGTTTTGGGTCATCGGAGTGGCTCTCGTGAAGTATCTTATCGCGCTATTCAGTGGCCGAATGAACTTGTTCATGGTGCTTTACCTACATTCATTTCTTTTAGGCCACCCCAGTTTTTTTACGATCATCGCCCCAGCGTCAGTCTATGGGCCATTTTCAATGAATTTTCAAAAATGGACTGAGAGATATGCTCTGGAAAGTCTTCCGGTAGTATGCGATTAACACGTTCTATTGCGCCTGGAAGTTGAGCAACGAATTCATCGATGATGGTATTCATTTGGTGGATACTGAAGCCCACGTCTTTTGCCGTAGCAATGAAGTGTCGGGCAAAAATACCGTCTAACGGATACTTTTTCCCTTTGCTCGCTTTGAGCCCCATAGCCAATTTCAGAGAACGAAGATGTAAGCCTTTTCCTCCTAAGAGGGGGTAAGCAGATAGAATGTCATAAAATGGGGTAAGTTGATAACTGCCGCCAACGCCAAGGAAAATAGAGAAATTTTTGGCATGCCCATCAGTTGCACCAATAATCCATTGAAAGACTTGGAAGCGCATAAACATTTCTCGATCGGCCAATGCGTTACTGGATCCTAGCAGTAATTTCATAATGTCTTTAATGCCGACACCACCATCGGTTTCATATTTGATGGCAGAAGGCTTACCGAATGCTTGGCACATATCCTCTTGAGGGAGACGTAATAGCCAAGAACCATCAGTCGACCATCGACGGTCGAAGCGCTCAACGGCAAGGGCTTTGATATGGTCGCATTTTATGATTTCTGCATGGGGCACATTGAATCCAAGAGCCTTTGCGAGTAAAAGGCAGAGATATTCATTTTCGACACTGTCGGTCATATCAAGGGTTGCATTGGGTTGCTTTATCTCACCAATAGGCAGCTTGATAATATGTGTGGTGGGCGTTGAGCCTTTCGGTATACACCACTTATCCCCCATTTTTAGCAGAGCCGTCTTTTCTTGCGCACCGGCAATAGAGATACGAAAATCATCTTCATCATTGAGCATACCAAGTGGGATCTTGGTCTGGTAAGCGCTCAGAACTTTGACTAAGCGATCTGCACTGAGTACTTCGTAGTTAAGTTGCTTGATGTTAGGTTTTTCATTCGTGCTATATAAAGCAATAGCACCCACACTATCTTTACCGACTTGTTTTAATAAATCGAAAGTTTGCCGAGAATCGGCTTGATATCTGGCTACAATGCGATCGCGGATTTCAGTCAGATCCGGTAGTAGGTTATCAAAGTAGTTAATAACATGACTTGAGGTGTGTTTTTGATACTGGAGAGGCAAAGAGAGCGATAAAGGTCTACCTTTAGGACTTTCAATCCAATGGGTATCATATTGAAATTCGTGGGCGCCATTCGTTAATTTGATGAACTCACCGACCCGTTCACCATTCATGTAAGCGTTTAACGCATCCATTACCACACCTCTTCATTATCTTGTTGCTGCATTGGGGGGATTTGATCGTGAATTTCTATTTTGACACCCAATGCTTGAATGATCTTGAATAAGGTTTTGAGTTGGGTGGTGTCTGGATTATTTTCAAAATTGGAGAGGGTGGCCTGCTTTAGGCCCACACGTTGGGCAAGCTCTGCTTGGGTCAGCTGATGTTTTGTTCGGATTAGTTTTAGATGATTAGCGAGCTGGCGAGGACTGTAAATCATAGTAGGCGCATCCATAATATGAAATAAGCTATCCCTTATAGGGTATATTCAAACTCGTATCCCTTGTAGGGGATATTTAATCCTATATCCCTTATAGGGGATATGCAATGTTCGTTAGCTCTTTACGAATACTATTGGACATGGACTCGAGCTATCTCTCAAAAGAGGGAGGTAACACTTGTAAAGGATATGAATACAAGAACGCCCCCTAAGCAATTAGCTTAGGGGGCGTTCTGGACATCCGAAGATGTCTTCGTATACGAATTTGGTGGAGCTGGCGGGATTTGAACCCGCGTCCAAAACCAGTCTAACAGATGGCGCTACATGCTTAGTCAGTCTTTATTCTCGTATCGACACTGCGAACTGACACGCTATGCAAATACATACCAGAATTCTATTTCGCGGTTCATCTCTCTAGCCAAAGATTCCCTCGCTATCTTGTTTGGGTTTGAACCTCTGTTGTTCCCCGTCTTACAAGCGGAAGCTAGGGCAGAGGCGCTCTCAGCAGAGTATTAAGCTGCTAGTGCGTAGTTTTCGTCGTTTGCGACTATTTTTTGCGGCTTTTTTACGAGGCCAACCGCACCTCGGCATGCTCCACAAGCCTTCGTGATCCTGTCGAATCCTAAATCAGCCCCAGAGTTCGATCGATGTTAGCAGAAAATAGGGCAGGGTCAATAGCCTGCCCGTGTTATCCGGTCTGAGTGGGTGATAAACAACCACTTAGCCCATATTGCTAGGTCGATTAGCGGTTGCTGCTCTTCATGATGCGCGCTTTATCACGCTGCCAGTCACGGGCTTTGGTGTCTGCGCGTTTGTCGTGCAGTTTCTTACCGCGTGCGGTACCGATTTTCAGCTTCACGAACGAGGCTTTCCAGTACATGCTCAGCGCAACAATGGTTTCACCGTCACGGTTAACCGCGCCGGCCAACTTGTCGATTTCACGGCGGTTCAGCAGCAGTTTACGGGTACGGGTAGGGTCGGCAACCACGTGGGTACAGGCGGCGTTCAGCGGGGTGATTGTCAAACCTGAAATGAAGGCTTCACCGTTACGCAGGAACACGTAGCTTTCGGTCATGTTCACTTTGCCGTCACGGATGGCTTTTACTTCCCAACCCTGTAGTGACATGCCGGCTTCGTATTCGTCATGAATGGCAAATTCAAAGCGGGCGGTTTTGTTTTTCGCAATGGTATTGCTACTTGGCTTTTTGCTTGGTTTCTTGGCCATAACTTCTCTTTTTGTTGCAGTCCCAGCCTCATAAGCGGGCTGGTCGAAAGTGTGAAGAGCAGGGAATGTTGCATTGCCTTCACACGCGTATTTTGGCTGTTAGCGGAGTAATGGTATCATTGAGCCAGTCCTTCTCCTAGGCTTTGCGGTGGAATGTCCATCTGGGTGTGAGAAGCGACGTGTTCTACGGTAAAGGAGAAGCTATGCCTCAGATTTGTCGCTCTGCACTGGTTCCTTTCAGTGCCAAGCAAATGTTTGAACTTGTGAATGATGTTGAGTCGTATCCGGCTTTTTTACCGGGTTGCTCTGGCAGTAAGATCATTGAAAGCTCTGCAATGCACATGATGGCCTCGGTGGATGTATCCAAAGCGGGGATCAAAAAAACGTTCGTGACACGCAATGCCTTGGTCGAAGGCTGTAAAATTGACATGCAGTTGGTGGATGGCCCGTTCCAGCGTTTGGTGGGTGGCTGGCATTTCATCGAGCTGGATGCAGATGCGTGTAAGGTAGAGCTTAAGCTGGATTTTGAGTTCAAAAATGCGCTGGTTGAAGCGGCGTTCGGCAAAGTGTTCCGTGAGCTGACCAATAATATGGTGCAGGCGTTCACTGTGCGTGCGAGAGAAATTTATGCATTCTGATGAGAAGTTGATCCACGTTGAGGTGGTGTACGCACTGCCGACGGTGCAGAAGGTGATCAAGCTGGCGGTAACGCCGGATATGCAGGTACAGCAGATCATCGAACAATCGGGCGTGCTGGCGCTGTATCCTGAGATTGATCTGAAGGTCAATAAGGTGGGTGTGTACAGCCGTAACGTGAAGTTGGATGCCACCGTGCATGATGGGGATCGCATCGAGATCTACCGTCCGTTACTGGCCGATCCGAAAGAGATCCGTCGTAAGCGTGCAGAGCAGGCGAAACAAGACGCCAACTGAGAACGCTAAGTCAGGCGAATGCTTAAGACTATGCGCTATTCAATAGGGTATAGCATTAAATTATCGGCAATAAAAAAGCTCGCATATGGCGAGCTTTTTTGTGTCTGTGTGCTGGTGCTTGGTTAAGGCGTTTAGCGAAAGTGTTTAGTTCATGCCATTCATGAACTGAGGGCTTGGCGTGTAATCGCCTTCCATCTTCACCAAGCGGTTTTGATCGTTGAACGTCAGGATCAAATTTTTCTGCTCTGGCTTGTCGTGGCCAGGCTTGTGGTAGTAGACGTAATACCAGGTGTTTGGGTATTCCGGCTCTGAAATCATTGGCGAGCCCAATACGAACTGGACCTGCTCTTTGTTCATGCCATACCGCAAGGTATCCACATCCGATTGTTCCAGGTAGTTCCCTTGATTAATATCAATTCGGTAAACCAGTCGTTCAACGACTGAACAGCCACCTAGCAGGCTGACCGCCAATGTTAAGGCAGCAAGGTTCTTCCAACTCATAGCATCCCGGCAAATTCGCTTTTCTGTTGTTGCCGATGATAAACAACCCCTCGGCAGAAGTAAAAAAGCAGTAAAGAAAAAAACTGTAATTGAGACTGTTGTACAACCATTTAGTTGCATGACCTTCTCAGTTTATTCTATTTATGCCGCAAACAGCAGTTCTTTTGCGTTCGCTAAGGTGCGCTCTGTGATCTCACTGCCGCCCAGCAGGCGCGCTAACTCATTCACGCGCGCTTCTTGGCTCAGCGGGAACATGTTGGTTTCTGTCTGGCCGTCGCTCGATTTCTTCGCCACGAACATTTGCTGATGGCCACAACCGGCCACCTGCGGTAAGTGGGTCACACACATTACCTGAGTTGATTCGCCCAGGGTGCGCAGCATTTTGCCGACAATCGCTGCCGTCGGGCCACTGATACCCACGTCGACTTCATCGAAGATCAGGCTTGGGGTTTCCACTTTCTGTGCGGTGATCACCTGAATGGCCAGCGAGATACGTGATAGCTCACCACCGGAAGCCACTTTACCTAGCGGTTGCAATGGCTGGCCCGGGTTGGTGGATACCAAGAAGGTGATGGTGTCGCAACCCAATGGGCTGAGCATGCCTTCGGTATCGCACTGTACGTCGATTTTGAAAATGCCGTTTTCCATGCTCAATTGGTGCATGCTGTCGGAGATTTTCTGATCCAATTCTTTGGCATAGCGCTGGCGGCTCTTGCTGAGTTTTTCCGCGCTAGCGAGGAATTTCTGACGCAGCAATTCAACGTTATCAGCCATTTCCGCTAAACGCTCATCGCTGCAATCAAGATTATCCAGCTCTTTGAGCAATTCATGGTGTTTGTTGTACAGCTCTTCCGGCATCACGTAATGTTTACGTGATAGCGACATGATTTTCGACAAACGTTCTTCCAAGAAGATCAGACGGTGCGGATCCATATCAAGGTTATCCAGGTAGCCGCGCAGCTCCTGGCTGGCTTCTTGTACTTGAATAATGGCTTCGTCCAGCATTTGTGGGATCGCGCTCAGGCTGCTGTCGTACTCGCCCAAGTTACACACTTGCTGACAAGCCATCTGTAGCAGTTGCAGGGCGTTGCCTTCTTCGCCGTCATACAGCATCGACAGGGCTGTTTGGCTTGATACCGCCAACTCACCACTGTTCGACAGGCGTTTGTGCTCTTCTTCGATCTCGGCGTATTCGTCTTCACCCAGCGCCAGCTCATCCAATTCTTTCACTTGGTATTGGATCAGCTGCTTTTGTGCTTCGTTTTCTTCGATGCTTTGGGTCAGTCGCTTGAGTTCGTTGTTGGCCTGACGCCAGTGCTGGTAAGTGTCGCGGGTCTTTTCTAATAGCAGGTGGTGGCCGGCGTATTGATCCAGCATTTGTTGCTGGTGATCCGGACGCATCAGTTGTTGGTGTGCGTGTTGGCCATGGATGTTGATCAGCAAAGAGCCCAACGCTTTTTGCTGGGAAGCCGGTACCGGGCTGCCATTGATGAAACCGCGAGAACGGCCTTCTTTGGTGATCACTCGGCGCAAAATACACTCGTCACCATCAACCAGTTCATTGTCTTCCAACCAACGGCGAGCGGCCTGGTTGTTTTGCAGCGAGAACGCGGCTGAAATTTCCGCCTTGTCTTCGTTCGGACGTACCATGCTGGCTTCAGCGCGATCACCCAGGCAAAGGCCGAGTGCGTCGATAGCAATAGATTTACCTGCACCGGTTTCACCCGTGATGGTGGTCATACCCGGTTTTAGTTCAAATTCAAGATTTTTAACAATGGCAAAGTTAGAGATCGTCATGTGTGCCAGCATGTGTTCACCTGTTTAAATCAACACCTGTTTTTTCATACAGTATATACTGTATCTATACACAGTAAAGATCTGCTGGTGAAAAATCCTTAGGAAATATTGATCTAGGTTAACTTGATGATATGCAGCATAAAAAAGCCAACCCGAAGGCTGGCTTAAAAGAGAGCGTGATGCGCTTAAAATAGGCGGCTTGACCAGCCGAGCTTTCCGCGCAGCACTTCATAGTAACTGTAGTTTTTCGGGTGGATGAGGTTCAGAGTATCAGCACTTTGATAGATATGGATCTCATCACCGGGGCTGACGGGCAGAGAAACTTGGCCGTCACAGCTCACTTCTAGGGTGCTGCCGTTGGTCGGTGACACCATGAGTTTGATCCGGCTGTTACCGTCTACCACCAACGGGCGGCATGACAGGGTATGCGGGAACATGGGTACCAGCGAAATGGCATTGAGCTCAGAGGATAAAATCGGACCGCCGCCAGACAATGAATAGGCGGTAGAGCCGGTTGGTGTGGCGATGATCAGGCCATCGGAGCGCTGTGAGAAAGCAAAACGCTCATCAATATAGACCTCAAATTCGATCATATGGGCGATTTTGTCCGGGTGCAGTACCGCTTCATTCAAAGCGGCGTTGCGACTTTTGATCAAGCCATGGCGGTGTACTTCGGCTTCCAGCAAGAAGCGTTTTTCCACCACGTAGTCGCCATGCAGCACGCGTTCGAGCTCGTCTTCAAAATCGTCCGGGTCTAAATCGGTCAAAAAGCCGAGGTTGCCACGGTTGACGCCAATTACGGCAATATCAAAGCGGGACAGTACCCGTGCGGCGCCCAGCATGTTGCCATCCCCGCCGACCACAATGGCCAGGTTGGCGCGGTCACCAATGGTCAGCAGATCGCAAAACACGGACGCGGGCAGATCCAAGTCGTGGGCAAGGCGGTGATCCACCAATACCTCATACCCTTTACCGGTGAGCCATTCATGCAGTCGAAGGTGTGTTTGCAAGGCTTCTGAGCTGCGAGGCTTGCCAATAATCGCAATAGTCTGAAAAACGCGCGTCATTTCCATGTTCCGAAAAATGAAGGAAAAGCCAGTATAGCGTTAGGGTGAGCACGTTGTCGCGGTTTGTGATCAATAGTGGGTTGAATCGTTGAACTTCATCCCCATAATAAGCGCATGAGTGCGTTTTCTGTTGCTCCCTGATGAATGCGACAGAAAACCTATCCTTATATGATGAATACCCAGATCTTGGCGGAGAAGCGAAAGCATGAGCAACGAAGAGAAAAAAGTACAGGACGAACAGCTACAACAAGACAACGTTGAAGCGGTTGAGACTGAATCTGCTGAGCAAGAAGTTGTCGAAATGACAGCGGAAGAATTGTATGAAGCTCGCATTGCAGAGCTAGAAGCGGCGCTGTTGACCTCTGAAGCTAAAGCCAACGAAGCAAAAGATTCAGCACTACGTGCGATGGCAGAAGGCGAAAACGTACGTCGTCGTGCAGAGCAAGAAATCGATAAAGCGCGTAAATTTGCCCTGAACAAGTTTGCCGAAGAGCTACTACCAGTGATCGACAACCTTGAGCGTGCGATCGAGATGGCAGACAAAGCCGATGATGCGATCAAGCCAATGCTGGAAGGTGTAGAGCTAACGCTGAAGACCATGACAGACACGGTAGCGAAGTTCGGTCTGACACAAATCCACCCAGTGGGTGAAGCGTTCAACCCTGAATTCCATCAGGCGATGGCAATGCAGGAAAGCGCAGATCACGAACCAAACACCGTGATGTTTGTGATGCAGAAGGGTTACGAGCTAAATGGTCGTGTGATCCGTCCTGCGATGGTCATGGTATCTAAAGCGGTATCTGGCCAGGCGTAAGCGGGCAGTACTGCAGGAAAGCCCGCCATTTGCGCGGGCTTTTTATTTTTTTTGATTTTTTTTCGTTGTCGCCCTTGAAAACAATTTGGCTGCCCCTATTTAGTAGTCATACGACATCGTAAATTAATTTTCGCGGGTAATTCCGCATTGCCAATTGCGTTATGGTAACGGGTTGGCAAGTAGCTAACGAATTTCGGAGAAAGCCTGATGGGTAAAATCATTGGTATTGACTTGGGTACAACTAACTCTTGTGTAGCAGTACTTGATGGTGACAAGCCACGTGTAATTGAGAATGCTGAAGGTGAGCGTACAACGGCATCTGTTATCGCATACACCCAAGACGGTGAAACACTGGTTGGTCAGCCAGCTAAGCGTCAGGCGGTAACGAACCCAGAAAACACGCTATTCGCTATCAAGCGTCTGATCGGTCGTCGTTTTGAAGACGAAGAAGTTCAGCGCGATATCGAAATCATGCCGTTCAAAATCGTGAAAGCAGACAACGGTGATGCATGGGTAGAAGCGAAAGGCCAGAAAATGGCAGCTCCTCAGGTATCTGCTGAAGTTCTGAAGAAGATGAAGAAAACGGCTGAAGACTTCCTAGGTGAAGAAGTGACTGGCGCCGTTATCACTGTTCCTGCTTACTTCAACGATGCACAGCGTCAAGCAACGAAAGATGCTGGCCGTATCGCAGGTCTAGAAGTTAAACGTATCATCAATGAACCAACAGCAGCTGCGCTGGCTTACGGTTTGGATAAGAAAGGCGGCGATCGCACTATCGCTGTGTACGACCTGGGTGGTGGTACATTCGATATCTCTATCATCGAAATCGATGAAGTAGAAGGCGAGAAAACGTTCGAAGTACTAGCAACCAACGGTGACACACACCTAGGTGGTGAAGACTTCGATAACCGCATGATCAACTACTTGGTTGACGAATTCCAGAAAGATCAGGGCATCAACCTGAAGAACGATCCGCTAGCAATGCAGCGTCTGAAAGAAGCCGCAGAAAAAGCGAAGATCGAATTGTCTTCTGCACAGCAAACAGATGTAAACCTACCTTACATCACTGCTGATGCGACAGGTCCTAAGCACATGAACATCAAAGTGACACGTGCGAAACTAGAATCTCTAGTTGAAGACCTAGTACAGCGTTCTCTTGAGCCGCTAAAAGTAGCACTTGCTGATGCAGACCTATCTGTTGGCGACATCACTGACGTTATCCTTGTAGGTGGTCAGACTCGTATGCCAATGGTTCAGGCGAAAGTAACTGAATTCTTCGGCAAAGAACCACGTAAAGACGTGAACCCAGATGAAGCAGTTGCTATCGGTGCAGCGGTTCAGGGCGGCGTACTTGCAGGTGACGTGAAAGACGTTCTTCTACTAGACGTTACTCCTCTGTCTCTAGGTATCGAAACCATGGGCGGTGTGATGACGAAACTGATCGAGAAGAACACCACGATCCCAACAAAAGCGAACCAAGTGTTCTCTACTGCAGAAGACAACCAGAGCGCAGTAACTATCCACGTTCTACAGGGTGAGCGTAAGCAAGCGGGCTACAACAAGTCTCTTGGTCAGTTCAACCTAGAAGGCATTCAGGCAGCACCTCGCGGTATGCCACAGATCGAAGTAACCTTCGACCTGGATGCGGATGGTATCCTGCACGTATCTGCGAAAGACAAGTCTACAGGTAAAGAGCAGAAGATCACGATTCAAGCGTCTGGCGGTCTAAGCGACGAAGATATCGAGAAAATGGTACAAGAAGCAGAAGCTAACAAAGAAGCGGACAAGAAGTTCGAAGAGTTAGTGGCTGCTCGTAACCAAGCTGACCAGCTAGTACACGGTACACGTAAGCAAATCGAAGAAGCGGGCGACGCACTGCCAGCTGACGAGAAAGCGAAAATCGAAGCCGCTGTTTCTGAACTAGAAGCAGCACGTAAAGGCGAAGATAAAGAAGCGATCGATGCGAAAGTGCAAGCGCTAATCGCAGCTTCTCAGAAGCTAATGGAAATCGCTCAGCAGCAAGCTCAAGCACAACAAGCGCAAGCGGGTGCAGGTGAGCAACAAGCACAGCAAGACGACAACGTTGTTGACGCTGAGTTTGAAGAAGTTAAAGACGAAAAAAAATAAGATAACCCTAGGTTAATTTTATTTTAGCGCGGGCGTTTGAGGCTACTCTTACGCCCGTAGCTGTATTAAGGCAGGTGAAAGATAAGTATGTCTAAACGAGATTTTTATGAAGTTCTGGGCGTAAGCCGTGATACGTCAGAGCGTGATATTAAAAAGGCTTACAAACGCCTTGCAATGAAATTCCACCCGGACCGTAACCAGGGGGATGCAGAGGCGGCTGAGAAGTTCAAAGAAGTTAAGCACGCATACGAAATCCTAACTGATCCTCAGAAGAGAGCAGCTTACGATCAGTACGGCCATGCAGCGTTTGAACAAGGCGGTATGGGTGGCGGCGGCTTCGGCGGCGGTGCTGATTTCGGTGATATTTTCGGTGATGTGTTTGGTGACATCTTCGGTGGCGGCGGCCGTCGTGGTCAGCCTCGTGCCCAGCGTGGTGCGGATCTGCGCTACAACATGGAACTGACACTGGAAGAAGCAGTACGTGGTTGTTCAAAAGAGATCCGTGTTCCGACTCTGGTTCACTGTGATACTTGTGACGGCAGCGGTGCGAAGAAAGGCACATCTGCAACGACCTGTAGCACCTGTCATGGCCAAGGTCAGGTACAGATGCGTCAGGGCTTCTTTGCGGTACAGCAGACCTGTCCACACTGTCATGGTCGCGGTAAGATCATTCAAGAGCCATGTGGCGACTGTCACGGTCAAGGCCGTAAAGAAGAAACCAAGACTCTGTCTGTGAAGATCCCTGCGGGCGTAGACACAGGTGACCGTATCCGTTTGTCTGGCGAAGGCGAAGCGGGTGAGTTCGGTGCACCAGCGGGTGATTTGTACGTTCAGGTACACGTTACACAACACAGCATTTTTGAACGTGATGGCAATAACCTGTACTGCGAAGTACCGGTGAGCTTCACCATGGCGGCGCTTGGCGGCGAAGTGGAAGTTCCAACCTTGGATGGTCGTGTTAACCTGAAAGTCCCATCAGAAACGCAAACGGGCCGTATGTTCCGTATGCGTGGTAAAGGTGTGAAATCAGTACGCGGTGGCGCAGTGGGTGACTTGATCTGTAAATTGGTGGTAGAAACCCCGGTTAACCTGAGCGCACGTCAGAAAGAACTGCTACAAGAGCTGGAAGACACGCTCGGTGGCACAGCGGCGAAAAAGCACAAGCCAAAATCTGAAGGCTTCTTCGACGGTGTGAAGAAGTTCTTTGATGATCTAACAGGCTAATCCCTGAAAAGAGAAAACAAAAAGCCAGCGTGATGCTGGCTTTTTTGTGTCTGTTCAACAGAGAGGGGGCAGTATTTTGAGAGAGGAGATGGGGATTACCAACACCCTTCAACGTCATTCCCACCCTTGGTCGCGATGCCAACACCTGCAGCATTAAGCGTTAATGTCCCGCATTTATCGTTGGTTTGGCTGTTACCTGCTTGTGGGGTGGCAACCAGTTTATAGTTGTCCATTCCAGTACCTGTCGTATCAACAGAAATGTGGTAGCGCGCAGTATCTGTTTCACAAAAAGCACAGGTATTGGCAGAGACGATCGAATAATCGTAAGATCCTGTTTGTGTGTAATTTTCTTCTAATGTTAGTTGGACTTTCATTAGATCAGCCATCACTTGGCTTCGGTGTCCTTTAAGTACATGAACTTGATAAGAGGGGTACGCAATGGCCGCGATGACACCGAGAATGGCTGCAGCGATCATAACATCGATCAGTGTCACGCCTTTTTGATGTTTCATGAACTTTAACCTCACAATTATTCGAGTTAACTCGATATCCTTCTCAATTTACACCTCTACATTCTGCGGTGGTGATAACATGTGAATCAAGTTGAACTTACTCTATCGGCATGTTTATAAAAGGAATTGAGGTATGGCTCGCGAAATGTTATGTCGATTGCATTTAAGACGCGGCATTCATCGGAAAGCAGGCGGATTTACGCTGTTGGAAATGCTGATCACTATTACGTTAATGGCGACAATCATCGCGGTTGCGGCCCCTTCATTCAGTTCATACATTGACAGTAATAAAGTAAAGCAATTAGCAACAGAAATGGAATGGGTATTGGTGCAGGCAAAATCAGAAGCCGTGATGCGCAATACCAAACTAAAAGTGCATTTTGTACGTGATGATACCAATGAAACGGTTTATCAAACGGACGGGGCCTGGGTACTTGCCGTGACCGATGAAGCGGCGACAGTGAATAGTATTGCTTCGGCAAAAGCGGCGGCTATTGCTTTGGTTGATGGTAAAGATTTCAAACATGTTGCGATTAAATCGAGCAGCACATTTGTTGAACAAACGATTGATCCCGTTCGGGCCACGACCAACAAATTAGGCAATTTCTCTTTTTATAAAGAGTCAGGTAAAGATTTAAAAGTGATTATGAGTCAGCGGACAGGACGTATCCGCACGTGTGGCATCAGTGGGGATTATTATAACTATGAAAGATGTAGCTAAGCATTTTACGCGTCAACGAGGCGCTTCATTGGTTGAACTTTTAATCGCTTCCAGTGTGGGCTTAGTGGTACTAGCGAGTGTGACAGGGGTGTTCATTACAGGGCAGAACTTGGCATCGGAGCGTATGAAGCAATTGATGCTGGCACAAGATGTGAATGATGCGATTCGTTTGATTAAATCTGATGTTCAACGCGCTGGTTATAATGCCGAAGGAACAGGTTCATTGGTACTGTCTGGCGCTGTCTCAACGTTGAATGTACCGGCTTCAAATGACGCCATCAGTTATATTTATGAAGATGAAAATAGTGAGTGGCGAATAGTGAAATTTCGCTTAAGTGCCTCTCAGCCTCAGACACTTCAAATGTGTGTGGACACCGTCTCGAAAGGATTGGCGACGATGCCTGCTGATGCGACATGTGGAAGCGGAACAGTTTCAACGTTATTGGATACTTCCCACTTTACACTCTCTAACTTTACCGTGACACCAACAGTATTGGCGACCTCCAGTGCCAATTCAACATTATTGAATATCAGTTTGAGTGCGTCTTTGAATCAAAGCCAATATTCAAAGACCGTTTCGGCGACGCTGAAAGCGAGGAATTGGAACTAATGAACAGTCAAAAAGGGATGGCGACATTATTAGTCACGGTGATGCTGGTGGTGGTGTCATTATTGTTTTCTCTTGCGTCATATAAAAATGTTTTTTATCAGATTAAGCGCACCCAGAATGAGGTTGAAGAGCGCCAGTTACATTGGCGTGCTGAAGGCGGTTTAGAATGTGCGATAGCGTTGAATAACCATACGCCGAGTTTAGGGGTGACAGGACAGCCTTATGATACGTGTGACACCAATGAGTTAACCTTAACGGCTACGTTGCTTACAGGCACTCAGTATCTGATCACATCAACGTTTCAGAAGGATAGAGGCCAAACTACGCTGTACAAAAAGATTAAAACCAACCCTCGTACAACAGGGGCGATACAGGCCATTTCCGATCTGAAATTAGTGGGTTCATATACCATTAAGCCGGATGTGGATGGTCCGCTGCCGGATGGCAAATTTAAGTGTGTTTCTGTGCGTTATGGCGCCAACTTTTTTGCTCGGGGCTCGGTAAAGGTGAACGATCCAGAAACAAATGGACCATATCCTGGTTTTTCAGGGCAATGTGGAGTGGATTATGCTACGGATACGTACGCTGCTCTTAATACGTGGGATGCCGATATTAACGCACAAGATACGCCGCCTGCTGCTAATGGTGCACTTGAATTAGATTTTGTCAAAGATCTGAACATGAACCCATTTGAAAGCTTTTTCTATAAATCTCGAGATGAAATTGCAGAAGTAAAGAGCGAGTTTACTGTTATTACTGGTTCGGTTGAGGCGACAGATGAGGTAAATTCAGCGGGGGTGATAGTCACAGCCAAACGGTGTGACAGCAAAATTAAACAAGCTTTTGAAGGGACAGCAGGTTCGCCGCCAACAGATAAAGTGTGGGTTGAAGGCAATTGTGATTTAGTGAATGGTGCAGGTTTAAATGGTCTACCTTCTGAGCCGCGAATTCTGGTTGTTGAAAATGGCGTAATGTCAGTGAATGGGGCTGCGGTATTTGATGGTGTCATTTACCATTTATTCAATTCAGGTATCGCTCCTACTGCTGATATGACGGCTGCATGGTCTGGCGTCACCAGTAATGTGGGTATGTTGCCTGCTGATATGGTGAAAGGAGTCTATTTCCAAAACGGCTCATTTCGACCAAGTGGCGGGTTAGTTTTAGATACTCGAGGCGGGTTATCAATTCTTAATTCGGGCTTTGATTTGACATTTGTGGGCGGGCTAAATCCAAATACTCCGCCACAAAGTGTCTATTGGGTTGAGGGGTCATGGAATGATATCTAACAATAAAGGCTTTAGCTTACTGGAAGTGCTGATTGCCATGATTGTGTTGGCGCTTGGTGTAGTCGGCCTCATGAAGCTGCAAACGTATATGGAAGTGAAGTCAGAAAATGCATTAACAACGATCGATGCCTTGTATTTGGCAGAAGAGAAGCTGGAGCAGTTTCAAACACGCTCACAAAGTGCTGCTGTTGGCACGATTCTTTACAGTTCGATTGTTGATGGAACGGAAACCCTCTCTATTTCAGGGAAACCGGCCGATCGTATTGTGACCGTTGTGGATGATACCCCAGTTGTGGGTGCGAAGAAGGTTACCGTTACGGTGAGCTGGAATGATCGCTGGGATACTAGTCAGCAAGTAAGTCTAGAAACGGTGATTTCTAAATTTAACGAGTTTGATGATTAAATATCACACTTATATTTGCTTGTTGGTGTATTATTGGTCGCTTGGTTTCTATTTCTGAAAAACAGCTTGTCACGGCCAATTTCCTCCCTATAATGCGACCTCAC
>NZ_LDOV01000019.1 GCF_001029435.1 Photobacterium aphoticum | reverse complement strand
CAACCACTCAGCCATCTCTCCATGCCGCGTATAATAGGGGGATTGATGAGGCTTGTAAAGTACAGAAAGTTCAACTGCTTATAATATCAGCAACTTTAGTGTGGTTTTACACGTTTTCTACCCTTTCCCAACAAAAAGCACGATATTTCGCGCTTTTAGACAGAATAATCACACCAAATACAGGCGCTTTTTCGCCCCAAATACCGCTCGTCATAACAAGAATAATGACTGGCAGAGCCATGCGTGTTCACTGTCACTCCCAGCGGGGGCATTCACGCTATGCTTATGATCAAACGCAGATAAATGATCACGTATTTATAACGGGATCATAGTAAGCACTTTTAGTGCTCGCTGACGTCAGCATATTGCGCTAGCGTAATCATCAATAACGTACTGACAGAAAGGCCATTATGAAAATTTTCAGCAATTTTGAAAGCGGCAATATCCACATTGTGCATGCCGACAGCCCAGATGATATTCAACTGACCATTCCGGCCGACAACCAGTCCGATTTTGCCCAATGGTTCCATTTCCGCCTTGAAAGCCAGCCGGATGTCTCTCACCACTTTTCCCTGTTGAATCTGTCCACCTCGGCCTATCCGGAAGGCTGGAAAGATTACGATGTGGTGGCGTCTTATGATCGTGAAGAATGGTTCCGCATTCCGGCCAAGTTTGATGGCGATACCCTGACCTTCACCGTGATCCCGGAATTCGGGTCGATGTATTTCGCCTACTTTGCTCCTTACCCGTACGACCGTCATTTAGACTTGCTGCATCAGGCGCAAACCCATTTCCATTGCCAATTGGAAACACTGGGCGCCACGCTGGATAACCACGATATCAGCTTGCTGACCATTGGTGAGCCCGCTGAAGGAAAGAAAAACATCTGGATCATTGGCCGCCAGCACCCGGGGGAAACCATGGCGGAATGGTGCATTGAAGGCCTGTTGCAACGCCTGCTGGATGCAACAGATACCGTTGGCCGTGCGCTGCTGGATAAAGCCGTGTTCCACATTGTGCCGAACATGAACCCGGACGGCAGTATTCGTGGTCACCTGCGCACCAATGCCATTGGCGTGAACCTTAACCGTGAATGGCAAAGTCCGTCGTTAGAGCGCAGCCCTGAAGTCTTTTTCGTCCGTGAACGCATGCTGCAGACCGGCGTGGATATGTTCCTCGATATTCATGGTGATGAAGCAATCCCGTACAACTTTGTGGCGGGCAGTGAAGGTGTGCCGGCGTATGATGAGCGCATGGCTGGCTTGGAGAATGCCTTTAAGCAAGCACTGCTGACCATCACACCGGAGTTTCAGGACGAGCACGGCTACGAGAAGAACGTACCGGGCACGGCGAACCTGACCGTTGCGACGAATTGGGTGGCGCAGGAGTTCAAGTGTCTGTCTTACACGGTAGAGATGCCGTTTAAAGATCATATCGCCCATCCTGATGAGTTTTACGGCTGGTCACCGGAGCGCAGTGTCGCGTACGGGCAAGATCTGCTGGCGGGCGTGTGGGCTGTGGTCGATAAAATCTGATTGTTTAGCATCTGATTAATCACATCTGAATGGTAAAAATATTCTCGAGCCATTTAAAGCACTAAAAAACCGGCATCGCACGCCGCGATGCCGGTTTTCTTTATCTGTGTGTGATTCTAGTTTGTGTTTTGTAAGAGCATCACCAACGACTAATACACCTCACACCACGCATCTTTCATGTCGATCAGGTGCCAGTCATCCCGCTTGTTCGCTTCATCGAGCGCCTTGTCCAAACGGCCAACGTCAGATTTGCGGTCATACTTCCACTCTCGGGCTTCATCGGTGTGATGCACGATCATGGCCATCGCATTCGGTTGGCTGGTCGCCCATTGCATCATCGCCTGATCCCCATCGGAATTGCCCACCGCTAAGATCGGCTTTTTACCAATGATATACGCAATGTTTTCCGCTTTGCCGGCCTTGTCATCAATGGTCAGGATTTCCCCCTGTTTGATGATCGTCGGTTTGCCATCGTTGTACGCATATTTGTATTTAAAGGCACTGCCGATGATCTGCTCATCGGGGATGTTGTAGGCTTGTGGCGCCCATACCCGCATGAAGTCGACACCACCGCCAGACACGATGTAGGTTTTAAAGTCGTTGTCTTGCAGGAAGGCCAACATTTCTTTCATCGGTTTGTAGGTAAGGTCGGTATACGCCTTGTTAAAGCGCGGATCTTTGGCCGCTTCCAACCACTTCGCGACCGTCTCTTGATAGGCTTCCACCGTCATATCCGAATGTGTGGCCTGAATGATCGGCAATAAGGCTTTTACGCCGCCCGCAAACAAGCTTTTGAGATCATCATTGAGCACATATTTAAACGGTGCTTCGGTCTTCCATTCCGGGTGATCTTTCGCCATGGCTTTGATCTGATCAAAGGCAAACACAAATTGAAAATAATACGGCTTTTCAGACCACAAGGTGCCATCGTTATCAAACACCGCAATTCTGTCTTCCACCGGCACAAATCCCTTCGAGCCTTTGTCGGTGGTCTGTTTCACAAAATCCATGATGGCCGTTTTACTCTCGCCATCTTTCCAGGATGGCAGCACGGATGAACCGCAACCATCGGCAGCCACACTGGCATAAGAAACACTGGATAACAGCAAACAAGACAGAATACGTAAGCCCTTCATTGGCACTCCCCTTCGATCAGCACATTGTATTGAGATGAATAACACGCTCTGCCATGCCTTTTCTTTGTCGCTCTGTTTCTCTCTCGCTTTTTCTCTCACTGAAAAGCAACGAAAAAAGACATCGGGCGGTCATGACAGTATGGCAGCAAATAAAAAAGCCAGCCCGGCAATCCTTCTGGCATCGCGACACGGGCTGGCTTGAAGATAGGTAAGATTATTGCTCCTGATACCGGAACAATTTGCACAAGGTCTGGCTCAGGGTCGAAAACTGACGGGCCAATTCACGGTTCAGCCACAAATAACCAAAGTAACTGATGTCACTGGTGTCATCCTGATCATGCGGCGCACGGTGCGGCAGCAGATGCAAAATCACAATCTCGTTTTTATGGATCGGCGTGATCGCCTTGCGGGTAATTTGACGGCTTAAGCGGGCAAAACGACGGGCTAACTGCTCTTTCGCTTGCGTCAGGCACGGCATGTCACTGATTTTCTCCTGCCCTTGCTGAGTATCCCACGAGGTACTCACCAGCGTGTCGATCATGGTGTACATGCGCTTTTCAATCAGCAGGGTGTTTGTGATCACCTGCTTGTTTGGGCCGGCCTCTTTCAACGCATGGGGTAACAACTCTTGTTGCTGATCGAGCAGCTTGAGCAACTCTTGCGTTTCCAGCGGGGTGAACATCCCCATGGCTAAGGTTTGGTTGTGTTGATGGTAAAAGTTACCGCTTTTGGCCAGAAACTGGCTGACCAAATCAAAGAAGTGATCGGTCGCGCGTGACGGGAACACATAGATGCTACACAGAATAGCCACAATCCCCGCCCACAGCACATTCACGGTGCGCCATAACGCGGCGTCAAAGTCTTCCGGACCACCACCGGCCACGACCACAATGGTAATGGCGACAACCAGCGCAGCATACGCGTATTTCTTCTGGGTAAAGTACATAGCCACCAGCGTGATACCAATAAACATCACATGGTGCAGCCAATTCCACTGGGTCGGGATCAGGTAGAGGGACAAACCCAAACCGGCCCCGATCACGGTGCCCCAGATCCGCTGCTTGGCTTTCGACAGCACCCCGCCGATGAAGGGGATGGTCCCCATGACGGTGACCGCCGTGATCAATGCCCATGTCCCGTACGGCACATCGAACAAACGGATGAGTATCTGAATCAGGCTCAGAGCGATAAACACCCGAAAAACATACAGAAATCGGTAATATTTCAGGGCAAAATGTTGGTAGTAACGCATGATATGACGGTTGACAGTGAAATTCTCCAATCATCATACAAATATAAATGTGATTATCATCACAATATTGCGGTAATAATGACAATGTTAGTTTCAGAAAATGAAAAAGCCAGCCCTGTCACCAAGGCTGGCTTTTTCTACTGAATACCGTCTTTCACTACGCGCTCACGACACAGGGGTAAAAAGCGCGCTCGCAAACCGGTGATTAACGCATGATCATCTGTTCACGGCCAGGGCCGACAGAAACCATCTTCACTGGCACGCCCATTAGCTCTTCAATGCGCAATACATATTTCTGCGCCGCAACAGGCAGCTCTTCAAACTTACGACAACCAGTGATGTCTTCGCTCCAGCTTTCCATCTTCTCGTAGATAGGTGCTAGTGCTGCGGTTTGTGGCCAAATTGGGTTTTCGCTATGCTCACCTTCGTAGCCCACACAGATTTTCAGATCCGCAAGGCCCGTCAGACAGTCTACTTTGGTCAGTGCAACTTCTGTTGCCGCCTGTAGTTCTACACCGTTTTTGGTTGCTACTGCATCGAAGTAACCCATGTCACGTGGACGACCAGTGGTTGCACCGAATTCGCCAGCCAGTTCACGGAATGCATCTTGCTCTTCCATGGCTGTGATCAGCGTACCTGTACCCACTGATGAGCTAAATGCTTTAGCAACAGCGATAACACGCTCTGGGCGAAGTGCTGGCAAACCACCACCAATACCTGCATACATAGACACACAGTTAGATGATGTTGTCCAAGGGTACTCACCGTAAACCAAGTCACGACCCGCACCCAACTGTGCTTCAAACAATAGTGTTTTGCTTTCTGCTTGTAACGCTTTAAGAGGCAGCGTCACGTTGCAGATAGAATCACGCCAAGGTGCTGACACTTCTAGCAACCAATCTGCCATTTCTTGTGCAGTTTGCTCAAACTTGAAGGTTGGGTATAGCGCACGCAGTTGAGGCAGTTTCCAATCCAACATAAATTGAATGCGTTCTACCAATACTTCAGGTTGCTTCAACCAACCCACTAGAATGCCTTTTTTCATGACACGGTCACCGTAGCAAGGTGCGATACCTTGACGCGTTGAACCGTAGGCGCCGTCACCCAGACGAAGCTCTTCCAGTGTATCTTCTTCTGCGTGTAGCGGTAGACACAGTGTGGCACGGTCAGAAATGCACAGATTCACTTTTACGCCAGATTGTTCAACTTCGGCAATCTCCGCAGAAAGCAAAGCAGGGCTGATTACCATGCCAGGGCCTAACACACCGATACAATCAGGGTTAAATACGCCGCTTGGAAGTTGGTGTAACTTAAAAGTACCAAAGTCATTCACTACGGTATGACCTGCATTATTACCACCTTGGAAACGAATGCTTGCCGATGCTTGTTCAGCCAAAAAGTCTACGATACGACCTTTACCTTCATCACCCCAGTTTGCACCAACAACAACAATAGACGACATAATTACCACTCCTTAATAGCGAAGTCCTTATCCTATGCCGCCGCCGGTAATAACAAAAATTAATAATCGTTATAGGTGCGATAAGAATTTCATATAGGCAAAAATGGCAATCCGAGTACAATGGCTGTTGACCCTTTCACCCCATTGTTTATTTTTCACGCGAGCCTGTTTCTATGTTGGATCTGCACTGGTTGAATACGTTTGTAACCTTGGCGCGGTTAGAACACTTTGGTAAGACCGCCGCTGAGCTGCACATGACACAGCCCAATGTGAGTTTGCACATCAAGCAGTTAGAGCAAACCACGCGGGTTAAACTGATTGAACGTAACCCGTTTCGCCTCACTCAAGCCGGTGAGCGCTTACTTCACAGCGCCCAACGTACCTTGCAGGAATTGCAGGTTTGTCAGGCCGATCTGAACGCGATCAATGATTTGTGTCAGGGTACCCTGTCGATTGCGGCCAGCGACATCATTTCGCGCCTGTTACTGATCAAGCCGTTTCAGTCTTTCAAACAGGAATTTCCGGGCATCGATCTGTCACTGTTCAACACAACATCGACCCAAGCGGCGGCATTGGTCAAAAGCGCCAAGGCGGATTTAGGCTTTGTGATCGCCCAGAAAGAAAGCCAGCCCCTGCACTTTACCGAGTTACAGCAAGTACATTGGTGTGCGCTGGGCAATGGCTTGGCGGAATGGCAAGCGCGTGCGGCGGCAGACGCGTCAAACAACGGTGACGAGCCCACACTGATTTTGCTGGGGCACGATACCCGTACTCGCGATTTGATTGATATGGCGCTGCCCAGTTTGAAACTGCCCAAATACCGTGTGATGGAAGTGGGCAGTGTGGACGCGCAGATTGATTGGGCAGAAGCGGGCTTTGGGGTGGCGATTGTGCCGGCGTTCTCCCTGCATCCGAAATTGAACCTCACCAGCACCATTACGCCGCTGCCGGATTTTCCGACCACCAGCCTGGGCTACATTGTGCGTCAGAATCAGGTGCTGTCACGGGCGATCAAGCAACTGCTGCATTGGGTGAGTGAAGAGATCACCTCCTCGCAGCAGACTCGGTGATGTGAAGCGTGGCGTGAACCGCGATCTTTCCTTCCAATAAAATCCAGACCTACAAGCCCAAACAACAAACTCAACCTGCAAACTAAACCTGTAAACCAGACCAACAAAAAAGGCGCCACATAGGGCGCCTTTGTTGTCGATGTCTGCTTAGCGTCGACCGAGCATCACTTAATGTGACACGTTCTCGGTTGATGGCTCTTTGCGCCATGCTTTGCGAATACGCAGAGTCAGGAAGCTCAATACTGCCAGACACAGTGTGATCACAGGTGCTGCCATCAAGCCCATGGTCACCAAACGGCTCAGGTTTTCTGGTAGCAAAGGCAAAATCATACCAAAACCACACAGTAGCAGCGTCCAAAGGATCGCACTTAGCCATGCGAAGTAATGGAATTTGCTTACCTTGTTCACACGCATACCCATCATCAGTGGCAGCAGTGAACGCACAACCGGGATGAAACGGGCACAGAATAGCGCCACCAAGCCATGACGGCCCAGCAAAGTATCGACCTGCTGCATACGGCGCGCCGGTACGGCATTCACCCACCCTTGCACTTTCGGCAATCGGTTCAGCCATTTACCTTGCATGTAAGCCGCCCAGCTACCGGTGGCTGCACATACCATGATCAGCACCAAAATCAGCACCGGATCCAATACGCCCACTGCCGCTAACGTACCGGAGAGGACCACCACACTGTCACACGGGAACGGTGCTGCCGGAATAAAGCCACTTTCAAGAAAAATTAAGACACCGACGACCAAGTACACAAGGCTTGCGCTGCCTGGCGCGGATAGCGCAGTAAAGTCTTGATGCCAAAGGGACATCAACACTGAATAAATAGAATCAAACATAAAAAACTCCGAGACATCAACCTAAACACAACTCAACAAATGTGGTCTTTAGTGTCTAGCGGGTATGGATAAAGCGATATAGCAAGTTGGCGTCGTGGTATTCATCACTGCGCTCACTGGCTGTGATACGGTTGATCCGCAGCAAGACTGGGATCAATATCATGGTTAACAGCAGACCGGTAACGGCAGCGAACCATAATAACACGCGCGGTGGCTCCGATGCTTTCCCTAACCGCTCTGTGACCGTTGAATTTCCACGCGGGGTATTTAAGCGAGGATTCAACTGACTGAGCAACGCGGCTTGATGAATATGGGGATGGAAATACCCGGGGCTTTCGAGTTGATTGGCACTGAACAGCGACGCATAAAGGGACACATTTTGTTCGACCTTAAACGCAGGCGATACGCTTCCCTGACCAAACAAAATGGCCATCACAGAGAAGAGTAAAGCGACCCGTAACAGTCGGTAGGTGCCCACGCTGTTCATCCGATAGAAGAAGATGATCCCTTTTACCTCCGCCCATCCCTAATTGCAATACAAAATGCAGGGACTTTGTTTCAATAGATCAATAGCACGGGCTTTAAGGTCATTTTTTCGGCAAATCATCACAAAGAATCGACTTTTTACACTATGAATTTCTGTCATTTTTACATTTGACGATTTTTTACGCTAACCGTTAACAAATCCTGTGGCACATAGGGTGTGCATTTCCTTACCTCAGTCACTTATGTCTTATTTTTCATAGCATTAACATTGATATTTTTGTAATGACTCGCAAAAAACAATAATGACATTAGGCTCATCTGCCAGCGTCTTTCACTATATCCGCCGTTTGTAACAACAGATTTCAGATCATAACAATGTGCTTCAGCGCATTACGACCTATAACGGAACGGCTAATGAAACTTTCTCATCTCGCTTTGCTAATTTCAGTGATCAGTGCGCCAACCATGGCGTTTGAACTATCAGCACCTAAAGCAAATCAGACAAACAACACCGACAATCTGGTATGGACTGGCCACATGAGCCCGGATACCGATACCGTGACCTCTGCCATTGCAGCTGCGCACATTTACGGCGGCACAGCGGCAGTACCAGAAGCCATTAACCCAGAAAGCCAGTTCGTCCTGGACTACTGTAAAACGGCGGCTCCGGTTGCGCTAAACAGCGTAAAAATCGGCGCAGTAGGCTTGGTGGATTTCAACCAGAAAACCCAACTGCACGCGTCTGTGAATGAAAAAGACGTGGTCGCGATTGTCGATCACCACGCGATTGGCGGTAACCCTGTAAACCTGACCCAAGTCGCAGCGATTGATATTCGTCCTTGGGGCTCAGCCGCCACCATTCTTGCCGATCGTGCAGAAAAGCTGAACGTGACGCTACCGGCTAACATCGCCTGTACCACGCTGGGCGGCATCTTGTCAGATACAGTCGTATTTAGCTCACCAACAACGACGGAATTTGACCGTCAGTACGCAGAAAAACTGGCTAAAGTGGCTGGCATTAAAGACATCAAAGCCTTTGGTGAGAAAATGCTGGAAGCCAAATCTGACCTGAGCAAAGTCAGCGCAGAAGATATTCTGACGCTGGACTACAAAAACTTCGGTTACGGCGGCAAGAAAGTGGGTATCGGCGTAGCGGAAACACTGACGGCACAGCAGCTGCTGGATCGTAAACCAGAATTCATCAAAGCGATGAAAGCGTACAAGAAAGAAGCCGGCTTGGATCACCTGTTCTTCGCGGTAATCGATACCAAGCACAAGAAAGGCAACCTGCTGTGGATCGACAGTGCTGATCAGAAAGTGGCACAAGCGGCATTTAAAGGCAAAAACACCGAAGAATGGCTGGTACTGGATGGCGTGACATCACGTAAACGTCAGATCGGCCCTGCGGTTCAAAAAGCGATTGAAGCGAAGTAATTACTTACTGCCTTCTCAATAGTTAAGAGTCAATAAATCCAAAGTGCGCAGCGGCTCACTGCGCGCTTTTTTTATTCATCACATTTACTCAATGATGACGGAAACTCAAGTGTGATTTCTCGCGAATACAAACAATCCCCCTGTCCATTTTCGCCTTGAAAGATAAAACCAAGATCGGCAAATAACCCGATGGATGCCGTATTCGAGGCATCGATCTCTGCCCACACGGTGGTAATGCCTAATGTGCGGGCATGATCGAACAACACAAGCAAGGCGTCACGCGTGTACCCCTGCCGCCAATACTGCGCGTTGAGTAAACACCCGACTTCACACTGCTGGCGATCATCACTGAAGCTATGCAAACTGCAGGTGCCAATCACGACTTCCTTGCCCGTGTCTGCGGTGATGGCAATTCCCCATTCATAAGACGCATGTGTATGGGCCAACGCAGCAACACTGGCCAGCATTTGATCGACCGTATCTAAAGAGGCAAAGGGCGGCTCTCCCGTGTAGCGCATCACACGCGAGTCGCCATATATGGCCAATAACCCAGCCCGATCATCTGGCGTTAACGCACGCAATACCACGCGTTGGCCGGTGAGTGTTGGTATCAAGCGATGAAGAGGGTTTACCGAATCACGGATGACAGAATCGATCATGGCATGTTGACCTATTTCACCATCGGACAAGCGGCTAACTCCTCTGTCGTGGCAACGTCGGCTTTCTCGAAGTCCATTTCCTGTACTTGCAGACCACCCCACAAAGCCGTAACCAATACAACCACAGGTACAATCATGGCAACCCATGTACGAATACGGCCTAACAAGCCATATTGAATGCGGGTTGGGCGGTAGACCTTCATGCCTCGCGGGGGAAATTGCTTATCACGCCAACTGCGAATACCCATGGGGAAAAGAAAGATAAACAGGAAGAGGGCAAACAATAACGGGATCCCGCACAGTATTATCAACCACACGGTTTGTGCGCCATTCATGCCCCAGTAGTCATAACAGTAGGGTTGCTCAGCCAGCGCCTGAATAAAGGGAAACAAGCCATATTGAACGCTGGCATAACCCGCTGTCCCCACCAACACATGCATACTGATCCGTGTAATTTTTTCCCGGCGCGTATATTCCGGTGCATATTCCATGTCTGTTCTCCTGTGCCCACCGTTCCCTGACTATTTGGCTTATTCTGTTCTGCTTGCAATGCCATGCTGGCAGCCCATCACCGGTGTGCAACATAAGAAAGGAGAAAACGATACCCGATGCACAGGTTCAGGTAACACACGACAAGTGTCACACCACACGTTGTGGCGTGACGACACCGATGATGACAAAAGAAGGCTTGCGGTTAATCGATCAACCGAGGCACCGCTTGATACCTATCGCTGGTGAAGCTGGTCTCTGGCTTATCAGTAACGTGATACAAACGAGGTGAGAGCACACCATATTCCAACGCGAGGTTCACGCCTTTCATCGCTACCCCCATGCTATAACCCAACACACCGCCCACTTGCTGGGAAAAATAGGTTTCGGCGTTTTTATCCGGTAATAAGCCTAACCGCACTACCCACTCCCCCTCGCCGTTGATATACACGGCATAAATATCCTGCAAACCAACATCGACAGTGGTATAGGCGGTCATTGGCGTGTTGTAGAGATAACGTTTGGCGGGCCCTTGATGCTTTGCTACGGCGCCGCGAAATCGCGGTTGGCTTTCCAAGCTGTCGCGAATGTCCGCCATGATGCTGTGTGACAACGGCGCGGATGGCCACACATCCGTCGGCCACAGCGCATGCGCCAACATTTTTACGGGTAGCCAGAACAGATACCCAAACGGCAGCAGTACCGCAGCGAGGAGCAAGAGTTTTTTCATCGTGATGTGTGGTTCATAGTTACTGATTAATGATTATGGATTCTTGGGCTGTGATTATTTTCTTGTTGTGGATATTGTCTTGTGATTCAGTGAGACGCTTCGTTCAGCACACGCAAGAAAAGGGCATTGAATGCCGCCATGTCAGTTTCCTTTACGGTACGTCCAAGTGGTAACGCCTCTAAACGCGTCAATTCGGCTTCAATAAAGGTATTCAAAATGGGGATGGCAGGCGCCAGCATTTTCTCTTCGCTGACTTTTTTTTGTGCGAGCAACTCATGAATCGCGGCCAATACGGTGGGATCCGGCACCAAATCAAGCAGCTTATCAAACTCAATCGGTGCGGCCGTGCCGTATTGCTCTATCCAGCGAATCGCCAGCAAAGGGCGCAACACATAAAAGTATTTCTTCAACGGCACCCTATCACGCAATAAATAACCGCGATAATTGGTTTTTGCCATGCTGCGATAATGATAGATGCCTTTTTCGAGCGCATAAGTCGTCGGCAACATTTGGCGTGCCGCCTCTCGGAATCCGCCCCGGTTAATATAAGTGATAGGAGATTGGATCCACTCCACAAAGGCCGGGTTCGATTTACCGAACAGTTTGAGGGCTTTACGAATATCCCAACCAGTGAGATCAATCTCATCCACAATCGGGTATTCAATCACATCCCGCCGATCTTCCAGATCCACACTCAGATACCAGTCTTTGTCTCGCACATAGATAAAACGCACGTCGTAATCACTATTGGGGGACGCAAAGCCCCAGGCACGACTGCCCGACTCAATCGCCATTAAAATGCGCACGCCCTCTTGCTGCTCAGTGCGCTTCAGGCGTAACAGGATTTCTTCCCTGACGTGTTTATCTATCATCACTTTTTTCTCTGTTGTCTCTGCTTATTATCGCTTGTACGTGGTGCAACATGGGGGGGCCCCTTACCCCTTTAACCTTTGTCGCGCGTATTGACCGTATCTTCACGTATGGCATCACGGCAATGTGTCGATGTATCCCGCCCTTCGTCATCCGCGTTGTCCGTCGTACTGAGACAGGCTTGCGGTTTCGATTGTAAGTGACAGATTGGCTGATTCACTTGCCCGCGATCAAAAGCAATCACGCAGTCGATGCGATCACTGCTGCCTGTCGGATAGGCATAATCCAATGCAAAAATGACCCGTTCACCCGCTGGGGAAAAAGACGCGATAGACACCTTTTCTGCGTTTTTAAACAGCAATAAGTCCGTGCCGATATAAAGGGAATCGATGGTAATGCTGTCAATAATGCGATAGTCCGGCAGAGAGATCATATCGATATCAAACGCCGGATTCACATCCATATTGTGCTTAATGACGCGAGCAAGAAAATGGTTAATTCGGTACGTTTCCACCTTCTCTACCGATGCGGGCAAAATCGTAGCCCATGACGAAGCAGGAAGCATCACGCACATCGGCAACATCAATGTGGCGGTTTGGCAGGCCTTTCGCATACAGCGCGTTATCGTATTCAATCGTTGTCACTCTCTGGGGGCATCTATCAATAATAAAGGACTCAGCGCGCAGAATATCGTCATGTAACCCGCTGATACATTGAAAGTTACATGCATTGATTAAGTTTCGATAAACCACACACATTCGTGAAAATGCCACCGAAAAATACGCCATACACTATGCACTAAGGCGATACACTACGGCAGTGGCGCAAACTTTACCCACCAATGCGCGGTCACCCCTAACACGCCCCCAAACAGCCCGCCACAGACCACAAACACCAAGCTAGGCGTCAGAGAAAAGCCAAATAGTGCCCCCGCCATCAAGCCCGCGATGCCTTGCCAAAGGTGGGGGTAACGATAGGTTTCCCGCTCAATTTCAATCCCTATTAACAGGCCCAAGAAGGCGGCGACGCCCGTTTGCAACGCAATGCGCACCCAATCACCAAAGTTAAACAGCAATGACGGAATCGCCACCAGCAAGGTGCAGAAAAGTACCGAGATAAACACCGCTTTCATGGTTCCCCTCCAATGAGACCACCACAACGAACTATCACATTTTTACTCACACCAATTATCGTTTGTGTAGGGTTTTGCATACTCACGCTGTTTGCCTGAAATTTCTCGCTTTTGCCCCTGCTCCAATTCATACAGGTACGCAACACAGCCTCCGTAGGAGGAGACGATCAGCACTTCATAATCACGCTGACTTTCAGGGGTAAAGGTGGCAGTGATAGCGCAAGATTTTGTCCCACTGTAATCGGTAAAACCATAGCCAAAAGAAAAGCTTTGTGGTTGATTACCAACAACAGACACCGTATGTGATGAGAGCCTATCCACTGTACCGGCATCTTGTTTACCCGTGCAGAATTCGGCACCCTGATAGATATAGACATCAGCATTACCGCGCCCTTGGTTCACAAATTTAATGGTCGCCACATCATCACCACTCGGCGCGTGGTACGACGTCGCCATGCATCCTGTCAGTAGAATTGTCGATGTTAATGTCATCAATCGTAATAACATGGTGTCTCCCCCCTTTATGCTGTCATCATGGATGGGCTATCCCCCTTCCACATTGCACGGCACGCGCACTCTTTACAAAATAAAAAACAGAACGTGGGAGTAAACTGCGACGCACAACTAACATATCAATCAGTAAGACAACCCGACCATCAAGTCAAAAAGCTATCTTTCTCTTTGATTTATAACTGCGATGATAGCGATGTGTTAACGCTGAAAATAAAATAATTAGCCAGGTGACGCCCTCTGTTTACATGCTTGTACGACGATATGCTCAGCGCTAGCGCAACATCCAAAAACTGGTAACATGCAAGCTCTCTAAAAACCACGAGATAAAACCCAAATGTCAGCCGAAAACCCTATTGTTAAAGATGTATTTGTCGCATTCCAGGTCATTCCTCGCTTAAAAGAAGGGAATAACTTTGAAGTGGTAGATAAGGCCATTGAAGTCGTTAAAGCCGCCAATGTGCCTTATCAAGTGGGTGCAATGGAAACGACCATGAAAGGGGAACTCAATGAGCTACTTGAAATTGTCAAACAGGCACAACAAGCCTGTTACGATGCGGGCGCGCTTGAAGTTATTACCAACATCAAGATCCACAGCAAAACCGAAGCGGCGACAGATACCTTTTGTACCTACGACAGAGGGGTCACAAAAGCAAACTACATGTTTGTAGACAAGTAATCGACAACAGCGCCACGCCCCGATTCATAACAGTGCCTCAGCATGTTAATCGATGCGCTTTTCAATGCCGCTGCACTTACTGTGGGCGGCATTAACAATACGTTCAACCCCCCATTGGCTTAGCGCGTCACTTTTCGATATATCCCATGTAATAACACAGCTATCACGGTGACATTGATAGCAAAGCCTGCCCCAACCAAAACCAGATTAATACTATTACATACCCATGTCGGGTTCGATGCATTACAAGCCCCGCTCAGCAGCATCGTGAAATACGACCACGGCAACGCCACAGACAGGATAACCTCATGATGGGTGTAGAGCATGTTGGCGATAACGTCATATTGCAACCAAAATGCCGTAAACCCAATCAGCACGTATACAACGAAACAAAAGAACGAGAGAAAGAAAATACGTTTCTTGTTCAGTTGTGCTCGCATCTCTGCTCTCCGCTGATTATTTCACGATCTCAAGTGAAGCCATCATGTGTTTATCCAGTCAAGCGGCGCACTGCCCGCACAAACTCAAACGCCGCACAAAGCCCAGAGGCCATAATGGCCACATCAATAATACGCATGTCAGGCGACGACTGACTGTAAACAGCGTACCCCACCAGACTCGCCGCATGAAACAGTGCGCCCAGCAATATCACCGGGCACACGGCCAAACCCAATACGCGCCATATGTTGTTATGCATCCCTTCCTCCTTGAAAACCGTGCTCGGTGTCTCATCTGCCATTTCATTGGTCAGAAGAAGAGAGTAACACATTTGCAACATACGTTAAGACATGAGAAGAGCCGCAACCGCATCGTTGCCACTCTCATCCCACATCAATCACTTGATCAACCCACCGTGATAATGCAGGTCGTAAACTTTCTGCCCCTGATACTCAATCCACTCATAACCGGTGAATGAGCACACATCCCCGTCATTCGTGTCGTGATACACACCTAATGGCGTTTCATGGGTGAACGTCCCTAAAAAGTGGCCTGACATATACAGTAAAGCGAGGCTTTCCAAAATAACATTGCCGGCTTTTTCTGCGTCATAAATGTCTGGGCATAAAATCTTGCCGTAATAATTCATTGCCCATACCGGCTCGTCGTGAAAGTACACCACTTCTTGGCCAAGAAAATCCGTACCACCAAAGTAGCTATCGAGATACTTAAACGCTCCCGACTGAAATTGAATATCGTGCGAACCCGGACGGTAAGACAAACACTTCGGTGCACGGCCAACATAGGCATTGGCTTTCGCTTGCACAATGAATGCGTACAACGCTTGCGGGGAAAAATCACTCATACTGCCTCCTTGTAGAAAGGCGACATCATAACTGTATATAAAAACAGCATTTGAGTGTTAGTTCATGATTTCGCGATCAGCAACTTACGTTGTGCTTTAACGAAGAGGGAGAAGGGCTTTTACCCTTCATACAGCTCAAGTGGCAGCCCATCGGGATCACTAAAGAACGTGAATGACTTGCCCGTCAGCTCATCGGTACGGATAGGCTCAACCTCAACCCCTTTTGCCTGCAAATACTCCACCGAGGCGGACACAGACTTCACCACAAACGCCAAGTGTCTCAGTCCTTGTGCTTCTGGTTGGGACACGCGCTTGGGCGGCTCAGGAAAAGAAAACAATTCAATCTGGTTACCATTAGGCAGCGCCAAATCCAACTTGTAGGACTGCCTGTGCTCACGGTAAGTTTCCGCGATCACTTTCAGCCCCAATACCTCGGTATAGAACGCTTTTGATCGCGGATAATCAGAACAAATGATCGCAACGTGATGAATACCTTCTAAAAACACCGACTCACTCCTGTGCTAAAACACTAAACCTAACGCCTTTAACTCGGCTTCACATTGGGCAGCATTGGCAAACTGAATCGCAGCCATGCCGACCGCTTCTGCGCCTTGTACGTTATGCGGCATATCATCAATAAATACGGTATCTGCAGCCGCTAAATGATAATCAGACAACAAGGCATGATAAATCTCAGGCTGAGGCTTTAATACGCCTTCTTCTGCCGAGACGGTCGCCCCATCAAACAACGGCCAGAAGGTGTACGTCGCTTTTAAATGCGCCACAATATCGTGCACGTTATCGGTTAAGGCATACACGCCGTAGCCTGCCGCTTTGATACGCTCAATCAGATCCACCGTGCCATAAATCAGCAACTGAGTCTGTTTCACGTAATAAAACAGGCATTCTGCCTCTAGCGCGGAGAACCCGAGATCCCGCTGATACTGCGCGTTGGCCTCGGCCTCGGTAATTAACCCTTTATTGAGATTCAACCAGGTATCGGACTGGAAAATCGCTCTGGCCTTAGCTTCTACCTGTGCATGGTCTGTGTCACCGAACGTGAGGCGGACAATCTCCAACGGCGACCAGCGCACCACCACGTTACCAATATCAAAAACTACCTGTTTAATCGAACCTGCTGCCATGGTGTCATCCTTTACTGTGTATACCCAGATATACCCTAACTATCTCAAGGCATATTACGACTGAGAAAAACGCTGGCGTGTTACCAAGCCCCATTTCTCGTCTTGATACATGTCTTCCTCGTATTGGCCGGATGTGTAGTCACCCACGACATCACGCCAAAATTTGACCGCATGATCCGCACCCGCTACTTGTTTGATTTCCCATGCACCGCCAAGACGGGCAAACAACTGCGTAATAAACTGCTTACCCACTTTGTTTTTACGAAAACACGGCAACACATAGAAATCACAGATCTCAAAGTGCGCAACGTCTTTGGCTTCAATGGCAGTTAATGCCGCTGGTACGCCATCAATATAAAGCAAATAGCCGGTGACCTTATTTTCTAGCTTTGGGTAGATCTCAAACAAGCCATTTTCATCGGGCTTATCATCAATGATTTTGGAAAATTCAGCGGCATAGCCTTGGTATAAATTCGCGTATACCTGCGCATTGGTATGATCAACCGTCACAATTTGCATGATGTTTTTCTCTTTATTCACAGCCCAGCAGGGTATCCATGATGGGCATTTCACACCATGCTAGCATGCCTGTAAGTGATTGATCATTTCATTTTGTAGGGAGAGAGTGTGAGCACGCCGTCAGTATCAAGATTGATGTATCTACAGACCCATGGCCTTGCTTTGTTAGCAATATGCCCGATGAAAACGCCGCACTTTGGTACGCATGTTTTTCATTGGTGATGAGGTATTAAATTGAATCATGCGCCCTAGCGTCCATTGCTCGTACCACGCCACCCCATACAATTCCTCGTCACTTAAGCGGGCGATCAGTAATTGTATGTCGCTCACCGTCAATTCCAGTTCAGCAAGCAACGCCTCATATTCCCAATCTCGGTAGGCTTGATGAAAACTTTCGGCCAGTGGGCCTAACTGATTCCACTTGTACCCCGTTTCAGGAAAATCCACGTGCTGATGACTGGCTTTTCGATGATGCCATTTGAGTACGAGTTTACCCCAACCGATCAAATACGCGGCGGTGTCACTCACACTAATGAGCGTACCTTTGACGTTTCCTTCTACACCCGGTTGACGTGCAAGACCGGTCGGAATAGCACGGTAATCCGCCATTAATTTGGGGAAGATGGTATTAATGGCTAACGCCAATTCATCCTTGTTTTGGGGTACGGAAGACATGTCCACCTCCATGTGTGTAAGACTCAGTTACCAAGCAACATTAACGCCTTGATTAAACACCAATTTGAATCGTTTACTTTACAGATAAATCCTTCGCGAGCTCGATGTCATGCAAAATAACGTCATTTGCACACTCTTTACTGATTTCTCCGGTAGGTATAAAGCCTTGCTGGGTATAAAAATGTAACGCGCGCTCATTACTATCAAGAGCCCACAAAGTAACCCTCTGTGCTTTCAATGTCCGGAGCATTCTTTCGCATTCATTGTAGAGTGCTTGGCCTATCCCCTGCCTCACGTTCGCAGGATCGATGTAAATTGAACTCAATTCATATACATCAGTGCCTTTTAGTGTTTTAGGCTGCCCAAAGCATAAAAAGCCCGCTAATCCAGCTTCGCCATCTACCACTAAAACATCGGCTAAATTGCGCCCAATGATGTTTGACCAGAGTGTCTGGCGTTTTTCCAATGTGTAGCTTTCAATAAAGCTATCAGGCATCAGACCTTTGTATGCATACGCCCATGATTTGACATGTATATGTGCGATGTTATTTACATCATCCAATACTGCTTTTCTTACTCTCAACGCCATGACTTCCTTATCAACCTCTCCTGTACTGGCAACACTTTCAATGTTTCATTGAGCTCCTTGCCAGTTGTACTCCATGTTCATTGAACCCCATGCCCATTATCGTGTGCGAGGCTGCCTGCTTTTCGCTACTACTAAACCATGATTACTTGAACCCAACAGGCTGGGTTCGTCGCAAACAGCTAAGTGATAGGCTAACCAGGTTTGATATTGCTGCGCAGTGAAGTGATTAACACCGTTTGAAATATAGCGGCCAAAACCGTCTGTCGCTGTATGACTAACAATCTCAAAATCTTGCTGCACCAGTAAATGCTCGACTTCCATCGGTGTGGCAAAATACCCCACTCTAAAGAATCGGCTCGCCTCGGGACAGGAAACCGTCCCCTGTGTTTGCAACTCAGAAAGAACATTAGGGGTGATTAATTCCGGAAATTTCTGCGCAAACAAACCACCCACAAAATAACGAGAGATATACGCTACCGCCAACATGCCACCGGGCTTTAAAATCCGATCTGCTTCCGCAATCGCGGAGTGCCTTTCTTCCTCGGTTTTTAGGTGGTATAGCGGACCAAGAATAACAACGACATCTTGTGAGTCATCTTGAATAAAAGGCATGCTGCATGCGTTACCTTCAAAGATATCGAGTGTGAGTTGTTGTGCTGTCGCTTTTTTCTTAATATATCGACTTGGTCTGGCGCAAGTTCAACACTTGTCACCTCACACCCCAAGGCTGAAAAAGTTAATGAATAACGGCCTGTCGCAGCCCCAATTTCACAAATGCGGGTACCAGGAGAAAGGTAATCCGCAAGCTTATGCATTGTCGTATCGAACTCAAGCTGAGTGATGTACTGCCTTGTTAGCCTTTCATCTTCATCGGCTCCAGTGTACTGGGCAATCAGTTCTTCCATGCTCACTATTCCCTTTCCTGTAAACACCTTTACAGCTTACTTAGGCTCCATATCAAAATGCATTCATCACTTGCAACAAGAGGGAAAGTTCAGACCACAATCCCTCGCATTGTTGGTCAAAAATCCTAATAATAATTACCTGTCGATATTGCAATATGTCTTCGCTTATTCGATGGCTTACTAATTTCATCTAAAATACGATTTATATACACATGTAATACTTCATCATTAATTAATTTGAGAACTTTCTTTAAATCACCAACGAATTGAGAAAGTTCTGCAACTCCAACTATCAACTTACACTCACTTTCTAAAAATCGTAAATGTTTAATACCATATGCTTGGCCTAAACGAAAAAGCCTGTGCATAATAGAAGTCGGCAATGTGAGTTTCACAACATCATCACCCATGATTTTAAAAAATGAATCACTACTTTCAAGGTCAACATCATCCTTGAATAAGGCCAATGAAACTTCATAACTTAATTTAATTTTCTTTTTCATTAATTATGGTTCTCTTTCTCATCATAAAGTCACTATGCCATGACACTAACAAATGACACGGCTCCCCTTATCCAGACTCTGCCACATTAGGTAAATCAGACTAAGAAAGCTTACTTAGGCCATCCAATCACTATCTATGGCATTGTTCTATGCCAAGTTACATCTCAGTATCTAGAGGGAAGATCTGGCTGGCAATGCATTAAGTCGCAAAACCACTTTCTTTATAAAAACTCGGAGGGCGATCTAACGTTCGTGCAACGTTTGCAAATAGGTAGCCCACAATCATGGGGAGAAAGGTGCGGTGCAAGACTGTAAGGAAAAAGAGTTACCCATACCTTTCGATAAGGAAATGCCCATCAATACAAATGGGCATGACCTATGAGTGTTGGGATGACAGTATTGGGTGAGATAAGGGAGTGAGGCAATAAACGCGAGCGCTCAGCAAAAAATAAATGTCTTACTGTGCTTGCTCAGCCACTGAAGAGGTTGCTGCTGATTTTGCTTGCAGCCAAAGGCCGGACGCTTTCATCAGATAGCCAAATACGCCACCTAAAATCAGTGACGGTACCACAAGCTGCCAATTACCATCCGCTGCAAACGTGGCGCATGAGCCAATGAAGGTACCAGGGATGTACGCCAACCATGCTTGCTTGGCTTGAATACACATGAAGAACGCCACAATCGCCGTGATGACGTAGCCAAGGATCTCTAACCCGGCGTAAGTCGACCCGAAAATGATCACCATGGCCCAAAACACACCGGACATGTTAGTGATTAAGCTGATTGCCAAGCCTTTTAAGCCACTAGTCGGGGAAGCAAAGTAACTGGTACAGCCCAGAAAGCCCGCCCAAGATAACAGGCCCAGAGAGATTGCGATCCAGCCCCACACGCCAGAGAGAATGCCCGTGGTAATGGAGATTGCTAAAAGTGTTGTCATGGTATGCTTACCCGCTTGCCAGTCTCGTTCCCGCTTATTTCAAGCACGGGGTTCGAGCGCTGCTTTCATGAATTGAAATCAAGCAGCCAATACTAGGCCATGTCGGGTAATCACTTCGGTGATTTAGATCACACAAGAGGTCATTTCATTGCATGATTTGCACATTGCAATGTGGCATTTGTGATCTTTCTCAAGCAGATATCATCATTCTCACTCTCTTTGTCTAGATTGACCTTTACTCATAGATAAAATGCCAGACACATGATTTTCATAGCGGCATATGCACAGCGAACAATAAAATGAAGCGAAAATAGATGATGGATGAGGTTAATGATTTAGCGCCCTGCGTTAATCCTTATTATTTCTCTTTAAATACTTGCGAGAAATACAAGCAAGACCCTTCTTTTGCAGCTGAATGATTGAAATAGCTTGAGATATTAAATTTATACTTTTCCTGTTCATCAGACATATATGAAATTTTTGCGGATATTCCATCATACGTTCCCGTATTCCAGGATGAGCGCTGCCAGTAACGGTATTCGGACATAACGAATTGCTCTAAAACAGTGGCCAATTTTCGTCGACCACTACATATACACACGGGATAAAAGCGAGCGATGCAGTCTAACCCTGTTTTTAAAGCTACTTACCAGCGACTTTTAGATGCTGGGAAACCGAAAAATGTCACTATCATCGCATGCACTAGAAAGATGGTTGTGATCTTAAATTCGATGCTTCGAGATGGCGTCATGTGGAACGAAAACATAGCCAAAAATTAGCGATTGACGCCATAGTCGTTTGTTCGTTGCCCATCACAAAGGCCAGTGCTAACATTTGTACACACACCAACAAAGGATTACGACATGGATACTAGAATTCAATTTCGTGTTGATGAAGAAACAAAACGCCTAGCTCAACAAATGGCTGAAAGCCAAGGCCGCACGCTAAGTGATGCTTGCCGTGAACTGACTGAGCAACTCGCTGAACAACAAAGAAAAAAATTATCTCATGATGCATGGCTAACTGAACAAGTAAACCTAGCATTTGAGAAGTTTGACTCAGGAAAATCCGTTTTCGTTGAGCACCAAACGGCTAAATCTCGAATGGAAGAACGCAAAGCCAGAATCCGAAATCGAGGTAAGCAATGATTTTATGGGAAGAAGATTCACTTAATGATCGTGAAAAGATCTTCGAGTTTCTCTATGACTTCAACCCTGATGCGGCAGAGAAAACTGACAACCTCATTGAAGCAAAAGTAGGACACTTGCTTGAGCAACCTCTAATGGGAGTACAACGAGATGGCATTCGCGGGCGATTACTTATAATTCCTGAGATTTCGATGATCGTATCTTACTGGGTTGAAGGCGATATCATTCGTATTATGCGCGTACTCCACCAGAAGCAAAAATTCCCTACGGATTGATTGCTTCCTCTGGGGAACTAACCAATAACATGGACTCCCCCTCATTCAGCTCTGCCACACTTGGTGAACCAGTTTCGATAAAATCTTGGAAGCCACTATGTCACTTTCAATCTACGGCATCAATTTAGCCAAACATAGCCCAAAATTAGTAATGTCGTTTGTTATATACTTTCGATCATCTCATTCCACCCTTTTTGGAGATAATACAGTGTTGCTAAGCCAACGATTGTTCCAATGGGAGGATTGAGCAAGGAGATAGCTGCTACAAGTGCCCCTGTGACTTTACCCCACTTTTTACCCTGTTTAATAGCTGAGCCGACTTTAAAATAAACTACGGGAATAGCAAAAAGTAATAAAGATGACAATAAAACGCTAATTGAATCGCTATCTACCTTACCACCCTCATACATTGGAATAGCAATCGCAGCAAAAACACCAATGACAGCTATTGATACCAACCACCCCATTAATCTCATTAGGCGGCCTGCTTTTTCTAGGTATCCCATATACTAGATTCTCCATTTATGTCACTTTCAATCTATGACATTGATTTAGCAAAATATAGCTTCAGTATTCATGGAGAAGAACTAACAAGCAATGCATATAATCACAAAGCAACGATCTTTGTGTAAACTCAGAAGGCGGTCTAATGTTCTTGCAACCTTCACATCTGATCTCATTGACGAATACAAGAACAAAACACAGCTAAAAACGGACTATGACTGTCATGGTAATTTGTTATATACGTCTATTTTCGACTGCAATAGAGAGAAAGTATGCTTGAGTAAATGCTAATAGCCCAATGATGATCGGAACAATAAACGAAAACGAGAAAACGAAAATGTAGATACCCGACATGAAAAGCTTATCCAGAAAGCCATCACTGTGACTCCACCCTGCTTGGTGCCCATCAGCAAACAGACCTAACACCAAAAAATAATATACAAAGTAAATTCCGAACGACTTGTGCCAAGCGTTTATTTGGAGATCTCGAACCGTATAAGCAGAGACTAAAACAGCCAATACTGTACCTAAAACTAAATATATATAGTCAACAGGGTATTGCGATGCCGTCACTAAAAACTCACCGAATGAGATGAGCCAGATAATGGAAAAACAAACAGCAAGTGTTAGCAACGTGTTCTTAACTATCAATGTTTTCATACCCTCTCCCTCCAGAAAATAGTATGCAACATTAACCACAGTGAGCGGAGTTAGAATGCGAGTTCAGCGAGATAGTTCAAATTTTGCCCTACGTTGTTTAACATCATCAATCGAGAAAGTGAACGCCATAAAAACAAGCGAGTCATTCAGGGGGACGAGCACAAGTACGCACCGTACTCTACATGCCTATGATGTCTGCGATGCAGTGTAACCCTGTTTTTAAGCTACTTACCAGCGACTTTTAGATGCAGGGAAACCGAAAAAAGTCGCCATTATTGCGTGTGTAAGGAGGGTTGTGATCTTAAATTCGATGCTTCAAGATGGCGTCATGTGGAACGAAAACATAGCCAGAAATTAGCTATTGACGCCATAGTCGTTTGTTATGCCCGCATTGAAAGCACGTGCATTTTTAGACTAGCGGCTATTTGAAGGTTCGGTTCAATAGTCAAAGCTAAATCACAATCCAAAACAATCTTCTTAATCAGTTGGGCAAACTCATACTGATTTTGACAAAACCTCAGTAACTCATAATTTGCGGCAGCCCTGTTTTGATAAGGAAGAGCTTGTTTACTGTCCAACTCTAAAGCTAATGTAAAATCATGAACTGCATTGTCAAAACGTGCTTTTTTGACCAAAAGGTCGTTTTGAATGTAACCAAGATAATTTAAAGCAATACCTTTATTAGCCAACACATTAAACTCAGGCTCGTAATTTACCGTTAGCAGTTCAAAGCCCTGAACAGCTCGCTCCAAATACTCTACAGCAGATATTTGGCATTTAGTTTCAGTTTCAATGCCTAACTCTTTGTAACAACAGCTAAGAAGGTAGTTAGCTTGAAAATTAACTTTAGGATTAACTTTCACGCTGTTTGTAAGGGACTCAACCTTATCAATGCAACGTACATACTGTGACGATTTATAGAGTTCATAGGCAAAATCAATTAATGACTCTTCTTCATTGGTTGCATCCATTTTGACTGGTAAGGTAAGACTGTATTTACTTAGCGCTATACCAAACTGCTGAAGGTCTATCCCCGGCAACACCTCTACAGGTCGAATTGTTAAAGGAAAATAGATTAAACCTAGTTTTGCCTCATAGAAGAAGAACCCAAAACCATTTTCATTACCAGTCCAAGCGTATGAATAGGTGTCATTTGCGGCATTTGATACAAACGGAATCTGGACTGGTGTTGTTGACAGTTGAATACGACCTTTAAACTGAGAAAAATAGTGCTTTTTTACATACCTAAATTTACCAACATCAGAGATTGCTGAAATACAAAAACCACCAACGCTTTCTACATTTGCATCCGAAATTACGACATCCATAGCTCTTTCAAGATCACTGAGCCCAGAAGAGTGTTTAATATTACGAGTTAAAAGCTGATATCCATCAAAGTCACCAATATATGCAAAGTCTGGCTGCGACACCTGACCGCATGAGATCCTATAGATTAAGTTATCACCTGCATGACACATTATGTAGTCTGTGTTTCTTGATAAACTACTTTGAGTCAAAGTATGAACTACTTTATCTAATTCAAAGGTTTGAAGGTCAATTTTATCGAACGCATCTTGTGCTTCAGCACTACAGCCTGCAAACGCAATTGCAACTCTCCGACTATCGACTAAAAATAATTTCAATCCACCGTTTTTTTGATAATCAGAGTGTGCTGGTAATTCTCGACTCTCTTGGTAGTTTAATCTTGTATCGCTAACGATGCAGACGTTGCCTGTTTCATCTTTCTTAGCAAATATTAGACTCATTCAAAATGACCTTACTTAAATGGATGGATAAAGGCTTTACAACTTAATATATAGAATCCATCTACATATTGTCACAGGCGCATAATAGCATCAATGCTAAACCATTGATATTGAAAGGTATCGGTGGGGGAGGGAAAAACAAATGTAGAATCATTCCATATATCACATTCTACATTTCTATATCACAGTTTGATGTAATCGACGTGAAAATGAACGTTATCGGAGCGTGTGTGGCGGAGCGCTGGGCCGGCACTCCGGATAGGACTCATCGGGGACGCCTAGTTGCGCACTGCAAGTCGGGGCTGGCCTTCCAGACGCGACCAAGAAACCGAAGGGCTCTCGTCGCGGGAAATTTGCATACAAAAAAGCCCCATCATTTCTGGCGAGGCTTCGTTGTAGTGGCGGAGCGCTGGGCCGGCATTCCGGATGGGATTCAATGGTCCGGCATTCCGGCTCGCGAAAAAGTGCGTAGCACTTTCGGGAGCGTTGAATACAAAAAAGCCCTTGTCTTTCGACAAGGGCTTCGTTGTGTTGGCGGAGCGGACGGGACTCAACGCGCACTGCAAGTCGGGGCTGGCCTTCCAGGCGCGCCCAAAAGACCGAAGGG
>NZ_LDOV01000018.1 GCF_001029435.1 Photobacterium aphoticum | reverse complement strand
CCTTAAGTGAACGGCATTAGGATGTTTACACTCCTTTAAGTTTGGTGTCCCTTTTAAAGGGGCATATCAACATAATTTGCTTTGATGAGTAGTGTACATACAGGGGCTAGTTGGTTTACTGAAGTCAAATATCCGATTTTGTTTGCCGTTAATCAAATAAGCCTTCAGTGTAGATGCTTAATTTTTGTTGCTTTTTCTCTTTTGGTGCGGGGGCTGGTTGATCATTATACGTCAAGTAAATCAATCCTCTCATACCAGCAGAACTTGGGTGAAATGATGGGTTGTTGTACAACCAAAGATGTTTAAGCTCTTTTTTGTCAATCGGTTCAATTGCTGAGAGTTTAAACCAGATCGAACACTTCTTTTTTCGGTAATAAGCAGGTGTCAGATGTGGTTCTTTTGAAGAGATTTCAGTCTTACTCGTGCTACCAGCGATCACGTCAATGATGTTGGCTCTACAAGTGAATTTTGAACCATGCATTAGGTATAAGTAGCACTGTTCGCCACGCTCTAGTTGTAGCTTGGCAGTTTTAACAAAGCTCTGATTCATACCGATTCCGAATTTACCCATCCAAACACTGCCATTAGCTTCAATGACGGCTGAGTGCTCAGCAATGGTGTCAGCATCGGACAGCTTATCACTGTATCTAAGTAGAAAGTGTAGATTTTTCATAGAGATGGAACCAAGTATATCAATGTTGTCAAGTTTTGATTATAATGCTACCACTTAAATATCTTAATTACTAGGTAAGAAATGTTAGAAAATCAGCAGCTTACTATCGACTGTGCAGTACCAGATAGTGGAGTTAATGCCCTTAAAATCAAAGCAGTGGATCTACCTAAGTTCCCTACGACTCGCTACCAAGGCTCAAAACGTAAAATCCTACCAGAACTAGCAACAGCATTGAGCACGATCCAGTACAACAATGCATTAGATATGTTTAGTGGCTCTGGTGTCGTATCACTCTTGTTTAGAACGTTAGGCAAGAACGTTAGCTCAAATGACTTCATGTTGTATAACCAAAATACAGCGAAAGTATTTTTAGAATTTGACCTCGAACGATTGAATGCTTTGAATGCGCAGTCTGATTTAGAAGATTTGCTGTATAACTTACCTTTGTCAGATGACGGTCTTGTATCAAAGAACTATAAAGGTATTTACTTTATTGATTCTGAAAATGATGAGATTGACCGATTCTGTCAAAACATTCATCAGTACGACGATTTTGCAAAGTCTGTATACATCTATGCTATTGGTCAAGCGTTAACCAAGAAACGTCCATACAATCTTTTCCATCGCGCAAATTTAGAAATGCGTACTAAAGAAGTTAAACGTTCTTTTGGTAATAAAAAGACTTGGGATACACCAATGATTGATCACGCAATCAAGTGTATCAATGAATTGAAGAAGTATCCTATTAAAACTACTGATACATTAAGCAAGTACACAACAGGTTTTAACTCAGCAGATTTAGAATCATTTGCTGATGATTTCGACTTGATTTATCTCGATCCGCCATACATCAATGGTAAAGGCACACCTGTTGATTACAGTAACTTTTATCATTTTTTAGAGGGTCTTTGTGATTACTCGTTGTTCGATAATGGTGATGGTAAATACCCTCATAAACCGATCACAAAGAAACCTAGTGCATGGTTAAAGCCAGATAGCGCATTGAAAGAGCTTTCGGCGATCTGTGAACGCTGGCCTAATGCAACAATTGTTTTTAGCTATAGAAGTGATGGCTTACCAGTACCAGAAGAAGCAGCAAAGGCAATGTCAACTAAAGGTCGTATAGCCGAGATTCATTCTGCTGGCGAGTACAAGTATGCATTGAGTAAAACAAACACAAATGAAGAATTAATCATCATTTCAAAACCAGCATGATAAAAGGGGAGCAGAAGCTCCCCTATGTTTTATTTGAATCTTGCCATTTCTGGATGATTGTACAAAGAGTGCCAGTCGAAAATCTGTTCTTTGGCTTCTTCGTAATTTGCCCAGTAGAAATCACAAGCACCTTTCTTATCACGGAACTGAGTAAACGGTCCATTTACAGTTTCAAAGCCATTAGGTGTATCGATCTCGACCGAACCAATGTTTTTCGTGTTGCCACTACCAGCACGAATACCAGTCAAATCAACCTTTTCACGAATGAAGACAGATTGTACCGAGTAAGGACAACGGATCTGACCACGAGTTGGGATATTTTCCAGCGTGTACTCTTCAAATGCTTCATTACGAATGTACACAAAGCCTAGTACCCAATGCTCATGGTAAGTATTGTATGGGTAAAGGATGTTCTTTGTGTTGTTACGAATGAATGAGTTATAGCTGCCAAGGGTCATTTTGGTCTTTTTGTAGCCAAAAGGTACTTTTGGTTCGATGTAGGTAGATTTAATATCAAGTGCAATGCGATGCTCTACATTTCCAAAAGCATCATACTTAGTTAGAGTGAAGTCTGGATAAGTTGTTTGGTTTGCAGTTTCAACAACATAGCCTTTCTCAGCAGCCAAAGAACGTAGTGCTGGACTAGCAAAACGTTCAAAAACCGTACTCAGAACTTTAGTGTCAGAGTCAATTGGTAGTACGTTATTGTTTTGGTCGATAAAACCTTGGATTTCCCAAGTAAAGCCTTGTGTTAGTTCAAAGAAACGGTGACTAAATCCGTTAATCTCAAAATATGGCTGCATAATAATACCTCGTTAAGTTGCTAGCCATTTATGATGTTTTTGGTTCTATATTTCAATGATTTATCTCAATAAAAATGAGTTTTGTTTATAATAATCATGAAACACCATGATTAGTAAATGTGACAGGCTTTGTTGACTAAATCTATCTGAACTATCTTCTACAATTGTTACGCTTGTCAGGTTGATAGCGGTTGACCTGCTCCCCACTTTCTAATCCAGCCATAACTTAGTAATGTTCATATTATAAGAAGGAAGGTGAATATGAATAAATGATTCAATGAACAGCGGGTAATTGCCATTCTCAAGGAAGCTGAGGCTGGTTTGTCCGTCAAAGAATTATGCCGCAAGCACAATATTTCTTATGCCTGTAGCTTGAAAGCATTGGAATATGAAAATGCCAAGCTCAAGAAGTTACTAGCAGAGTCCATGCTGGATGTTGATGCTTTGAAGGCGGCTCTTAACCAAAAGTATTGACCGTTGAAGACAAGCGCAAGGCTGTGCATGTTATGCAGGAAGTCACCATGATTTTGGAGCGCAAAGCCTGTCTGCTCGTTGGAATAAATCGCGCATCGATGAGATAACAGCCTCAAAATAAAGAGGATGATGTGAAGCTATTAGTTTGCATACAAAAGCTGGTCCTTGAGCGAAAACGGTTTGGATGTCGCCGTATTCACCGCTTTCTCAGGCGGGTAGGGATTGAGGTTAACCACAAGCGTGTTTTTCGGTTATACAAAGAGGCAGGGCTGGCAGTTCGCAAACGGAAGCGAAGGAAGTCATTATGTGTCGGGCGAGAGCCACTTTTACTTCCCCCACTTCTTAATCATACTTGGTCAATAGACTTTGTCATGGATGCTCATTAGTGATGGTCGTAGGCTAAAATGCCTCACTATATCGTTGACGACTTCACGAAGGAATGCCTGGATATTACTGTTGCATCAGGAATTTCTAGGGATGAGGTAGTCACGATACTTGAAGCTATTGCAGCTTTCCGTGGTTATCCTGAGGCTGTTCGAACAGATCAGGGATCGGAGTTTACGGGTAAAGCTCTCGACCAATGGGCTTACAATCATGATGTTATTCTGAAGTTGATACAAGTGGGTAAGCCAACCCCAAATGCTTATATCGAAAGTTTTAACTGCAAGTTCAGGGACGGATGTTTACAGGAGCACCTGTTCAGAGACTTAAGGCATGCTCGTAAATTGATCGGTGACTGACGCAGGTCAGCCAAATTAACTATGCCACTACAGACAGCGGCAATACAAAATAAACACAACTTAGAAATAACACCTCTATGGAAACAAAACGCCCCAGACATCACTGGGGCATTTCTCATTCTACGAGCCAGACAAATATCACTACTACTAGCTGTAAACTTTAGCGACTACTTGCCATGCTTGTTTTGGCTGAATTGAGCTTCGCGGGGCTGGCTTTCGCGTTATCGCTTTCCCTGGACGGTTCTAATTCCGCTGCGATTTCACTTTCATGGCGTTGGCTTTTACCCAGATTCACGAACAGACACAGGATGATCCCTGCACCTAAGCCTAGCGCAGCGCCTTTGGTGGCAATGACGGCTGCCATCACACCCGCAATGCCTAAGTCATTCACGGTTTTTGATTTGGTGACGCCTACTCGGAACGACACAAAGCCTTGGATCAGTAGGGTGGCGGCCAGTGCGATGCCCAATACCGGTTTCACCAAGGTTACAATCGGCAGTAAAAAATAACCGACTAAAGTGCCATAACGGTAGGAAATAGCCCCGCTGTTGATTGAATCCATGGTTTTCGGGCCAAGTTTGAAGCGTTCACACACCACCACTTGCATGGCGGCTGCGAGCGGGCCACATAAGGTAATGGTGGGGCCGAAAATACCCATTAACACATTGCGCGCCCCAAAAATCATGTTGGAGCGGTTGGCGTTGAAATCAATTTTCTCATCAGGACGTTTTTTACCGGCGTCTTCTAGCAGGCATTTCGCCTGGATCACATCACCAAATAAAATGATGTACGTCGAAACGACAGCAGGCAGACCCATCACGAACATTTGTAGTGGCGGAAGGCCTAAGCCGAAGATTGTCCAATTTTGAAATAACTCACCAAAGGCGAGGGTGGTAAAGCCCCATTCCAGTTGCGGCCAAGGGATTTCACCGACCAAAGGCCCGACGACAATTGCCAGCAGGATGATAGGCAGTGATCCTAAATCGGCGAGGAACTGCGTGAATCGGTTGTGGTTTCGTTGGCTCTTAAAGTGGCTGGAGAACAACAAGTAGAAGCCGACACCGGTACAAATGACGATAGAGATAGGCGCTTGCTCAAAACGGCCACCATCAACGAGTACCGAATTAACGGCGGCGATGCCTGCACCAATAATGATGCCTGATTTCATCGCATCGGGCACTATAGAGGCGACGCGCTGCCCTAAGCCAGCTACGCCCAACAGAATGGCAAGTACACCGAGTGAGATTTGAAAGGCAATGAGCGCGAGAACGCGTTCTGGCCCGATTTCATATTGGTTGAGGTATAAAATGACGATAGGGATGGCAGGGGTGATCCACCCTGGGATGATGGGATCACCCAGCGTGATGTGGAGGAAATAGAGTAGGCCATTGATGACGACAATGGTCATCGCGACTTCAAACGGCATACCCAAGTATTCTTGCAGGATGGGGATCATGCCTAAACAGACGGCACAAAGCAGTAGGCCCTGCATGAAATCGACTTTTTCAAAACCGACGTGAATGAAAGGCACCCTGATTTTAAAGGGGCCCGCCGCTATATACGGTTGCTCCTTACCATGTTCTCTTTTCATAAAATATCATCTCAAAAAATTCCACTTATAACCTCTCGAGTCGTGATGTCCGCGTGATGCCCGCTCGGATATGCCGAAAGAATAAGAGGTTATATATTGAATTTTTGTCATTGCGCTCCCGCCATTGTCAGTGACTGGCGAGAGCACAAAGGGTCGATTAGATCGCTTGTTTGTACAGTTCGATCATATCTTCAAGCGTGGTTTCACGCGGGTTACACAGCACGTTGCCGCTCTTCATCGCGTCTCTAGCCATCTCTTCGATAAGATCGGTTTTCACACCTACTTCCGACAGGGTTCTTGGGATGTTGAGGTCATCGTTTAGCTGCTGGATTTCTTCGATGAGCATGTCTGGCGTGAAGTGTTCGGCAGGCTTATCCCCTTGACGGATGTAGTTGTAGATCACTTCATAGCGGCCTTTGTCTGCCACTGCATTAAACTTCATGACGGTCGGCAGCAGAATGGAGTTCGCGACACCGTGTGGTACGTGGTAGAAGGCACTCACTGGATGGCTCATGGCATGCACGTTACCCAGACGCGCCCATGCAAAGGCGATACCGGCGAAGTTACTGCCGACCATCATGGCGCATGCGGCTTCTTCATCTTCACGGTTGGCCACGAATTTACGCAGGTTCGCGCCAATCAGCTGCATGGCTTTTTCTGCCATCGTATCGGTAAACGGCGAGGCATTTTTCGACACATACGCTTCAATCGCGTGAATCAGTGCGTCCACACCACAAGCAGCGGCAATCGATGCCGGTGCGGTTATGATCAGTTGTGGGTCTAAAATCGCGTATTTAGGCAGTGTTTCGTAGCTGACCACAGAGAACTTATAGTTAATGGCTTCATCTGTAATAACAGACGATGCTGTTGCTTCGCTGCCTGTGCCTGCGGTTGTTGGAATGGCGATCATCGGTACGATAGGGCCCGGTACTTTGTTCAGACCTTCATACTGTTTAATGTCGCCACCAAATTTCGCCAAAATACCCACAGTTTTCGCTACGTCGAGCGGGCTACCACCGCCGAGTGCCACAATGCTGCTCGCGCCACATTCTTTGTAAAGGGCAACGGCTTCATTCACGATCGTAATGGTCGGGTTAGGCTTCACATCCAAATATGAGGTGCATTTAATGCCGCCCGCTTCGATGATTGCCTGTACTTTTGCTACAACGCCAAGGCTTTCAAGCCCACGGTCAGAGATCAAAAAGACGTGATCGGAGTTATTGTTGCTCAGAATTTCCGGTAACTTATTCAAGCTGCCCAGGCCAAATTCAATGTTTTGTGGAATTTTAAAATTAAAGTCTTTCACTGCATGATCCTTAACTAACAAGCACGCCGTGTGGTCGCGCTTGTTAGGTTTAAAATAATTACCCGTCGCCACATGGGGCTTGGGGTAGGTAAACTGTTTGAATAAATAATGCTGAGTAAACGAATTAGATGAGGCGGCGCGACATTACAGCACCTGCACCTTCTCAATATTGACTTTGCGTTTTTTGAATACATTGAATGCGTAACCGGATAGCACAATCACGGTGCCGACGATGGTCATCATCTTGCTGTCAGCCGTCCATGGAATGTTGCTCAGTAGCATATTGGAACCGATGATCAGCAGTACCACGTACACGATACGTAGGAATTGCTCACGGTTGATCTTCTCTAGGAAACGCATGCCGAAGAAGAAACCGATGCCTGCAAGCGGAAGGCCTACGAGCAGTGCGCTGTTCAGTTCGCTGGTAAACGCGCCGTTTTGGTGTTGGTTAAACAGGTTCCAAGAGTTAAGTACCACCCATAGCATGGTCATAGTGTTACGGAATTTCTTCTTGTCTTTTACCGCTTCCAGCGTGTACACCGTGATCAGTGGTCCACCGATGTTAAACGCGCCGTGAACGATACCGCCCAGAATCAAACAGCCGTAACGGAAGATGCGCTTCACAAGTGTGTCAGCCACTTCATTTTCTTCGATCTCTTTGATCACCAGCGGTTTAACGACGTATTTGTGCAGGTTCATCAGGGCGATCACCGTTACCATGGCACCGATCAGCACTTTGGCGGTTTGAGGGCTGATTTGGTAGAACAGGTATTGACCGATAAGAATGCCCGGCGCACAAAGCAAGACGATTTTCCCCAGATCTTGCCAAGAGATATCTTTACGGCCTTTAATCGCCAAGTAGTACAAGAACGGGATAGTAATGGCGGTACCGTAAGGCACACCCATGGTGGTACCCAGTAAGCCATTGGTGATTGGGGCGGCGATAACGGTACAGCCAAAGCCTGTGGTTCCCTGAATAAAGAAACCAATGACTTGCATTAGACCAACCAACAAGTAGTCGAGTTTAAAAGCGAAATCCACGAGAGATTCTCCACGTTAGGAGGATAGGCCCGCTATCCTCCTCGTTGTATGTCAGATGATGAAATTAGAAGCGAAGCTCAGTACGAGAAATCAAGTCTTCCTGCAACGGCTTGCCCAGTTCAACGAAGTAAGCACTGTAACCTGCCACACGTACCAGCATGTCTTTGTACAGTTCAGGGTTCTTCTGAGCGGCACGCATTTTGTCGGCGCTCATGATGTTGAATTGCACGTGCATACCGTGTTTAGACATGTATTCATCAATAAAGCTGATCAGAATGTCTCGACCTTCAACTTCGGCCACTGAATCTTCCGGGAAACGCAGGTTCAGCAGGGTACCGTTGGTGGCTTTACTGTGATCCACCTTCGTGACCGAGTTCACCACAGCGGTCGGACCGGCATAGTCGTGCGAACCACCGGCGGTGTGCACCGGGCCCATGTTATCTGAAATAGGCTCTTGTGCTTTACGGCCATCCAGTGAGGCGTTCATGAACAGACCCATACCCACGTTGGCATTAACGGTGTAAACGCCAGGGCTGAAGGTGCCGCCGCGAACGGTTGGACGGCCGGCGATGTTCTTGCAGTAGCATTCAAACATGTATTTGAATAGCTCATCGGCCTCGTCGATATCATTACCGTAGTGTGGGATCTTGGTGCTGTTGACCAGTGCATACAGTTTGTCGTGACCTTCCCAGTTATCACGCAGGGCTTCCAGCAACTGTGTGCCGGTGTATGACTTGTCTTCAAACATCAGTTTTTTGATGGTCGCTAACGAGTCCGCACAGGTCGCAATGCCCGCTGCTTGAGGGCCGATGCCATTGTATTTCACGCCGCCTGCCGTCATGTCGCGACCCGATTCGATACAGCCTTCGAAGAACGCAGAAATAAACGGTGTGGGTTTGAGTGCCGCATGCACTTTATCGGTGATGTTCAGGCAGCTACATAGCTGATCGCACCAGAATTCAAACTGCTTATCGACGCTGGCAAGCACTTCATCAAACGATTGGTACGTTTCTAAACTGCCCGTATCCGGCCCGAGCTGAAGGTCGGTATTTGGCCCCGCAACCAGACGACCGTGGTTAAGCACCATTTCCATCATCTTCGCAGCGTTAATGTAGCCCGCATCTTGCCAGCCGTGTTCTTTGCCCGGAATGGTCGGTTCAACACAACCTACCACGGCGTAATCACGCGCTTCTTCCAGTGTCACGCCTTTGGCAAGCATCGCTTTGATGGCTGGTGCATCGTTAAACAGTTTCGGGTGGCCGTAACCGGCACGGATACATTCGGTAACTTTGACTTTAAGTTCGTAAGGGGTATTTTCGTGCATACGTACACATACCCACGGGTTCATCATGCGCGTATGGACAGAAGCTTCTAGCATCAGCATGGTCAGATCATTAGTCGCATCATTGCCTTGCGTATCGATACCGCCGATCGTTAAGCTTTCGCCACCAAAACCACGACCGTTACGCACGCGTACCGTACCTTTGTCTTTCAGCTTGGTTGGGTTGTTCATCTTGACGTAAAGCACTTCAAGCAGTTCAAGAATGAACGCTTTCGATGTGCCGTTGTTTTGCGTGTCTGCCAAGTAAATAGGGTGCAACCACTGATCCATACGGCCGTAAGAAATCGAGTGACCATTACCTTCAATTTGGGTCAGTGTGGTCGCGAAGTTAAACAACTGCACGGCTTGCCAGAAGGTTTGTGGTACGCCGCCCGCAATTTGGTAACAGTTCTCTGCCATTGTGGATAGTTCTTGTTTTCGGGTTTCATCCGACTCATTGGCTGCCATTTGGTTGGCCAAATCAGCGTAACGGGTGATGTATTGTTTCGCTGCGTTTTGGGTGATCAGTGTGGCTTTGTAGTAGTCACGCTTGCTGGCAAATTCCGGGTCGCGTTTAGACAGTGTCGCTAACGCGTCTTCGGTTTGTTGAATAACACCGTCAAAGCCTTCGTTCATCAACTTCGCAAAGTCCATGGCGAAGTGGCCGATACCGGCAAAATGGTAGTTGTTGGTTTGGAAGATTTTCTCACCGATGTGAGAGCCATTTTTCTGGTCTTGGTCAAGCGTGGCAGTGATCATCTCGTTCACTGTTTTGCCTTTCCAATACGCACAAAGCGCTAGAATTTCAGCACGTTCTTCATCGTTACGAATATAGAATTGGTCGTTGGTGCGTTCTTCAAATGGCGAGTTGGTGATCTCGTCAATGATCCAATCGACAGAAAATTCTGGGTAGATAGGAGAGGCTTTGGCCGGCGCGGCGATCTCACCAAGAATAAGGTCTTGGTCATAAATATGAAGGGTGGTGTTAAGCAGGATATTTTCAAAGGCATACGCACTTTGCAAAATACGCGGCGCGACTTCATGCTGTTGGAATGCTTCGGTGACCAAACGTAGTCGCTCGACATCAATTTCGTACGGGCGATCTAAAAAGGTTTGGCGCAGATAGTTAACACGCGGGTACGGTGACCAGTCATCGTGTCCGACTTCATACCCAAGACCATAGACTTTATCAAACGCATCAACACCACGAGCGGCGGTCGTTTGCTTATTTGCTACTGCTTCGTACATGTAACATCCTTATATTTTATTAAATGCAATAAGAAAGAAGATAAGCGCCACCCTCTTTGTTATTACATTTATTGCGAATGTGAGCGTCATGCTCATTCGACAGTTAATCGCTCTCTTAAGCTATTAACTGTTAGATGATTTCCGGTTACTTTTCTTTGGTCCCGACAACACAATGAATACCTCGGCTGTTGAAGTACTCGGCGATCTTTTTGATCTTTTGTTGGAATGCCGGTCTTTCAAAAACAATATCTGTCATTGGGTATGGCAAACCTAATGATTGATATTTTTCTTCACCAAGACGCATAAAGCTTAAGAGTTGCAGCGTTCTGACTTTGTTATCTAATTCATTCACAATAAAGTCAGCGGTTGCTTGAATATTCTTATCATCATCATTCACGTTCGGAATGACCGGAATGCGTAAAATGAACGGGATGTTTTCTGCCGCCAGTTTTTTGAGATTGGCTAAAATTCTCTCGTTATACACACCGGTATAGGCTTTATGGATTTGCGTATCCATATGCTTAATGTCGGAAATGACCAAATTCGTATGCGGCAGGATTTTTTCTAATTGCGACCACTTGCCATAAAAGCTGGATTCTAGGCACGTATGGATATCTTCTGCTTGGCATGTTTTGAACAGTTCGGCGACAAAATCAGCCTGACCAATAGGATCGCCACCAGACACGGTGACACCACCGCCAGAACGCTGATAAAACCCTTTGTCTTTACGAATGATTTTCATGCATTCATCAATAGACAGGGTATTGCCCCATTGTTTGACCGCATCGGAAGGGCAAGCGTCATGACATTTCAAACAGTTAGTGCATTTACTGCGGTCAATATCCGTCAGCTTACCGTCCACAAACGTGAGCATGCTGCTGTCAGGGCAGACGTCGATACATGCGCCACATTTCTCTTTGCCAATGCATTTGTTCGTATAGATGCCAGGTTGAATATAGTGCTTAAAGCTTTCGGGATTTCCGCACCACTGACAGCGCAACGGGCAGCCTTTTAAGAACAACTCTGTACGAATGCCTGGCCCGTCATCGAGCGTAAACAATTGGATATTGAATACATTGCCATGCAGTTTGTCATTGTGTGTTTTGTTACAGAGAGTCATTTTGATTGGTGCTTCCTTGCCTACGTATGCAAAGAAATTTAGTCGATTGCATTTTCGCATTTATTGACATAAATCAGAATACGGCAATTTATGGCGATACATACCTCTTTAGTGTGATGCTTATCACCTACATTATCTGGTTTGGTCTGATTTGTGAGCGATAACTGGTCGGTAATTGGACAAGTGAGGGGTAAACAGAGCAGTAATGGAAGAGAATGCCAAGTGTTGGATAAAACGTATCCAGTCAATCAAAATGCTCGCATTGTAATTGATTTGTTAAAATTGTGTTTTATTGTTTGTTTTGTAGATTGATTGCAAGTGTTGAGCGGGAATGCCATGTGGGCCAAAGGGAAGGCCTATCCGGTAAGTCCTCATACCGAGGGCATCTTGAGGTTACGAGAGGCGGGTGGAATGATGGAATTTTATTTGAGCGGTGCTAAGAAGGGGAGAGTAGTCGAGCATCATCGTTAAAGTGAAGTGATGTTCGACTATCCAGAAAAGAGGCATGACGGTTATCGGTTAAGATGCGCGTTCAACTATGGTGCCTTTAAATAAAATATACTCGCCGGTTTTTTCGTTGTTGCCGTGAATGCGGTCAAACAGATCGTCGACGGCAGACTGACAGATGCGATCTGTCGGTGGCTTGATTGTTGACAGTTGGTAAGACGGCCAGGATGCCATCGGGATATCATCGACACCGATAATTTTATAACCGGTATGATTATGTGCTTTTAACCCTTCAATGAACCCAATACCGATAATGTCGTTGGCACAGAAAACGGCATCAACGTTATGGTTGCTGTTGATCAATTGTTCGGCGGCTTGCATGCCTGATTCAATATCGAATGACGCAGGTATTCTGATCGGCTCTGCTAATCCCAGTTCCATGACTCTGCGGCGATAGGCATTCCAACGCAATTCACAGGTCATGGATCCTTCTTCGCTACCCACAAACGCGAACACTGAACAGCCTTTTTTGAAAAAGTAGTCAGCGGCTTGATTGCCTGCATCATCATTATCAAGGCCCACACTGTTGGCTCTGACGTCACCAATGTATCGATTGATAAAGCTTAAACATACCCCATATTTTTCGCACTGCTCAATGACGTGACTGCTTAATCGGCTGGTGGCAATGATTAAACCATCGACTTGATATTCAAACGCTCTTTGAATGGCAGAATCAAGATCGCCATTGGAGATAGGGCAGAGAATGGCATGGCCGCCTTTTGCCTGTATTTCTAGCGCCAACATACGGGCTTGCAAGTCATACATTGGGTTGGCGCTACTGTCCAAGGCGATGGCAATGAGCCCAGAACGTTTAGAGATTAAGCTGCGCGCTAACGCGTTAGGCTTATAGCCCAACTTTGCCGCACCCTCCAAAATATAAGCACGTTTGTCGTCGCTAATACTGGCATTCGGGTTAAAGGCGCGAGAAACCATCGATTGGGAAACACCTAGCTCTTTGGCGATATCATTGGACGTCAGATTCGGCTTTTTCATAAATTCTGTGCAACTTAACTCAATGTTTTGCTTATACATTCGCATTTCAGTGGCGTAATGTTAGTCCTAATTCATATCGACATCAATCATTGTCGGGACGGCATTCATACTTTTGCACCTTCTTGCTTGGTCATTTAGCGCTGTATGTCGTGTTATATAGGAAGAGCCTGTTGATATAGCGTCTATTCATTAACGGGCAGGCGTAACGAGGCTTGATGAGATAGGGTAAAGCAGCGGTTAGGGGACTTTACCCAATCGTTTGAAATGGATATCTGCGTCTAGGCAGTGATGGGAGGTGGCATGGAGCCAAGTAAGAAACAATCTCGTTGGAAATGGCCATTGGCATCGGTATACCGGCAGGAGCGTATTTCGGCCAATGCATTTGGCGCATGTATCAGGATCTGCCGTTGGATGCGTTAACGACACTCCCTGTTATCGGGCTTTATATCATCTGTGGGGGAGTGATTATTGTCGTTAAGCGGTTTACGTCATAAATACAAGAGGCGGCCATTTATTGATAAATCGTGCTCCGGATATTCACTGTAGTCTGTTAAGACTTTACTCTGAATAATCACACAATACGTATGACTAAGCGGGAATTATTATTGACAATAATTCTTGGGGTTAATACCAATTATCTTGCTTATATTGGCCGTAGCAATATGAATCTAATACAAACTGTCCATTTTCTGTTGATCGACAACGATATTGCGAACTCCCAGGTAAATAATCCCATGCAGCATCGTAGTTACAGTATGAACCATTACATGAGATACTTGAACTTCCACTGCTCGAGCTATGTGCGGCACCATAAGCGATTAAAACGATACCTGCAATAGCGACTGGCAGCATAATAGTATTAAAAATGCTAAACTCTTCACCATAGTCAAGATCATCTTCACCCGTGTAGATGTTATGTGTTGTGGTACATCCAGAACAAAGAGCCAGTATTAGAATACTAATAATGATATTATTGAATCTATTCATGAGTGATAATTGGAGTAAATTGACCGAGTGCGTTTATACTCTTTTATCATTGTATATCAAGTTAAATGTGCGGCTGTGCTTATTAATGTTTATAAAATAAATGTAATTTGATTGATTTATCGATATGGTGAAATTATAAATTATGATGTTTTTTTGTAATTTTCAGGTTGCGGGGGCTGAGCCAAGACTGAGGTGAAATGCGGGCTTTGTGGTAAGATTTTGATTTTTAAGTATTTAATTGGTTTTTTGCTGGAGTGGTGTGATTTACATAAAATGTAAGCGATTATAAATTAATTAATGGTGTAAAATTTGAGAAATCTACTTCTTTATGATGAGTGTTTACTTATCAAGTCGATTAGGTATTAGCCAGTGATAAATCTGCCAAATCAGGCATTCGACGAAAGATAAAAGATAGTTGATTATGAGAAGCGCTATCGCTGTTTCAGTTTATGTGGAACTTGTTGACGCAATAGTGTTAGTGATTTTGTTGCATATGGAACACTATTGACAGAAACTATGCCCAACTAAGATTTAAATGTAGAGCTGTTCGTAAAATCAGCAGATGTATTGATATGGTATACTCCCTAGAAAAGAAGCGCTTTAAAACTGCACCAATAATTTATCCCTCAACCACTTCAACCATTAGAAGTGAGCCAGCACATCCATTCCTGTGTCTATGAATTATCCAACATAAAGTTACCTAAATGTTTATCAAACAATTTTTTACTGAGTTCGACGATACACTCACACAATCCTTAAATATTGACCCACTGGGTATGACGATGATTTGGTCTCGTTTAGGTCAGGATATCTTTCATAACCGAGTCAGCTCTATTTCTAATGATGTGCGAAATTACACGTTAAACCTTTTGCATCATTATGTGATTAAGCGGGTAGTAGAAGCTCAAACGCAGCTTAGTCGTGGTTTACAGGCGGTCTATGGGCATACCGATACATTGGCGTTTAAACAAGCATGTTTGATCTATCTAGAGAACCTGTTTGTTTTTTCAATGCTTGAGGCTGAAGAGCAGCAGCAAGTTAGCGTGCAAACCCAAGGGATATTAGGCACTTCAAAAGCGCGATTACTCATTAGCTCAGGTGCGCCAACACAACCGTTGAAATTTACCAGAGAGCAGTCAGGCCAATTGTTAGTAAGACAACTGACTTTGGGTGTGAGCGGCCGTTATAAAACGCCATTCACGGAAATGCTGTTTTTTGATAAAGAGTACCGTTACCATCAGCCTCAAAGCGCAGTCTCTTGGGAAAAAGCCTCGAATTTCTTTCAAGAAAACGAGGAGCTGAATGGTTTGGCAAATGCATTATTTGAACATTTACAGGAAGTGATTAAACAAGATGCTAAGGTGCCAGCAATATTGTGGCAAGACGTTTCCAAGCCTATCAAACAAGCTTATGCGCAGCAGTTTGCGACACCGGCCGTTGTGGGTAAACAAAGCAAAGCGTTTTGGTTAAACGTTACTGAGCTTGACCAAAATGCGGCAGGGTCACTCTATGAAATCATTAACACTCAGACGGATGAAACGGGGTCTGCGCAGCCGTTTTTTGAACAAGCGATTGAAAATGAAAATAACGCGTTTGAAAAACAAAAGTTGGTTGATATCTGCCACGTTGAGCCATTGCTTGCGGAATGCGAGCTGTTGTTTAGCGTATTAATGAGCCAACGTGTACAGACAGAAGAGGAAGTGTATCAGCGGTATCTGGGGTTAGAGCGTAACGTCAATTCGATTATTCACCTTGCACGTGAGCTGCAACACGATATTGACATTAAGGCCAAGTTTTCTGGCGTCGCCAAAAAGCGTTATGAAGCGCTACTTGCATTGGCACAACTCGATAATACGGATTCACAAGCCAATATGACGTTACTGGTGGACGCGTTACTGAAATACCATTGCGCAATCATGAATCAACGAGGCCAAAGCCCTTGGGTTGAGCGTGATAGCCAAGGTGATTATCGCTGCCATATTAAATCACGGACGCTTCCAACAGCAGCACAAAGGCCATACAAAACATGGTTCAATCGTTATTATCTCGATCAGTTTAGCCAGCTTATTCGTGGTCTAGAGGGAAAATCCAATGACTAAATCATTTAAACTGGCTGAAGAGCTCGCGAAACAGCTGCAATCGCTAGGCCATATCAAACATGCTTGGTTCACGACATTCAATCTCAATATGGATTTTTTTGAGCGACACGTTTTGTCGACGCTATTGCAGATGGATAAACCACGTAGTCGCATTGATTTTGAGCTAATGCAACAAAAGTTGAATGGCAGTATTAAAGAAGGTCGTAAAGGCAACGCAAATATTACTGCCAACATGGATGTCAAAGTGTTTGCCGATCAGCGTATGTATGATGCGAGTGATCTAAAGCGTACCGCGATTGAAGTTTATGGCGTGAACCCAGCTTTACTGGATGGTGGGCGTAAGAAAGTACTGAATAACAGTACACTCTTTCATCCTAAAGTCATCTTTCTTCAAGATGAAGAAGGGAAGGCCATATTGGGAGCCGGCAGCGCTAACCTGACACTCAGTGGGTGGTCAACGAATCAAGAGGTCTTCACCTTTCAGTGTATTGAGTGCCAGCACCAGGTAGAAGCCATTCGAGCTTTTTTTAAGCCTTTGTTTGAAGCCAATCAAGTTGAAACAAAGATCAGCTTTCCACGCAACTTGCGTTCTGAAATTACTCCCTCAGATTGGTGTTTTGTTCATACGTTCATCAAAAACAGCAGTGATGGAAAACACAAGACGCTGTTAAGTCATTTATTGGGGCATTCAGATGAGGCAGCACGAGACTTAGTAGTTTGGTCTCCCTATTTTCCATCGGATTTGGCGGGTTTCATTCAACGTCTAAAAAGTGTCGCATTACCCCATCAACTGAAACTGCATCTTGTGCCTGATTTAGTTGAAAATCAGCGCATGCGAACACAGTGGTCAGAAGATTTATTACCGTTGCTTTCTGATGAATCAGTGCGTTTTTACCGTAGTCCGATAGCAAAAGACGAAAGAAGTGAGTTGTGCCATGCCAAGGTATGGATGACAAACGATAAGCTTGCTATTGGTTCCTGGAACTTTACAACACCGGGCTCAAATCTTGATGTAGACAGTAAAGGGGCAGGGCCGGTGAATATTGAAGCGGGCATCATTCTGGCCAACCAACAGTCTATAAAGACTGTACTGACACAGTCACTCAGTATTACCGAAGATAACTTCATGCAGAGTAAAGAGTTAAGTCAGCATGCACTTGAAGTGGCCGAGCTTATGCCTGTGGAAACGCGTGTCGTATTTGATTGGCAAACGCTGACTTATCACATCGAACTTCTCAAAATAGACGACGACTTAGCATGGCAAAGTGTGGAGTTACACCTTCCAGATCTTGACGCACCTTTGCATGTAGTACAAGCGGCGAGTGAAACTGTCTACGCAACAACACATAAGCTACCTCAAGAGCCACAAGCGTTGTTGGTGAACCATGCTTATGAGTTGGTTTTGACGAATGGCTTGCGTTATAGAGGTTTTATTGTTGAGCACAACAGTATGATGCGTCGCGTTGAAGAGTTTGAGTCTCTGGATGATATCTTTAATAGCCTCATTGAAGGGCGTTCATTAGAGAGCAACCCAAATGCATCGTTGCGTAGCGCAATACTTGGTAACGATCATGATTGGCTGGACGAACAAGAGGCGGGCTCGCTATCCGAACCACACCCGTCACCAACGTTAAGTTACTTTAGAATGTTTCAGGCAATGGACAGCTTTGAGCAACGTATTCAAACACTGAAGTCGGATCGCATGATTGAGCAATACGCTTTTGTTGTTCCTGGCTGTTTGCTTGAGATGGGGTTAAAAATACGCCATGAACTGACAGAAAATGCCAATGTATTTAACTGGTATATGAAGCAAGAGTTTAATCTTCTGGTCGATCAAGTGAAGAAAAATGCCAATGATCCAGATCTAAAAGCACGTTTAAGTGATTTGCGTTTTAAAAGCAAGGATAGTGTGATTCGCGCGAAAGAGCTGCAAAACAGTATTGGCAGTGGCCAATATCGTAGCCTTATCAAAGGTAAGTGTAATTATGTTTCTATCTGATTGGGCGACAATAACGCCAGAAGCCGTGTCACAGCAGATGAGCTTTGACGAAGGTAATAAAGAGTGGCGCTACCAAGCAGGTCTAAGCACCTCAATGGCCGCGAAGCAAGCGGAAGGTGTTGCCTATCTTTGTCGTTTGCTGCAACAGCATCACCTTGCTCTGCTGGCGGATGAGGTTGGTATGGGCAAAACCTTTCAAGCGATAGGGGTGATCCGTTTACTGCAACAGCTGAAACCCGATGCAAAAATATTGGTGATTGCACCCAATAAAAATATTTGCTCTCAATGGAAAGGGGAATTTGGTGCGTTTGAGCAAGATCATTGGCATGGTGAGTCGCGCAAGCCATTGGAGGTAGCAGAGCCTGAGTCCAAATTAGAAGCAATGATTGAACGTGTTGGTAAGGGAGATCACCATGTGTACTTCACCACCATTCATGCGTTGAGTGGATTAACGAAAGAATCTGACGGTACAGATAAGGCTGGATTAGCGCGTGAACATGCACTTGAACTAAAAGTGCGTGTCATGAATTACCTGAACCAAGAAGGGTTCGATCTGTTAGTGATCGATGAGGCGCACTACTTACGTGCACGTGAAGGTGGCTCTCAAAAAGTGGCCGCAGCGAAAGCCTTTTTTGGCGAAGGGGAAGGCGAGTGCCCATTAGCAAAACGCGTATTACTGATGACAGCCACGCCGACGCATTCATCCGTAAATGATGTCGCGAATATATTGCGTTATTTTGCTGCGGAAGATGACTTGATAAATAGCGTGACACAGAATGATTTCGATGCGGCTCATTTACTCACGAAATATGGTTTACGACGTCTGCGCCTCTTACAAGGAAAAAATGGGGTGCATTATGCCAAGCAGCATTATCGTAAAGAGATTGCACATCCTGTTTCGTTTGCGGAGAACCAAAATGCAGAACTGTTTTTTGGGCTTTATCAGCGCCAGTTGGTGAAACAGTTTCAAGCAAAAGCATCTAACCGACAGTTTCTTTACGGTTATCTTGAAGGATTTGAGTCCTTTGGTGAGCATGATCGACAAGCGATTAAACAGGATGCTGAACAGCAAACAAATGAACATGGAAAAGACGCATTTAGCAAAGCGCCTGATACCGAGCTTCTGCATCAATTGAGCCAAGAGTATTACGGCTGTTTCAATGAATTTCCCGAACATCCAAAATATAAAGCGCTAGTTGATATATTTGTACCTGAAATGCTTACGCCAGACGGCCTTGATGATATCAAGCATTTGGTTTTTGTGCGCCGTATCCCCTCAGTACGAGAACTGACAAAGCGAGTGAATACTCGATACGATAACGTGTTGGGTCATCAAATAGCGAAAGCCCTTGAGCTTAATGAAAGCGAATTAAAAGCGTGGCAGCAAAGTCATTGGAGTCGCGTTTGGTTAAACCGTTATTTTAACCATGCCGAAGAGTTTGAAGAGCCTTTGTCAGAAGATGATGAAGATACGAGTGAGCTAAGTGCCGATGACAATCAACTGCGTTCGCGTATCACAGAGTTGTTTGTGGTGAAGAAGCGTGATCCTAACGCGTTGGAAGATACACGAAACACCGAATGTACCAATGTCGGCCTGCGTTTTCGTAAGCCTGAAAGTATTTTTTCGCTCTTTTTAGAACCCTCACTGGATTATGAAAAAGAAGCGTACGGTTATCATTTTGAGCAACAAAGTGGTGATCGTAAACGTGCGACGTATTCAACGGCCGCGATGTATCAAAGAGCGCAGCGACATCAGTTGAATAACGTTGCTGTTAATGAAGAGACACAAATCAGCGAAAATCTGCCAACCATTTGGCAGCACCTGTTTGAACAGTTGAGTGATACTGAGAAAGCGCGGTTCCGTAAATGGAACGCTGCAACAAAAGAGAACTTTGCTAACTATTTCAAGGCGGGTGTTTTGTTTGCAAGTCCTGTGATGGTGGAACTGTTCTGCTGGTTCTATCAATTTGATAAAAACAGTCGCTTACATAAAAGCGGAGAGAGCGCGCATGCGCGTTACATAGACTTTATTCAACATACAGCGACAAAGTTATCAGACTCTATGTTGTTGTGGTATTTCAAAGCCGTACTAGAAACCTTTGAAGATGTGTGTAAAAAGATCGCTCGTGTGGGCCTTGATGAATACGATAACGACTGGCGAGCTCTCAAAGGGCATACATCACCAGCGGCGTTTGCAAGCGGTGAAACCTCAAACCGCGATAGTCTACAGTTGAGCTTTAATTCGCCGTTTTATCCTAATGTTTTGGTGGCAACATCTGTTTTTCAAGAAGGTGTTAACTTGCATCTGCAGTGTAATCAGGTTCATCACTACGGTATAGCTGGGAATCCGGGCGATCATGAACAACGTGTTGGGAGACTAGATCGGCTATTTAGCAAGGTTAACCGGCAGTATAAAAACGGTCCACAAGGCGAGTTGAAGATCAGTTTTCCCTATTTGGAACACTCATTTGATGAAGATCAGCTGGCTTCTTTTTTGGAGCGTAAGATCCGTGCTGAAAACAAGCTAGATAAATGCCTACTTGATGATCATGATGCGCATGTAGGGACAGGAAAAGCGCAGCATTGGAAATGCTATTTGAAGCAACCAGAACAAATAATGGGGGATAAAATCATTGATCCCTATCCTGCAAAATTTAAGTGATTTGGTCGGTCTTGTGGAATTAACTCAGCAACATTGATTTTAGGAATGGTGAGTCGACCGAGTGATACTCGGCGACTCAAACCATAGTGCTAATAAAACATCTGACATCAAATACCGACTAAATTTATAAAGCCACGACATCATGATTGAATGTTGTACATTTTTAATCCTGCTTTGAGGTTGTCGATAATTTTCTCTCTCAGTGTGAGTGGAGTAACTACCTCGATAATATTGGCATGCTTCATTAACCACCATTCAAAAGCATGACTGTCGCGAACTTCGGCTTCTATTGTGGTATAGCCATTTTCATGGCAGAGGATTTTTTGTTCTGTAGAAAGTAAGGTCTCTTCAATCAGGTGCAGGCCATGGTAGTTTTCAATTTTAAGAACGACTTTCTGTATATCTCCGCCAAAAAAGTGGCGAGCATTCTGCTGAACATATTCTCGAATATTAAACTGCTCTAATGTTTTTGTACTGCTAAAGCTGAGCTTTAGGCTATGAATACGGTGCAGAGCAAAAATACGAAAGTCATCGAGTGTGCCGGGAATTAGCCCAACAAGATAAAAACTATTGCCGTGGAGAAACAGCCCTAAAGGGGTTGAAAGGTAATTCTTAGGCTCTGCCGCCCCTCGTTTTTGATAAGTAAAAGCAATATCTCTTTTATTGAGTAGCGCAGTTTCAATTAGCTTAAAAAACGCATTGTTAACAGTCGAGGCGAGCAAAGGATGTTCGCTTTGGAAATAACAGAACCGCTCTCGCCATAGTTTGGTTTGTTTCGTATTGACTTGCTTAAGTGATGAAAAAATAGAATCAACATCAGAGCGGAGAGTAGGGGGGAGCATTGCTTTGATTTCTTTTTCAATCACTTGTAGAGAGACCACAGAAGACATGCCATCGGGCTTGACAGGGTGACGATGACCCTTAGCAATTTGGTATGAGTATGGTCTGCTCGCATCATCTATTTCAATACTCGCGTGATCTGCCACGACAGCATTGATACAACGCTGAACCGTACGCAATTGGCTTTTTTCATCAGCTTTGGCACTTAGTAATCCTGCTGATTGTAATCGCTCCTTGAGCTCGAGGCTTGAAATGCGCTCTGGGTAGCAGGGAATAGATTCTAAGACTTTTTGATAACGTTGTATTTGTAAACTCATATTTCGACCGATGAAAAATTTCAATAGGCGACATTTTTTGTCGCCAATGTCGTTAGTATAGCGCTCATAGACAGTGAATAGAAATGGAAAAATGCACGTTCCAGATAGTGAAGAAAGTAAAGCTAAAGTGAGCATGATACCGAAAAGAAATCTGGACCATAAGATTCACCCAATGAAAGTCACTGGTTGATGAATCTGAGATCTAGATAACGTGGAAACAATCAACAAAATTTAAACAATAGGTTTGTCTACCGAAGAAGAATAACATGTGTTTTGATGATGATTTATTAACACCTCTCCCTCTATCACCAAAAGGTTATTTAACCTTTGCTGGCTTAATGAAAATTCAGCCAGAGACTTGGCAACGAAATGGTGATCTTTATTTATGGCATGCTCTGCGTGATGGTATCGGCTATCGTGCTGTGCCTAAAGACTCAAATGAAATTCGCACCCTTATCTCTGGAGAGTTTGAACGTTTCACTGGCAAATCAATTGACGCTTGTGGTGATGTTGCTCTTTCTCATTATGTGACGAATAACAGTGATAGTGACATTGTTGTGAATCCCGAATTCTGGCGTGAAACGGTGATCACTTCGTTAATTCAGAGTAGCGAAGCCCATTTTCTAAGAGGTAACATTGATCTATCTGGTATATATGATTCTGTGCGAGATGATATACGGATAACAAGAACAGAAACGGGTATAACAATAGAAGTTTCAGTGATTAACTGGGATGGGCCGCATACACCTGTAGGTCAATGGATTCTCGTCAAGGAGCTGCCTTTAGATTGCAAAATAGAAGCGGAGTACGCAAAGGTGTTGCGTAGTAAGTATTTCAAGTTTTGTGACTATTGTTGTACCTATAACAATGTTGGCCATATGTTCGATAAAAGAATGTGCCAAGGGTGTGCTAGCCATCATCTAGGGGTGGTGTATTAATAATCACTAACGAGAAACGAAGCGAAATCTATCAAAAGAGTATTAACTGATAAATTATCAGACTCATTTCACGACGGTCAATGGGCAAATCAATCTGAGAGTTAAATAACTTGGAAACAGTAAAAGAATTTCAAATCTCCCGTGCAACAGGTGCATTGCTAGGACTTGCAGCCGGAGATGCATTAGGTACGGCCTTAGAGTTTAAACCTAAGGACAGTTATACCGCTTTAACCGATATGGTAGGGGGAGGCCCATTTGATTTAGAACCAGGGCAATGGACTGATGATACATCCATGATGCTGTGCCTGGCAGATAGTTTGATTGAAAAGGGCGGTATGGACTTAAATGATCAGATGCAGAGATATGTTCGTTGGTACCGTCATGGTGAGAATTCATGTAATGGTACGTGCTTTGATATTGGTATGACGGTTCAAACCGCGTTGTCCAGTTATGAAAGGACAGGTAATCCTCAATCAGGCTCTACGTCCCATTTTTCGGCAGGTAACGGTAGTCTGATGCGTGTTGCGCCGATAGCTCTGTTTTTCGCACATGATAATGAGCAACACGCGATGCAGGCGGCCAATTTAAGCTCACTGACAACACACGGAGAAGAGCGATGCGTTCAAGCGTGTGAAATCATGACATTGCTCATTCACCGATTGCTAAATAGTGAACACATAGCTGACCGTGAAGTATTTTTGAAAACGACGCTTACGGATTACTTGCAGTTTTCAAAGGATTGTCACCCTGAGGTTCGTGCTATTGCAGAGTGTCAGTTTTTCAGTAAATCACGAGAAAGTATTCATGGCACGGGTTATGTTGTTGCCTCTTTAGAGGCCGCACTTTGGTGTTTTGTAAATAGTGATAGCTTTGAAGATGGCGCTCTATTGGCTGCTAATTTGGGGGATGATGCTGATACAACGGCTGCAATATTTGGCCAGCTTGCAGGGGCTTACTATGGCGTATCGGCCATACCATCAAAGTGGCAGCTTAAGTTAGCATGGGAGAGTCAAATTAGTGATACCGCCATGTGGTTACTTCAGCGTCCGACTAATCAGCAGGTCAAAGACTTTGTTTCTGAAGTCTCGGTACATATTGAGCGTCAAGACCCTGCAGATATTGCATTGTATTCGATGGCATATGATCATGATCTTATGGTTACACATATTGACTACAATGCTCCCTTTTATGTGAACGATATCGACGCGTTCACTGATTTTGACGCGTGGTTACGTCAAGCTTCTTTCCGAGATTGTATTTGCTGGATGATACGCCTTGTGAGAACAGAACGCTTTTGGGATGGTGTGATAGTGTCAAATATCAGAAATGGGTCGGTAACACGTTGGCTAAACAATATGCATCATTTACTGAGCCTGCATGGTGAATAAATTATTTAAACATTCAAATTTGTCTTCGGAATATTAAGTTATGGCAATATCAACAATGTTTGTTTGCACGCATTGCAAGAAGAGTATCGAATCTTGGTCTGATGCTAATGCATATTACCTTGATGATAAGGGACAAAAGCAGTACGTATATCACCCATATATGGATGACTTATCACATTGTATAGGCAATGATGACCCTCATTTATGCTTAGATTGCGGTCATGAATTCATGATTGATTCATTAGCGCCAACCTCGGTATGTCTAAAATGCGAATCCGCTAATATTATTTCCGATCAAAAATTGAACGGTGAAGTGTGCCCATGTTGCAAAAAAGGGACGTTTAAGGTGGATCCATTTTCTTTTTCCGTCTCGTAGTATGAATCGTGATTGAGTAAAGTCCGTTGTACTACTCCTGTTTTCGGGCTTTATATCCCAGTGGGATAGCAATTATTTAACTTAAGCAGCTTGCAGCAAAATGAAAGAGCCTCAACGGAGGCTCCTTGTTTCGTTTTGATGTATGAATGTATTACACAGCAGGCGTCGGTTTCACGGTGCCATTGTCACTCTCTGCATCCACCGGTTCCGCCGTCACATGGGCATATTTCGCCGTCAGGTGATCTTGGATCTTCTGATGGTATGCGCCGTTGAGTTTGTAGTATCGGTAGTAAAGTGCCAGTGCGATGGCAAAGAAGATACTTGGCAAGCCAATCATCACACATTGCATACCAAAGATAGTTTCAGGTGACTGCTCAACATTTGGCACGTAGTTAACGATGGTCAGCGCAATACCGATAAAGAAGGCGGCAAAGGCGGAGCCGGCTTTTACTACAAGTGTCTGCACCGAGTACGCAATACTTTCACAACGCACACCCAGTTTGTATTCGCCGTAATCCACGGTGTCTGCCACCATAATCACGTTCAGTACCCAGAACAACGCAGTACCGATTTGTAGCAAAATACCGGCCAAGGAAATCAGGATGATGCTTTGTTGGTCGTACATGCCAAGGTAAATCAGCACCAAGCTGCCAAGGATAGGGAAGCCAGAGGCACCGGCCCACAGCACGCGGCGAGAGAAGATTTTCGCCAACTTAGGAAACAGCACCAGAGTGATCAGGTTGGCGATCCCGGCGTACGCCATGTAGTACGGGAAGAGCTCTTCGTTACCGACCACATAGGTGAAGTAGTACACCGCAAAGGCTGTGATGATATTTGTCGCCAGGTTGTACGACAGCGCCATCACAAGCAGGCAAGAGAGCTGACTGTTTTTGTAGATCAGCGACACCATTTGTTTGAGTGACACTTTCTCTTGTGGTTGCTCATTATCCAGTTTATCGGATGAGTAACGCTCTTTCACATTGCGCAGGGTAATGTAGGTCGAGAACAGGAAGCAGACGATTAAGAGTACGGTAAATACCTGGAACCCAAAGCCTTTGTCTTCACCACCGACGTAGTTGATGAAAGGCATCGCGATGGCTGCGGTGACCACCCACGCCAGGCTGGCAAAGAAGCGAGGGTAAGGGACTAGCTCTTCACGTTCACGCTTATCCAAGGTGAGTGTAGGCACTAAAGACCAGAATGGAATGTCCATCAAGGTGTAAGTCATGCCCCATAAAATGTAGGTGACGGCAGCGTAGGCAATCAGCCAAGGGCCTTCAAAGTAGTGGGCATTAAAGAGTAGGTAAAGCACAACAGAGTTGGCAATGGTGCCGATAAAAATCCACGGTTTGAACTTGCCCCAGCGGGTTTGCGTATTGTTTACGATCCAACCCATGATAGGGTCATTCACCGCATCCCAGATCCTTGCCACAAGGAAAATGGTACCGACCACGGCAGCTGAAATGCCTGCCACATCCGTGTAGTAAAACATCAAATACATATACACGATGGTAATAGCAAAATCTTTCCCGAAGGCACCAAAGCCATAACTTAGCTTGGTGTTCATAGATACGCTCATAAGGTCTCCTTACACCCCCCATATTTAGGGGGGTATGTCCAGTAGAGTTCACGTTAGGTTCGTTTATTGCTTTTATATTGATTGTTTTGCGTTTATCTCTTGGCTTCGATAGCCCCGAGAGTGAGGGCTATCGAAAGGCGCGATTATTGATGTGATTCCTGATGACACCAAGCAAGCAGCCAGCCTTGATGCGCTTCAATTAAGTCATCAACCAGTGCGTAGATTTCCTCAATGCCTAATACGGCAGCTGTGTGCGGATCCAGCATGGCAGCGTGATAGATGCGATCGCGGTTTTCCGTCAAAATGGCTTCTGTCAGCAGGGTCTGAACATTCACGTTGGTCTGCATCAGCGCCGCTAAATGGTTAGGGATTTTGCCGACTTTCGTTGGCTGGATCCCATTGGCATCCACCAGACACGCCACTTCTACACAGCAGCCTTGTGGCAGGTTGTCGATCAAACCGTCATTTTTTACGTTGCCGTAAATCACACTCGGGACCCCTGTCCAAATGGCATTCATGATGGTGCTGGCATATTCATGGGATTCTTTCACTTCAATCTTATCGGCCGTTTTAAAGGCTTCTAAATCTTGTTTCCAGCTCGCGATTTGCTCTACACAACGTTTTGGGTATTCGTCGAGTGGCACTTTGTAACGTTCAATCAGATCAGGACGGTTCGGTTTAATGAAGTAAGGGGTGTACTCGGAAAAATGCTCAGAAGATTCTGTGACGAAATAGCCCAGCTTTTTGAACATCTCATAGCGCACTAAATTTACGCAGCGTCCGTTGTGGTGTAGTCCTGGCTTTGGTACGTCACCGCGCTCAAAGGCCGCCAGCATCTCTGGGTAGAAATCGACGTATTCACCATCTGCCGTTTTCTTTTCCAGCGTCAGGTAGTAGGCCATGTGGTTGATACCAGCGCAGGTGAAACGCAGATCACGGTAATCAATGTCCAGATCGCGCGCCAGCTCTTCTGCCGTGCCTTGTACAGAGTGACACAGGCCGACTTGTTTGATGTGCGGGTATTTCTCGTACATCGCCCAAGTGTTCATTGCCATTGGGTTGACGTAGTTAAGCATGGTGGCATTCGGACAGACATCAGTCATGTCTTCACAGATTTGCCACAGGTGCGGAATGGTGCGGAGCGAGCGCATAATACCGCCAGGGCCTAAGGTGTCGGCGATGGTTTGCTCTAACCCGTGACGCTTACACACTTCAAAGTCGGTGACGGTGCAAGGCTCGTAACCACCGATCTGGAAAGCCACGACCACAAAGTCGGCGTCTTGCAGGGCTTCTTTCTGATTGAGGTGACAAGTAATGTGGCCGTTCGCACCGGCGGATTCCATCAACTTACTCACTACAATTTGTGATTCTTCCAAACGGACTTCATCAATATCCATCAGGGCAATGTCGGCATTTTTCAGCGCCGGTTTATGGAAAACATCACCAAGAATGTTCTTAACAAAAATGGTTGAACCCGCGCCGATAAACGTGATTTTTGGCGTTCTCATTGTTTGTGCTCCTGTTATGACTCTTATGTTTTAGCTCTTGGTCTTAGCTTGTGTGTTTCAGACTATGCACACACATTACCGCTCTCATGGCGATGGATGCGTCACGAATAAAATCATCAAACTCCTGTTTTCTCAGATCGGCTTTTGCGGCTCTGAAAATCTGAGGAAATAGGAGATAAAAGTGGAATTTAGGGAGTGTTAACGGGGTTGAATAGTCGGGAATATGTAGCTTTGTTACCGTGATCTCGTAATGACCGTTTTATCACGGCATAAAATGCAAATTATGAGGGGTTTCATAGTTATTTTGACCATTACTTGGTAGAAGAAGATTTTGTACCGTTTTCTAAGGATGAATCATGCGTACCCCGGATGCTTCTGCGACGACCCTTGCCAAGCAGGAACAGTACAGTGATGCCAACGTGTCAGTCAGCCCGTTATCGTTGTATTCCACCTATGAACAAGTGGATGCGATATTACGCGCGCCGCATAGCATGCCGGGGTACCACTGGCATGGTCAGATAGAGGTGAATATTCCGTTTGGTGATGATGTGGAATACATGATCAACGGAGAGGCAGTGGTGGTAAAAGCCGGCCACATCGGTATCTTTTGGGCGTCTGTCCCACATCGCCTGACCAATCCGGGTAACAGCCACAATATGGGGATCATCAATATCCCGATCCATCTGTTTCTTTCTTGGCCGCTCAGCAAAGAGTTGGTGAACCAAATCACCCACGGTGCTGTTTTGCAGTCAGAAGGCAATGCGCTCGTCAGTGAATTTGAACTCGCCAGATGGGAGCAAGAAATGCGGCACGAAAAAGAAAGCCGCAAACAACTCGCGACCGATGAAATTTGCCTGATGCTCAAACGTGTTTGCCTCGATGGTTGGTCACCGCTCATGAGTGGGCGAGGGGAAGGCAAAACACTGAACGGCGTGTCTAAACATGCGCAGTTTTATGTCAGCCAAATGCTGGAATATATCGCTAGTCATCACGATTCCGCGTTAACAGCAAAAGAAGTGGCGGATCATGTGGGATTGCATATGAACTACGCGATGGGCATTTTCCAGCGGGTTATGCAGATGACCATCAAACAATACACCACCGCGATGCGGATCAATCATGCCCGCGCCTTACTCAGTGATACCGAGAAGACAATCCTTGATATCGCACTCACGGTAGGGTTTAACTCGTCAAGCCGCTTTTACGACATCTTTCAGGCCTATCTTGGTGTTACACCCAAACAGTACCGGCAACTCAGCCGGGAAGATCATCGCTGGTCGCAGCAAGGGGTGAGTCCGCTACAAAACGTCGAAAAAGGCGCTTGTGATGGGACTCGTCCTGTTACGTTGACAAAGGCGGGTTAGTCTATGTTCAGCACGGTTTATTGGTTCGGTTGAAACATGTTTATGTGTTATGTTTGATACGTGATTGTATGTTGCATTGTTAAATTTGTGATGCCAGCCTTGTGTCTCTATTTTTATCTTTCAATGATATCCACTCTTGTGTTTTGCTATATGGATGGTGAAAGGATAAATAAAGATACCCCCAAGGATTGGAGTATATGAAAAAAATAATAATGACTTTTGCTTTATTGTTGTTGACGGCATGCGGTTCTACAAGTCGTAGTGTCGATAATTCGACACCTAATGATGATGAAATGTTTCGTATGTCTATGAATATGGGATGTAAAATAAAATACAATGATAAAGAACGCTGTAATTGTCAGACAGATATTATATTTGATGCTGCAACTCCAGAATTGCGTTCTGGGTTTATAAACGATCCTGAAAAACACAAGTTGGAGCTGCTTGAAATATTTCTCGAAAATAGTGATGAGCTAGAAGTTTGTGAGAGCTTATCAAAAGCCTCATAGGAATAGATATCAACATATAAGTTGGCTTTTATGGGGTTAACGTTGGGTGGTATATATACTGAGATGGGGTATATGTTATTGAGTCAGGGAAAGGTTAGTCATTCGCTGTTTGACGAATAACAGATATAAAAGGAAGTTGATACGATGAAAATGATTGGTTTAGGTATTGTGGTAAGTGCGTTACTTATGGGTTGTTCTACTGGCTCCGGTACTCAAAGTGTAGAGGGAGAAACAGCGAAAGTAGCTAACAGTGAGACCATTTTAGGGACATGGCAGTGTAAGTTCTCAGTCACGAATCCAGATGGAAGCTCGATGGAATTTGTATCTGAAGATAAGTATGAAGAGAATGGGAAGCTCAGTTCTATTGGTGTGCTCAGTCTTGACTTGAAAAATACAAGCGTGGGAAAAATATTAGAGTACTCAATGTCAGGTGATGGCGGTTGGCATTTTTCTGAAGAGGGCAAGTATCTCGTAACAGAAGCCAATAATGTTCAGGTAACCAATGTCTCACAGACGGGGTTTGAAGATTTTATTGATATAAAGTCTATGTTTCCTGTGAATGTTAGTGTCTCTACGGAGATACTGGATTTTGACGGAAATAAAATTTCGTTGAGAGTCAAATCTACCGGCGATACATATTCGTGCAATAGAGCGTAACCCCTTAAATTGATGGCGTAATTCGTGAAAGTATCATCATGAGCGTTTACTTATTATGCCATCAGCTAAATGCGATATTTTAAAACTCTGTCGTTGTGGTCCTAGTCATTATTATTACTTTTCCTAATTCGTAAGGGCAATACGTGGTTCACCTGAATCATTTTTTATTAATGGCGTATTATTATGTGCGAATGAATAAGCCGGGCATGATACTGTTGCGACTGATTTTTTTGATAGGGGGGTGAATGGAATTCATCCAATTGACAAATACGGATTCTCTTTACAAAGAGGCACTCGATTTACGCTATGAATTATTTTTCCGCGAGCCAGGTCTTCCTCGAGATATTTTGTTTGATGCGCTAGAAAAAGACAGCGTTCATATTGCCGCGATACACAATGGTGCATTATGTGCTTATGGTCGACTCAGTGAAGAAAGTCCTCGACGATTTAAAATATCTCAGATGGTCGTTTGTCCAAAGCGACAAGGGCAAGGTTTAGGTACGCGTGTGCTCACACAGCTGATTCATATTGCTATTGAAATGCATGCCGAAGAGATATATTTAAATGCCAGACTGCATGCCGTATCCATGTATCAAAAGTTGGGTTTTGAGCCGTCAGGGGATGTTTTCATAGCAACGAGTACGGGGGTTCCTCACATTCAGATGGTTAGGCGCGATAATAGGGCCCCAAGAGATACTCGGGGCTGCGATTAAACACACATCTACTGTGTATGCCATCTTCTTTTGCGTATTTATGCTTTTCCATCAGACGCAAGCGCCAAAATCCAATCCACGATCTGCGCAATATCGGTTTGCTTACCATCTAAAAAACGCATGGTGAGTCCACCAAACAGCAGTGCCATCGCCAGTCGGGTTGGCATGTCTAGCCCCGATTTTCATTATTAAATTGGTGTTATCTCATGGTGCTCGCGAAGAGCCATACCGCCCAACATTAGCGGATTAATGACGGTCGGGGGAGTGAGTGTCAGTGTCAGATTGCATTAACGTTACTGATGAGTATCAGTCTTAGTGAGGCAATCTGTATAAATTACCCACCAGAATGAATTAAAAAGGTGTATAGAATGGGGCAACAATGGGCTAAGGGGTGATGATCATCACAAAACCTGTTATACTCGCGCCAACTTAGTGAGAAAGTCGTCCGTTAAAGGCGGCTTTTTTATTGCTTGAACGACATCATTATTGGAACAGTACTTTGATTTCAACAGCTAATATCACAATGCAGTTTGGCGATAAGCCTCTGTTTGAGAACATTTCCGTTAAGTTTGGCGAAGGTAACCGCTACGGCCTGATCGGCGCGAACGGTTGCGGTAAGTCAACATTCATGAAAATCCTTGGCGGTGAGCTAGAGCAGTCCGCTGGTACTGTTTCAAAAGATCCTAATGAGCGTATGGCTAAACTGGGTCAGGATCAGTTCGCATTTGAACAGTACACTGTTGTTGACACCGTTATCATGGGTCACAAAGAACTGTGGAAAATCAAAGAAGAGCGTGACCGCATTTACGCGATGCCTGATATGTCTGAAGAAGACGGCATGCGTGTTGCTGATCTAGAAGTAGAATTTGCTGAAATGGACGGCTACTCAGCAGAAGCCCGTGCTGGTGAATTGCTACTGGGTCTGGGTATTCCTGAAGATCTACACTTCGGCCTGATGAGTGCGGTTGCACCGGGTCTGAAAGTACGTGTGCTATTGGCGCAGGTTCTGTTTGCTGATCCAGACATCATGCTACTTGATGAACCGACGAACAACTTGGACATCCACACGATCGCATGGCTTGAGCGTGTTCTGCTTGAGCGTAACTGCACCATGATCATCATCTCGCACGACCGTCACTTCCTAAATAGCGTATGTACACACATGGCTGACTTGGACTACGGTGCACTGCGTCTGTTCCCTGGTAACTACGACGAGTACATGATGGCTGCAGAAGCGGCACGTGAGCGTCTACTGGCTGACAACGCGAAGAAGAAAGCGCAGATGGCTGAACTACAAACGTTCGTAAGCCGTTTCTCTGCAAACGCATCAAAAGCGAAGCAGGCGACCTCTCGTCAGAAGCAGCTAGATAAGATTCAGCTTGAAGAAGTGAAAGCGTCTAGCCGTCAGAACCCATTCATCCGTTTCGATCAGGAAAAAGAACTGTTCCGTAACGCGTTGGAAGTAGAAGGTCTGAAGCAAGGCTACGGCGACAACATCCTGATCAACAATGTGAAGCTACTAGTAGAAGTGGGCGAGCGTATTGCGATCATCGGTGAGAACGGTATCGGTAAATCAACACTACTGAACACGCTTGCGGGCCAGATGGACCCAATGGACGGTATGATCAAGTGGTCTGAAAACAGCAACATCGGTTTCTACGCACAGGATCACAGCGCTGATTTCGACACTGACATGAACCTGCTTGACTGGATGGGTCAGTGGAAGAAAGAAGGTGACGACGAGCAAGTGGTACGTGGTATCCTTGGCCGTATGCTGTTCTCTCAGAACGACATCAAGAAGTCAGTACAAGTACTGTCAGGTGGTGAGCAGGGTCGTATGCTGTTTGGTAAGTTGATCATGCAACGTCCTAATATCCTGCTAATGGATGAACCAACGAACCACATGGATATGGAATCTATCGAGTCGTTGAACCTAGCACTAGAAAACTACAAAGGTACGCTACTGTTCGTTTCTCACGACCGTCAGTTCGTATCGTCTATTGCAACGCGCATCATCGAAATCACGAAAGATGGCGTTGAAGACTTCCACGGCACGTACGACGAGTACCTGGCGAAGAAAGGTATGGAAGGTTAATTGCCTTTTTGCAACAGCTGATTATTATGAAAGCCGCCGTTATGGCGGCTTTTTTCTAGGATTCGATTTCACGGCCTTTACCGCAGAAGGAAAGGTGAGTGAATAAGTGAGGATACATGAAGATTTGGGTGGATGCTGATGCGTGCCCGAATGTCATTAAGGACATTTTATTCCGTGTGGCTGACCGTGTAGCCGTACAGGTGACGCTGGTGGCGAACCAGTACATTCGTGTGCCACCATCACCACATATCCGTTCTATTCAGGTAGAGGCGGGCTTTGATGTGGCAGATAACTACATTGTGCAGCAGGCTGAGCCTGGAGATTTGGTGATCACGGCTGATATTCCGCTGGCTGACGAACTGATCACCAAAGGGGCACATGCCCTGAATCCACGTGGTGAAATGTACAGCAAGGAAACTATTAAGCAGCGTTTACAGATGCGTGACTTCATGGAAACCATGCGCAGCTCTGGGATTCAGACGGGCGGTCCTGCACCACTGAATCAGGCAGACCGCCAGAATTTTGCCAACAAACTCGATACCTTTATTGCGCGTCATCACCGCAAATAATCGGTGTGCCGATGTGAAGAAAGCCAGCGTGATGCTGGCTTTTTTGTGTCGTGATGTTTTGTGTTGTGAGTCGAGCCTGTCTGTAGGGGGGCGTTAATTTATGTGGCGCCCGCTAAGTCAGCGCATGCTGGCGGCTTATTGAAAGAAGGAGGGGCGAGGTTGAGTGACAGAGCTGGCATCGACGGCATCCAGCTTAATGAGTTTTTCTTTGATTTTATTAACAATAAAATCAATGTCTTCTTTGGTTTCCACGCCTTTCAGTACGGTCTGTGAATCTCCCTCTAACGTGTCCAGTACCAATGCGTAATGTTTGATTTTCTCACCTTCCATTTCAGATTGTATTTTGCTGGCTGAAGGATAAACATGGGTGATTTGGTTCAGATAGATGATTTTTTTTGTTCCCCAAGGGAGGGGAGCATTGTATTTAATCAACATGTTGTCATTGATGATTAAGATACTGTGATTAACAAAGGTGGCAAAAAATAAATAGGCCAAAATCAGCCAAGAAAAAACAAAATAGTGTACGGTGAAAAAAGGCGTATATTCTCTCGGCAATACATTATGATGGATGAGCATGCCAATGATTTGAATAAGTTGAAAATAGACAGCCAAAATGATCAGGCTTTTGAATGTAAACCAAGACTTGTGGATATGTAAAACATGGCCTTCGTAATGGGTAGTGATTTTATTTACAGCATGCTCACTCATAAACGGTTGAACCTATATAGTTATTATTTGAAATCGATTACATTAATATTCTTCATATTCGGAGTGAATTTTTACTTTTCGTTGTTCGATCGCTTTCGCAGTTCTCACGCAATATGAACTATGGATTTCATGATAGTGCGTGCTATTTTTATGATTTGTCGTTTTTTGTATTTGGCAGAAACACTGATGGGATCAGAGAGGGAGTGTAGCAATGAAACACCGTATTCGCGCAGCAGGCGTGTTGATGGAAAACCATCGGATATTACTGATGCGGGTGAAAGATGCCAGTGGTGAGTATTACATTCCACCTGGCGGTGGTGTTGAACCTGGGGATATCAGTACCAAAGCGGCACTGGTGCGTGAGTGTTTGGAAGAAACTGGTTTGCATGTTCAGGTGGGGGAGTTATTAGCGGTACGCGAGTTTCATGAAACGCCACAAGCGATGAGCAGTGAAATGACACGCTATCATGCCGAGTTCTTTTATCATATCGCCAGTTACCACGGCATACCGCATATTGATAACCTGCAAGGCTTGAATGATGAGCACTATATTCAAGCGGTGGAGTGGGTATCGGTGCATGATGTTGTGACGTTACGTACTTATCCGGCAGACTTGGCGCAACTTATTTTACGTGCCCAACAGCAGCAATACAGTTTGCATTTAGGCTGTTATATTCAGGGTGATAATGACCATATTAATCATTTATAGGCCATCATCGGTTCCTACGCACTCCCCTTGGTGAAGGGTATATTATACGTACCGTTACTGCGCTGTTGTTTCATTAATGGCGTTAGGTTGATCATTATCGGCATCTGAGGATGCTTTTGCCTTATCGCTATCCTTTTCTTTATTATTTTTCTCAGGCGTGTCTTTACTCTCGGTATTATTGCTCTCAGCGGCTTTTTCTTTCGCTTCTTTCTCTTTTTCTTGTTGCTCCATTAATGCTTTCGGGGTGGATTTTTCTTTCTTAGCTAATCGATAAGCCATCGCGAGAGAAAAAGCGGAGTCTTTATCGGTCAGCAGTTTCTCTAATGCTTCACTGTTAACCTGATCGAATTTCCCCATGGCGTTAGCATCACGTTTAGACAGACCGATGATCTCATCATCGGGAGTATCAACCATGATAGTGGCAGCTTCGGTAATGGCTGCGCCGTATTCATCGGGATCATTAAGATTGTAATCGGATATCTTCATGTGTTTGCGCAGTACCAAAGCCCAGTTCAGAGCCAGAAAGGGAATGTTGGCTTGTTTATTGTCATCCCCATTGGGTTTTGGCATCGCATAACTGATACCGTCGAGGTAATTGACCAGCGACAAGTACTTATCATGCTTTAACTGCTTTTGGCCGATATATTCCGGTAAATCATCTGGTTGAATTTTTTTGCCTTTGTAATTGCGCAACCATACTTCATGATCATTATTCATTTCTGCCCAGAAATCATCACCGGACGACAACAGATTGTGGGTGACTTTGACCATTACCGGGACGCTGGTGCCACCATTGGGCATATCCCAAAAACTGGACAGGACAGTCAGGTTATCGACCAAATAGAGAATGCCTTCTTCCGGCCCAATAATGACGCTACTGATGTGATCGGTGTCGCTGCCTGCTTCCGCTTTACAGGTGTAGCTGGCGGGATCGAGCGGGGAGGCGTCGTCATTCCATTTTTTTACGCCTTTTGCGCCATTGATGATGCAGAGCGTATCAAAAATGTGTTTGGGATCGTTGGCGTAGTATTGCAACTTGGCGTATTCCGCATCGTAATCAAGCACGGATTGTGTAGGCAGGAGTTGGTCTAATGTCACCGTAATGACATCCCCGTTTTTGAGTTCGCTGTAGGTGATTTTCTCTGCTGCGCTCTGTGTACTCAGCAACAGGGATGACAGTCCAAGACAAGAAAGAGAGAGTACGTGCCAGCAACGCATACGAGAACCTCATTGATCGAGAAAGCGAGAAGAAGGTAATGCTTGAAGTCTAGCAAAAGAACAATGAGGCAGCGTTTTATGATTGGGAAAATGATAAGGAAATCAACAAAGCACGCGGTATATCACAAGGCGTGCTTTGCAGTGGTGGGAATTGGAATCAGGCGAAACGTTGTTCAAGGTAAGCAATGATGTCGTTGGATTCGTACATCCACGTCACTTCGCCGTTGTCTTGCTCGATGCGTAAACACGGTACTTTACGCTTGCCGCCGCCAGCAATCAGCGCTTGCTCATGATCCGGTTGTTTTGCATCCAACGTTTGCAGTGGCAGATTCAAGCGTTTCGCAGCACGGCGTACTTTGACGCAGAAAGGGCACGATTCAAATTGGTACAAGGTGATTGCTTGCAGTTCTTGCTCAACGCGTTGTTGGGCGTCGCTGTCACGTTGCTGTGATTTCGGTGAAAAGACGGCATTCAGCAACAGGATGATTTTGCCAAGGACGAGACGGATGACTTTCATTTTTAACTTCCTTTTTATGATGTTATCACTTGATCCTACTGTATCTCATCATGAATGTGAAATAGGGCAGAGATATCCGCGCTGCATTCATGCTAGGGCTTGCTAGCGGCTATATCCGCATGTTTTAATGATAATATTATTCACAATGACAGCGCCGTGCAGACGGGCGATTGTGACACTGTGTATTTGTATGGAAATAGAGTTGAAGGCACCATGGTTGTAGAGTCCGAAGGCTATCACGCATTGATTGAGTATTTCACTGAACACCTTTCATTGTTTGAAAAATCAGCGGCAGAAGTGTGTAACGAAACAGTGGAAGATGTCGTCACAGATATGATTGCGACCAATATTATGGCCGTGTTCTCACAAAATCCGGATCTGCACCCAGATGTGCGCTTTAAGCTGATGCAAGAGGCGGATGCCGTGATGGCAGATTTGAGCGAAGTCTTGGCCGGTGCATGGTCACGCAGCCCGACGAACGAGCAAGTCGTGTTTCTTGAAGACTACGTCGGCTTGGTGAAAAACTTGTTTGACAGTGCGATCAGCCAACAGGCGAGCTTGCAGCCAGCGTAACGGGTTTTACCGGATCGCTGATGAATAATGATTGCAACACGATATGACGCCAGTACAATGCTGGCGTTTTTTGTTTTAGGTTGAATCGTTATGCGTATACATGCTGTCCATACTTTATATGATGAGCGCCTTGCGCGTTCTACCCGTCCTTTCCTTGCCCGTGGTGGGAAAGTGGAGCGTTGTGGTTTCTGCATGTTACGCACTCATCTGTGTATTTGTGCCAACAAGCCGGAAATCGACTCAAACGCCGCTTTCTTGTTGGTGATGTACGATGATGAAGTGCTCAAGCCAAGTAATACCGGCCGTTTGATTGCCGATCTGTTCAAAGATACCTATGCCTATATCTGGTCGCGTACCGAGCCTAATGCCGACATGCTGGCGTTATTGGCTGATCCGCAATGGCAGCCGTATGTGGTGTTTCCGGCGGAATACGCCGAACCTGAACGTGTCGCGCCAAGTGTGACGGTGGAATCAGGCAAACGTCCGCTCTTTATTATGCTGGATGGCAGCTGGGCGGAAGCGAAGAAAATGTTCCGTAAAAGCCCGTATCTGAATCAGTTCCCGGTACTGTCGATTAACCCGGATAAGCCATCGCGCTACAAAGTGCGTGAGGCGTCCAAAGAGAACCAGCTGGGTACGGCAGAAGTGGCGGCACGCATTATCGACTTGTACGGCGAGCAGAAGAATGCGGATGTGTTGGACCTGTGGTTTGATGTTTTCCGCGAGAACTACATCACCGGTAAAATGAACCGCACCTTGCCGGATCACAACAGCATTGAACAGCTGCAAAGCTACATGGCGAACTACGCGTAATTGATCGCTTTTAAACATCAACAAAGAAAATTAATGACAAAGAAACATCCAGTTATGTAATTTATTGATGTTTCTTTCAACAAACGCGAGAAATCTCATAGTAAAACGCTGTTAAATCGGTGTTTGGTCACAGTCTGTAGGTGTAGAACTGTGGATAATTTTTTCAGTTTGGTTTTTTTGTGATTTTTATCGGAGAGTGCAGGATGTACTACGGCTTTGATGTGGGTGGTACCAAAATTGAATTTGGTGCGTTTAATGAAAAATTGGAGCGCGTAGCAACAGAGCGCGTACCTACACCAGGTGACGATTACGACAAATTGGTTGATACCCTTGTTTCTATCATTGAGAAAGCAGATAAGGAATTTGCTTGCGAAGGGTATGTGGGTATCGGTATTCCAGGAATTGAAGACGCTGAAAATGGCACATTGCTGACGTCTAACATTCCGGCAGCGATGGGACGCAATCTGCGCAAGGATTTGGAGTCTCGTCTGGGTCGCAGTGTCGCGATTGATAACGACGCAAACTGTTTTGCACTTTCTGAAGCGTGGGATGAAGCCCTGCAGGGTGAAAAATCGGTATTGGGTCTGATCCTGGGTACGGGTTTTGGTGGCGGTCTGGTGTATGACGGCCAAGTGTTCTCGGGTAAAAACCACGTTGCAGGCGAGTTGGGTCATACCCGTATGCCTATCGACGGTTGGTTCCACCTGGGTGAGAATGCACCGTTGTTTGACTGTGGCTGTAAGAACAAAGGTTGTATCGACAATTACCTGTCTGGCCGTGGTTTTGAACAGCTTTACACGCACTACTACGGTGAGCAACTGAAGGCGATTGAGATCATCACCCGTCACGCAGAAGGCGAGCCTAAGGCGGTAGAGCACGTTGACCGTTTCATGGAGCTGCTGGCAATTTGTTTTGCAAACCTGTTCACTGGTCTGGATCCGCATGTAGTGGTACTGGGCGGCGGTTTGTCGAACTTTGAATTGATTTACAGCGAAATGCCAAAGCGTCTGCCGAAGCATTTGTTGTCTGTATCGCGTGTGCCGATGATCATCAAGGCAAAACACGGCGATGCGGGTGGCGTGCGTGGCGCAGCCTTCCTGAACATTAAGCAGTAAGTACACCTTTCTCGCTGACAAAAAAGCACTGCAACGGGCAACCGGGCAGTGCTTTTTTATTCCTTTTTCGTCCTGAAACCGCATCTTACGTATTCCCTGACGTGTAAGTTTGCTAGAATCCGGCTCTTTCTATCATCGCCGGAACTCTTCATGTCTTTCCAAGCTTTGGGCTTACAGAGCCAACTTATTGAAATTATAAACGAAATGGGATTCACTGAACCAACCCCTGTTCAGTCCCAGGCCATTCCAGAGATCTTGGCTGGCCATGATGTGCTGGCGGGCGCGCAAACCGGTACCGGTAAGACCGCTGCCTTTGGTTTACCATTGATCCATCGTTTGCTGGAACAACCTGCGGGTGAGCGCACCAATAAACAGATCCGCGCGTTGGTGCTGACACCGACCCGTGAATTGGCACAGCAGGTGTATGACAGTATCAGTCAATACAGCAAAGGCTTAGCGGTAAAAACAGCCGTGGCTTACGGCGGCACCAGCATGAAAATGCAGGTACAAGCGATTCAGGACGGGGCCGATATTTTGGTTGCTACACCGGGGCGCCTGTTGGATCACGCTCATGTGGGTACTGTGGATTTGCGTCAGGTGGAATACCTGGTGCTGGATGAAGCTGACCGTATGCTGGATATGGGCTTTATTGATGACATCAAGCGCATCATGAAGCGCATGAAAGTCGAGCGTCAAACGCTGTTCTTCTCGGCCACGTTTGGTAAGCAAGTGAAAAAGCTGGCTTACGACATTCTGACTGATCCAAAGCTGATTGAAGTGACTCCAGCCAACTCAACCGCTGTAACCGTTGAGCAAATGGTGTATCCCGTCGATAAGCACCGTAAGAGTGAACTACTTGCCTACCTGATTGGCTCGCGTAACTGGCAACAGGTGCTGGTATTTACCAAAACCAAGCAGGGCTCAGACGAATTAGCGAAAGAGTTGGGTAAAGACGGCATTAAAGCGGCGTCTATCAATGGTGATAAGAGCCAAGGTGCCCGTCAGCGTGCGCTGGATGACTTTAAATCTGGCAAAGTACGCGTGCTGGTAGCAACAGATGTGGCAGCCCGTGGTCTCGACATTGAGCAGCTGGAATACGTGGTGAACTTTGATATGCCATTCCAGGCGGAAGACTATGTACACCGCATTGGCCGTACCGGTCGTGCAGGCATGACAGGTCACGCGATTTCATTGATGAGTTTGGATGAAGAGTGGGCATTGCGTGCGATTGAAGATCTGCTGGATAAGAAATTGCCGCAACAATGGCTGGAAGGCTATGAGCCAGATCCAACTATCGAACCGCCAGAAAACCAACGCCGAGGCCGCTCCAGTGAGAAGCGACGCGCGAAAGCGAAACACAAAATTCACAAAAATCGCGGTCGTCATGTAAAACGATAAGCGAAAACGAACATACAAAGCACTGCCATTGGCGGTGCTTTTTTTGTGCCGTTAATAAACTGATACAATTAAAACTGTGACTAACAATATGAAATTTAGATATTCAGCCAATTGATATGAAAATCTGCTTGGTTGGTAAAAATGATTTTGATAACGTCATCAAAAAGTAATATATGCTTTAAACGACTAAGATGTACCACATTGTTTTTGTTGCAAAATCAAGATCGTTCAAAGTGTCAATAAGTTGTCAGTGTATAGGTGTTTGAGTGGAAAAGTTGCGTCGCCGATTAAGGTATGCTGCTTACGCATTATTATCATTTTCCCTTTTTTCTTATCTCTTTTATGCGTTAGGCGGATTTAACAAGGAGTACAGCATCAGTGCAAAAAACGCGTTTGTGCGTTGTGTTGATGACAAAACCCAAGGAGGAAATACCCATTCGGAGATTGATATCAGCGGCCAGTCGTTGGTCTTAAATTGTGATATTGGTGATAAGGGCAAGTGGCCCTATTGTGAGATCGCGATAGATCTGTCCAAAACCACCAAAGGGCTAGATTTGAGCAACTTCCATTCCGTCGGGATTGATGTCGATTACTTCAGTCCGATAGAAGGGGAGCGCATTCGTGTGTATTTACGTAATTATGATCCTGCTTACTCCTCACAGGACGATCCTGTTTCCCTGAAATTCAATGCTATCGAATATGCGCCGGGTATTGACCAAGGCCTGACGGTGATCCCATTAAAAGCGTTCCAGGTGTTGTCCTGGTGGATTGCTGAATACGAGTTACCTATTGAGACATCGGGGCCTCAGTTTGACAATATCTTGCAAATTGAGATTGCGACAGGCAGTTACATTAAGCAGTCACATTACACGATCCAATTGAATCGATTAGTGTTTTACGGTGAATGGATCAGCGAAGAAATGCTGCTGCGCTTTAACACCAGCCTATGGGTATTAGCGGCGGCGTGTTTTCTGTTTGTTGAGCGTCGTCGTCTTAATCATCAACTACGTGAAATGGTTGCGAAGGCGGAGTTTCTGAAAGATGCCAATGAGAGCTTGCATGAGCAATCGTTGAAGTTTGAAGAACTGGCTTACACCGATAGCCTAACAGGCGCGCAGAATCGTCATGCGGTGGATTGCTGGCTGCAAGAGGTGATTGGTTTCTCTAAGCATAACGGTCATGCATTTTCGATGGCGTATATCGATATTGATTTCTTTAAGACCATCAATGACACCTACGGCCATAAAGTGGGGGATGAGGTGCTTAAAGAGTTTGCACGTGTGCTCAACCTGCGTGCGAGAAAAACCGATGTGGTGGTACGTTGGGGCGGTGAAGAGTTTATCGTTTTCTGTCCGGCCACGGATCTTCGCGGGATCACCGAGTTTGCTGATATGATCCGAACGATCATTGAAAATTATCAGTGGACGGAAGGGTTAAACCTAACCTGCAGTATTGGCCTAGCTGAGTACATGCCGGGTGAAAGTATTGATACCTTCATTCAACGTGCCGATCGCGCGCTGTATAAAGCGAAGCGTCAGGGACGAAACCGCGTAGAAGCTGCGAGCTGATAACTAGCCGGATACACAGCGAAAGTTGAGAAACCAGCCTATACACGGCTGGTTTTTTTTCATCAAAATTAGCGTGGTTGGTGATAATTTCAACAAGATTTGCGAGAGGGTTTTGTTACACTGCAGAAAACCCAAAAAGGAAGCGTTATGATCCGTCTAGGCATCATTGGCACCAACTGGATCACTGATCAGTTTATTCGTGCCGCATTATCCACAGGACAGTATACCCTCAATGCCGTTTATTCCCGTTCGTTGGAGACGGCCACGCAGTTTGCTGAAAAATACCAGGTATCAAACTGCTTTGATAAATTAGACGAGATGGCCACATCTGGCTTGATTGATGCGGTGTATATTGCCAGCCCGAACTCGTTACATGCTGAGCAAGCGCGCGTTTTCATTCAGCAGGGTATTCACGTGATCGGCGAAAAGCCGCTGGCTTCGCACATTCAGGAAGTTCAAGACTTGATTGCACTGGCGCAGTCGCACGGTGTGGTGTTGTTTGAGGCGATGAAAACTGCTTATATGCCGAACTTTGCCGTGATTCAGAATGCGCTGCCAAAGCTTGGTCGTTTACGCAAAGTGTATTTGTCGTACTGCCAGTATTCCTCCCGCTATCCTAAGTATCTGCAGGGCGAGAATCCGAATACGTTTAATCCGGCGTTTTCTAACGGCTCTTTGATGGATATTGGCATTTACCCACTCAGTGCTGCAATTGGTTTGTTTGGTGAGCCGAATAGCTTGACGGCACAGGGTGTTTTATTGGATTCAGGCGTGGATGCGCATGGCACCTTGGTGCTGCATTATAAAGATTTTGATGTCACGCTATGCCATTCTAAAGTGAGTGATGGCTATATCCCGAGTGAAATTCAAGGGGAGCAGGGCACGTTATTGGTGGACTTCATTTCTGAGTGTCATGGTGTGCATTTGCATCGTAAAGGCGAGCCGGTTGTCGATTTGACGGTAGAGCAAGACGACAACGCCATGGTGTATGAAGCGACGGAATTTGCCCGCTTAGTGGCTGAGCGCCAGATCAATCATGACGGTTTACTGCGTACTCAGATTGTCAGCGCCATTACGACCCAAGCCCGTGCCATTATGGGAGTACGATACCCCGCAGACGATATCTAATGGGTTATCGTGTCATAAAAAGAAAGGTGGCTGCGTGCCACCTTTTTTGTGCCTCGTTATTACACGCTTACCAAAACAGGTACGCGATCAGGCTTAATATACCGATACAGGCGATATTGAGATAAATCCCCACCTTCATCATTTCAGATTGTTTGATGTGGCCAGAGCCAAAAACAATGGCATTTGGCGGTGTCGCGACCGGTAACATGAAGGCACACGATGCGGCAACGGCAATCAGTGCTGACAGGATCACAGGTGACACACCCAATGCCTCCGCGACAGTTGCAAACACCGGTACCAGCAGGGCGGCACTGGCGGTGTTACTGGCAAATTCTGTCAGGAAAACCACAAAGCCCGCAACCACCAGAATAGTAAAGAACAAGCCGGCTTGCGCGAGGAAATCCCCCAAACTGTGCGCCAAGAACACACTGGTGCCGGTGGCTTTCAAGATGTTGCTCCAGACAACCGGCTTATGATCCAGCTCAAAGGTGTGTTTCAGATTGGGTTTCAAAAGCATGTATAGCATGGCGACCGTCATAGGCAATAACACGATCGTGACGGGGACACCGAAGGCCATCCATTCGGTAAAACTCAAACCAACTTCCGCTGCTGCAATGGCATTCGGTGGGCTACCGACGATGGTGGCAATACCGCCGATACTGGCACAGTAGGCAATACCCAGCAGAACAAAAACGTAAGTACTGCGTTCACTTTTCGCATTGACTTTATTCAGTACGCCTAATACCAGCGGCAGCATCATCGCGGTGGTGGCGGTATTACTGATCCACATCGACAGTACCGCCGTCACACCAAATAACATGAATACGGCGACGGACATGCGACCTTGGGCAATCAACAGCACTTTATCTGCAATCGCTTTATCGAGTTCTTGCTTGTGTAGCGCTGCTGCGAGAGCAAAGCCACCGAGGAACAAGAAGATAATGGGGTTAGCAAAGTTACTTAACGCTTTTGAGGTATCGAAAATATCGAACCCCACCGCGAGTAGTGGTACCAGAATGGCGGTAATACTGACATGCAGGGCTTCAGTCAACCACAGTACGGCAACAAATACCAAGATACTCAAACCAATCACGACATTGGGTTCAAAAGGCAGGGTATTAAGAAGCACCATAAATAAAGCGATATCAGCCAGTAATATCATGCTCTTTTTATCTAACAGCCAGTTTCGTATTGTCATAGTGAGGGCAGTCATAGGGTTTCCTTTTGCTTGATTATAGTTATTGGCTGGCCTTTCTTTCCTTGGCGAGCAGATAAAGGCTACTCGATGTTTGCGTTGTGTTAATTGACTGGGGTTTTATTGTTGATATTTCGTGCTGTAAATTTTTTGGAGTGTGAGCTAAGTGGAAATATTTTAAAATACAGGTATTTGAAGGATTTTCGTCGGTCTGACAGAGGAAGTAATTGCTGGGGATAAGGTGAAGTATTCACCTGATAAAAATGACATTAATGCGTTTTTGTGAAATGGGTCTAAGACTTTTTCTTCGTTATCGGCTTGCTATTCTTCTGAGATATAGCCTTGGGTATGATGTCCATACAAGGATTGTGATTACTATAGAAAGGCTAGGGATATGGACAAAAAACAACGTGTTATGCGTAAGCGTTTACAGCATGAAGCGCAAACGCATATGCGGAGTGTTCGGGCAAAATTTATGAAATCATTTTCTTGTAGTGAAAAAGTCGTGAAGCAGTAATCACGACGGCTCACTCAAGGAAAAAGCCACGGAAACGTGGCTTTTTTTATTCCTGAAATGAGGCGTCAGAGGCATCTGAATAAGCATGGCTGGCGATGAAGGAACAGAAGCGATATCTATTGCCGTATTTTGCTGAGTATCTAGCTATTCAGTATCAGACGGCTTCGTATTGGTTTACTCTGTCTTGGATTGATCCGAGTTTGATTGTTCAGTGTCGGGCTGATCCGCTTCGGGTGGCGTAATCGGCTCTTTAGGGCCTAAAAACTTTGGTTTCATATCCAGAATGTAAATATCCATAATGGCTTTAATACGGGCGAGTACTTCACGCATCCGTATTTTGAGTCCAGCCAAACCTTTGGGGCCAGGTACTGCCAGGCAAATGGCATCAATATTGTTACGCTCAGCAATAAACAATGCACGCTCACAATGGAAGCGTTGGGTGATGATCACAAAGTGATCCGCATCGAAGACACGCTTGGCCCTGACCACTGAATCTAATGTGCGGAACCCGGCATAATCGAGCACAATATTGTCATCCGGTACACCCGCTTTGAGGAGGTCCCGTTTCATGGTCCATGGTTCATTGTAAGAGCGGTGTGCATTGTCGCCACTGAGCAGCAACACGTTCACTTTCTTTTGCTCGTAAAGCGATATCGCCGCATCTATTCGGTATTGGTAATACGGGTTCAGCGATTTGGCGATGTACTTACTGGTGCCTAATACCAATCCGATAGAGCGGGGTGGAATTTCGGCGGTAGAATCAAAAATGCGTGATGAAGCCTGCGCGGAAAGCCATCGATCAACCAGCAGAATGGAAGCAACCAGTACAATACCGATCACCGCACTCATGCGAAAAATATTCAATAGCTTCATAAAAACCTAGGGAAAAACAAAACAAACAATATTTATACTACCTTAATTACTTGAAAATGTTGTGTAAAAAAGTCGTCAAAAAGACAGTCAGGCGAGTTATTGTGCAGTGGTATCTGCGTGAAGCCGCAAAGCGGGTTGCGAATCAGGTACTGGGGCTGTGCAGGCCTGCGCATAAGGCACTTGCAAAGGGGCGAAACAGCAGGGAGCTACACCCATTTTCACCCATAGAATAGGCAGTAGAAAAAGAATGGGTAGGCGTAAAAAAGCCTTTTGGTCGGACATACTGGATTTGAACCAGCGACCCCTACTCCCCCAGAGTAGTGCGCTACCAAACTGCGCTAATGTCCGCCAAAAGGCTTTTATTTATTGCTTTAGCAATCAATGTCTTCAGTGTACAAAAGCCAGATCAGAATGCAAGAGAGGGAATATGAGAAATCCTACCGAACTCTCATATTCTGCTTATCGTGGCCTTGCCTTGCTCAAAAATACAGCAAGGCAAGGTGTGATTGGAAGTGACGGTGTCTCATTGCCGATATGCTTCGTTACGCAGTGGCTTTAGTCTTCAATATGTATGGTGGCAGAGCAGTTTCCTTGGAAATTCCGCGCTTTGGGAGCCGCATCCAGTTTATCCGTCAATGACGTATAACGTTCAAAGTCGTTACCCAGCGTAATACGTACTTCTTGCAGGTAGCGTTTGTTTATACATGATAATTGAATACGTTGCGTGGCTTGAGTGCCAAGGGTGCTATTCAGGTGACGCTGAAATTGCTTTACGTTTACTGTCTGGCCAATATTGGCTTTGATGTACTGGCCAATGGCAGAGTTGTCGACTTGTTTGACAAGATCTGCTGCGAGCAGGAAATAGGTATCATCATCGCGGGTTTGACAGGTACCGTGCTTTTTCCACTGATATGCCCCAAAATCGTTCTCGTAATAGAAGTTTGGCATCCACGGTGCAATGGTCTTGATGGTACTGGCCGATAATTGCATTTTATTATTCGGCTCGCAGTAGCCGTATTTGGTGCCGCAAGCGCGTTTATTTGGCCATAAGCCATGCAGGGTCAGGTTATGTGTGGTGCGTTTCCCTTTAAGCAGCGCGGCACACTCAGGTTTTTTCGCGCTGCCTTTGCTGTGTTCACAAAAGCCAGGCTGCCAGCTGACCGCTAAAACATAAGAGTCTTGTAGTCCTTTTGTTTGGCATTGCTGCGCTTTGGTCGGTTTATTCGTGGCACCGGCTTGTTGCTTGCCTGCTCCTTGCGTGAATGCTGATTGCCCACATTCAGTGTTGACCCATCGGGTGTCGGGTTGGGCCTGAGGAACTCGGATCTGTACCCAATCGCCATTGGGTTTATTCAAAAAAAGGGCCGGATAGCGGGTGCCGGGTTCGGTTTTATGATTGCCTGGGTTGGTTTTCTTTTTAATAGATTGATATACCGGACAGGCTTCGGTTGCGACAAAGTGTCCTGAGACTTTGACTGACGCAACAGTAGAAGGAGAGAGTAAAGTACAAAGCGCCAGTAGGGCGCTGAGATTCAGTTTTCGTATGGTCATTAGAAAAAGAATGGTCACAAGTAAATATTGAAAACTTATTATACCTCAGTGTTAGCAAAATGGTGGAGTAAGGGGGGAAGACATATTCTGCCGTCTTATGTTTAACAAGTTGCTAAAGTGAAAAGTCTGAACCACACTACTTGGTATGGGTATCTCTCAGCACTTTTCTGTCCGTAATGAGTGGTGATAAATTCAAGAAAATTTAAGTTCACATACTTGGAAACAAGAGGTATCATCGGCGCATCTGCCTTGTGTGGTCTTCAGCTATTGCCACAACCTTTGCTTTCAAACGAATCAGTGATCTGCATCGTATGTGGTTCAATATTGCAGAGATTTTCTCTCTCTGTTGAGATATTTTTATTCGTCATCATTTTCGATTGCCGTGTGTACTGCTGTATTTGATTATTGGCGTAATGCCAAACCTGCGGACACAAACGAAGCATTCGGTTTAAGAGGTCATATTCATGGATAATTTTGCGGCTGCTGAAAAAGCATTATCAGCTATGCTAAAAAACGTTGATACAAAAACAGGTTCAGTAAAAGAAGAGCGCGCTGACTACCGTCAAATGCTGATTGATTTCGCGGACGAAGTACCGGGTCGTCAGAAAGCAGTGATTAAGCGTATGCCTCTTCATAAGATTAATAACCTGATTGCTGTTCTTCACGAATTTAAAGACGAAGCCCGTCAAGTTCGCATGACGGAAATTCTGGCTCAAATGGAAAAAGACGGCGTTCATCCAGAAGAATTGCTAGAAAAGAGTGAATAATATCAAACACTGTGCATATATAATATTGCCAGCTACCCCAAATTTATAGCAATGAAAAGCTATGCTTAGTGTATTAAGCCCAATGGGTCTAATCACTGTTCGACTGTCTAAAAAAAGCGACGTCTATGTCTGCCATAATAAAGTCAGTCTTCGAAAAGGCTAGCCTGAGAATATGCACACCTGGTGTAAAGTATCTCTGTATTCATTGTGTAATCAGCACGTGTTGCTGTAAGTCTCTGCCGTGACATACCCCGTCAATGCTCAGAGCAATTATCCAGCCTCTTTAGTGTGCCCGGTTTCCTGGCGCACTTTTCTTGTTTCTCATATTTAAAATGTAAATGTCAGCGTGATATTGTGTGGCGATATGCGAGAGAGTTAACAGTTATCTAAACCGTTGCTGAACAATAAACGCGTTGTAATACACTAGGGCACTTGAGAAATCTGTTTCGGTACGGGAAATACTTACGTACGACAATAACTATAAGGTAAAACATTGTGGAAACCTTGATTCAAGCACATCAACTGGGAAAGTCATATGGCCGTTACCGAGCGTTGATGGGGGTTGATCTGCATATACAAGCGGGTCAGGTGTTGGGGCTGCTGGGTCACAATGGCGCGGGAAAATCGACATTAATAAAGAGCTTATTAGGCTCTCACCCGTATGATGGGCAATTGCAGGTTTTTGGTTTAGATCCTCAAAAACACCGTGTGACTATAGTACGCGATTTAGCCTATATTTCTGATGCTGCCTTATTGCCGGAATGGATGACGGTTAAACAGATTATTCAATATATGGCAGGCCTGCATCCGAAATTCGATGCGATGCGGGCGTATGAGTATTTAGCGCAAACGGATATTCAGCCGAAAATCAAAATCGCTAAGCTGTCAAAAGGCATGAAGGTGCAATTGCATTTAGCGTTGATCATGTCTTCACACGCACGTGTCTTAATATTGGATGAGCCCACATTAGGGTTGGATTTATTGTTTCGCGAACGCTTTTACCAGCAACTGATGGCATGGTTTAAAGCCGGCGATCGAGCCTTGATTATTGCCAGTCATGAAGTGAATGAAATTGCACATTTGCTGACCGACGTGCTGATGTTGAAACAAGGGAAAGTGGTTTGCGCGGGCACCTTGGATGAGGTGACGACAAGGTATGCAAAGGTCGCAGTACCTGCCGATAAAATGAAAATGGCGGAAACCGCAAAACCGATTTATGTTCAGCAAGAACAGCAGGGCATGACGGCGTATTTTGAACAGGCGCGTCCGGAAAAATTGGCGACATTAGGTGAGGTTTCTTGCCCGACGTTAGCTGAAATCTTTATTGCTGTTCAGCAGGGGGCATAATGAAAGCATTTCTGACCTTATTGCAAAAAGAATTGTGGGAATACCGTATTGTGGTGAAGTTGCCACTTTTTCTCGCTTTATTTGCCGTATTGAATTTTGCGTTTGTCATGATGAGCGATAACGCGACGATTTCTATTCAGTCGACCGGTAACGGTGTGATTGATTGGGGGCTACGCAGTGATGGCTTTACGGGGTTAATCGGTAAATTAAATGAGCTGATTGCCGGGATGCTGTATCTTATCTTATTCATGATTTATGTGCCTAAAACGCTACGTAAAGAAAAGGAGGAAGGCACTTTAATGTTTTGGCGCTCCATGCCAGTGTCTGATTACCTCACGATCGCTGCCAAGCTTGCCTTTATTCTTGTGCTGGTGCCGGTGATTGCGTCGGCTTTATTGGCCTTTTCTGATTTCATTGTGTGGTTGATGGCGTCTATGTGGTTGCCGGCCGATATGATGCAGTCGTGGCAAATTTCCCTGCCAAATATCCTTGTGCACTGGGGGCAGTTTATCGGTACGCTGGCGATGATGAGTCTTGCGCTATTCCCGCTGGCGTGTGGTTTACTGGTGGTTTCACAGTTGACCCGTTACCCGTTACTGAGCGTGATGTTTGCCATTATCCTCATTAAAATTGCGTTGTTCCAAATCACGGGCAACGGTGAGCTAGGCAGTCAGTTTTCAGCTTTCTATGGATTGCCGGTGGACGTATTAATGAGTGAGTCTGCGCTTAACACATACCTTGATTTTGGTTGGTTTGCCAATGGTGGCATGTTGCTTGGTGGTGTGGGTTTGTTCTGGGTAAGTTGCTGGTTGCGAGGCCGCGATGATGCCACTAAAGCGGTGTGATATCACTACTTACTGAACCTCACGGAGCCTTTCGGAACCTGTAATATACGTATAAAAAAACGGAGAGTAATGAAGACTCTCCGTTTTTTATATGTTCAACCGTGGCAGCTAAGCTGCAACGACGCTCTGAAGATATTGAACCTCACGTTTGTACTTACGTACGTTACGTGACAAAGTACCTTTTGGTACGTCAAAGCGTTTTTCAGCCTCGTAACTTGACAGGCCTTCAAAAATGACAGCTTCAACGGCAACACGCTGGTTCTCAGATTTGAAAATCCGCTGCGCAATAATCTGATATTGTGTACGGTTCATGTGGTAATACTCGCTAGACAAAAAATTACAAAGCAAAGTGCTAAAGAATCAAAAATTCGTTCTCATTTATGTCTTTGAGATTACCAGCCGAACCCTAACAGAACCTTAATCGATTAAGCGTAATCCTGTTGGTAAAGCATCACCGAACACGCGTTTGGTTTCGCTTTCCGTTAATACCTTCACTGATGAGACCATTTCAATCCAACTTTCAGGCACTTTGCTGGCCTTCAGTTTTTTGATCACAGCATCACGATTCGTGTCATCAATATCCAACGTTCGGTCGCCAGTCATACGACACATCATTACGGCGGCGAACGCGATGTTTGGATCTTTACGCCAGTCAAAATCCATCAATTCAGGTAGACAGAACGCCACGTGCTGTGGTGTCAGTAGGTTGTGCGCACTGCCATAGAAAGGACTGCGCGTACCGATACGACCAATCGCCCACCAATGTGCTTGCGAGTATTGGGTTTTCTGTAAGCGACCAAAAATCCACTCAATGAGCTGCAGTTTCTTATCGAACGGTAGGTTCTCTAATGACGCTGCAAGACGTACCATGTCTTCGTAGCTGCGCTCTTGCATTTCTTTTGCCAGCTTGCTGTCACGGGTCGCGCTTGGGTTGATGTATTTGGCGATGTCTTTGTAGATCACCAATTGCTGCTCTTGGCTCAGACCACCGGCCACACGGCGCCAGAATGTCCACCAGTCACTCCAGGTTTGGGTGTTGGTATTGAACTGGATCCCATGCTGATATAACGCCCACACTTGTTCCATACGCCAGTCATCGGTTGGGTAACCAAAGCCCGGACGCAGCGCAAAGCCTGTTAGCTTCAGCCAGTTGCGTTCGTGAATATCAGAACGGCGACGACGCTTTTTACTTTCTAGCAAAGAATCAGCCAGTGCACGCAAACAAGGGGTTTCCCAGTTATCGCGTTTACCCAGACGTTTTTCTAGTTGGTTTCGCAGCGTTTTAATGGCGTTTGCATCGGCATTTTTAGTGCTACCACCATACGCTTGTTTCACGAGTGCAATGGCGTCATCCATGTGAGCGGGCAGGGCAGACTCGGCCAGTGTGCCGTCATGCTTGCCTTGATTCAGTTTGGCGATGTCTTTGCGGATCGCGAATTCCACTTTCCAGCGTTTGTTTTCATCATGAATGCTGACACATTCGATTTGTAGGGTACCCACTTCCGTTAACTGGCAGGCCAGCGTCACTTCTTCGCGTTCTTTTTGGTTGGCGGCTAATTCGCTACGATCGGTTTCACTGTCGAGCGTGGCGATAAACGGTGGCAGCGCGACGAAACTGTCAGCATCCAGCGTGTACAAGCCCCCCGCCTGCGTGTGCGTATCATCGGTAGATGACATCAGGTTAAAACGCACAGGCTCACCCAATGTCAGGGCAAACTTGCGATCTTTCAGGCGGATCTCGGTGCCCTCATCCAGGCCCTTTGGCAGAATGCACAGGCCTTGTTTGGCTTTCTTTTTGCCTTCTAAGACCAAGAAGAAGGAGCGGGCGGAGCCGCCACCAATTTTCAGCTGTGCACCATGTCGGGCTTTGGCATACGCGACGGCACCGTAGGCGACAGCTAAATCCGGATGTGGGTTGCTTAGCTCCGCGACAGGTTGACCGCGCCATGCTGAGAACGTAGACAGCACGCGCTCAGACAACAACGGGCTATTAAATACACCACCGTTTAGCAGCACGGCGACGGGAATGGCCGGTTGTGACGGAGAAATGTTGATCCCTTGTGCGGCAAAAGAGTCACGACATACGGTGTCGTGCAGTTCAATGAACTGTGCCATGTGTTTGCTGATGGCCGGGTCGGCCGCATAAGGCAGGCCAAATTCGACCACGGCGGCTTGGCGCTGGTTAGGTTGATCATCAAAGGCGGTGAGAGGGAAGAAACCCTCTAATGCCACTTGGTGGACTTCATCACGGGTTAAATCCACGCTTTTTGAGCCACCAATCAAACGTGAGCCGCTGCCTAGCATGGTCACTTTTGCGGTATCAGGGGCATTGCCTGACAGCAGCTTCTCTTTCACCTTACGGGTTTGCTGGATTAGCTTAGACAGGGCGGCCGCGCTCAGCTTTTTATCAGCACCGTGCAGGCGCTGCTCGGCCAGATGGGCAAGGGCAAGGTCGATGTTGTCACCGCCCAGCATCAGGTGATCGCCCACGCCGATACGATCTAGAGTCAGTGAACCATCTTTGGTCCCGACTTTGATCAAGCTAAGGTCTGTGGTACCGCCGCCGACATCGCACACCATCAGCAGGGGAATGTCTTTCAGTAACGTATCTGCATTGGCTTTGTTGCTTGCATACCAGTCGTAACATACCGCTTGTGGCTCCTCGAGCAGCAGAATGTTATCTAAACCGGCCAATTTTGCCGCTTCCAGAGTCAGGGCGCGTGCCGCTTCATCAAAGGATGCAGGGACGGTCACAACCACTTCCTGTTCGTTCAGTTTGTCATTCGGGTGATGGTAATCCCAAGCTTGGCGCACATGGTTAAGGTAACTGGCACTGGCCACCACCGGAGAGACTTTGTTGACGCTGGTATTGGATGACCAAGGCAGAATTGCTTCATTCCGATCCACGCCAGTGTGAGACAACCAGCTCTTCGCACTCACTACTTGGCGGCCTTCGACTTTTGCGCCCAGTTCACGAGCCAGTTCGCCGATAATGGCGTAGCTGATGTCACCGCTGACCGGATGCTGATCCCAAGGCAGAACAAGCTGTGACGGATCCATTTCACCTTCAGCAGGGTGATAGCGAAAAGAAGGTAGCAGGGGTTTGCGGGCCACTTCCCCCGGTGCGATGAGCTGGTCTATTTCAAAAATGGCAATAGGACTGGACTCAAGGTCGTCAGAAATCGGGGTGTAGGCAACAACCGTGTGTGTTGTGCCAAGGTCGATACCAACAAGAAAACGAGGGGAAGACATGCATTACTCCAGAGCAGATCGTTCGATGTATAGCGATTCGGAATGACCGAGTTTAGCGATAGTATACCGCTGTATAGCAACATTCGCGGAGATAAATCTATGATTTCAGACTGTGTTTGTATCAAACGGTGTCGATGTCATCACCTTATCTTTACGAATGGGCTTTACGAACAAGCTTTACGTACAGATTTTACGAATAGAATAGGGGAGATAAAAAAACGGCGCCCTGAGGCGCCGTTTGTGATGGTTTAGTTGTCGCGTACGTCAAACTCGACTTGCCACTTCTGGCCACCGTCGGTCGGAATCGCTTCCAGACACAGGGTACCCAGCTCAGTCACACGTGATGCCAGGCGTACCGGCACAACTTGGCCCGCTGTACGGCCTTCAACCACAGGCAATGTAACTTGGATGGCTGGCAGTTCTTCCAGCTCGTCTGGCTGCCACCAATCAAGGTGTGTACCTGCTGGATCTTCACGGCGAACCGTTGAACCGAAGAATTTGAACTGTACTGGCTGACCGATCACCAGACCGAATTCACGGCTTGGTACATCCGCGTGTGTGCCTTCTTCCATACCAAATGGGGCAACACATAGCGCTTCAACCGGTGGCTCCATACCTGGAATAGCAGGCATTGAGCTTTCGATACCCACGTAGTAGCTGCTTGCGATACCACCACGGATACGTACGCCTTTACCTTTACGTACGGAACCGTAGTAAGACGCGCCGCTTGCTACAGCAAGGTCAAGGTCCAGACCGGTCAGGCGTTTTGCTTCTTCGCTGCCCGCTGTGGTTAGCCAGCTGTTGATGATAGACATCAGGCGATCAGACAGAAGATCAGACTTCAGGACACCACCGTTAAACAGAATCGCAGTCGGGCGGATGAAGCCTTCGTGTAGCTGCTCGTATTTCTCAAACAGTTCATCAACCGCAGAAGACTGACGGCTTAGGAAGCCCGCTACGTGACGAGATACCGCTGCATCTTGTGCGTACGGCAGACCCATTTGTGTCAACGCGCCGCGCTGCATTTCAACAGGGTGCTCTTCAATGCTGTTGCGAGGGAAGAAACCTTCCACCAGCGTTTGCTGTACTTCTTCTTGTGTCAGTTCCGTTTGAAGCGTGCCACCCAGCAGTTTAGAACCACGGCTTGGTACCACGATTGGCACGGCTTGCAGTTCTGCATCGCTCAGTAGGGCTTCTTTCGCGTCACGACACGCATGCGTGATCGCTTGGATCTGCCATGGCTGTAGCTGCTTGCCTTCTTGCGCCAGTTTCATTTTCAGGCGGTAGGCAAGGGCCAAGTCCATGTTGTCACCACCTAGCAGGATGTGGTCGCCCACAGCTACACGGTTCAGTGTTAGGTTGCCGTCTTCTTCAGTCACAGCGACCAAAGACAAGTCAGTGGTACCACCACCGATATCGACCACCAGAATCACGTCGCCAACCGTTACCTGGTCACGCCATGTTTCTTCGTTGTTTTTCAGCCAGCTGTACACAGCAGCTTGTGGCTCTTCCAGCAGTGTCATGTGCTTGAAGCCCACTTCACGTGCCGCTTCTGCTGTCAGTTCACGCGCCGCAGGGTCGAATGACGCCGGTACGGTGATCGTCACGTCCTGATCAAACAGCGGTGTTTCAGGGTGTTGGTGGTTCCATGCGTCTGCAAGGTGCTCCAGGTAGTGACGCGTCGCTTCCAATGGAGACGCTTTGGTCACTTCTTCCGGGCTGTTCAGTGGCAAGAATGCATCACGACGGTTTACGCCACCGTGACATAGCCAGCTTTTCGCACTTGCAATCAGGCGGATAGGGGTTTTGCTACCCAAGTTACGCGCCATGGCACCCACAATCGCGTTTGGTTTTGCACACCAAGGCAGTGCTGTATCGCCTTCCGCAAGTTCAGATTCATGTGCTTGGTACATGAAAGAAGGAAGCTGATCTTTTTCTTCAACGTGGCCTGGTGTTGTCAGCTGTGCAATTGGCATAACAGTGACAGTGGCATCTTCGTCTTGAAGATCAACATACGATAAAACACAGTGTGTGGTACCTAAGTCGATACCGACACTGTAACGATGGTCTTGTGTTTCTTGCATTACAGTTCTACCTCAGCGGCGGCAACAATATTCGCATCGTGACCTTCTGCCAGTTTAGGCAGTTTCACATCAGTGACTTTCCAGCCACGGTGAATAAGGGTGCCAGTAAATGGTGCTTCACCAACCACGTTACCAGTTAGGCGAACTTCAGAGGCATTGAAGCCCTTTGGTAGCGTAATACGTGATTCTTCTTCTTCCTCACGTACTGGGGCAAAGCGGAAATATTCATTAAGGACTTTTTGACCGCCTTCGTGAATAACACGTGCAGCAGCGCCGATCTCTGCATCAGCAAAGCCTTTCAGATCTTCTTGCATGAAGTCGATAAAGCGGGCTTCTTGCTGTAGCAGTGACAATAGCTGAAGAGCAGAGTCTGGCGTAGTCGTTTTCAGTTTTGGTTCCACTTCAACGATTTTTTCTACGATCTTCTCTACTTCAACCACTTTTTCGACTTCGACAATTTTCTCGACAGGTTTTTCAACCTCGACAATCTTCTCGACTTCTTTTTCGACGACTTTTTCGATTTCAACCGGTTTGCCTTTCTTGGCGATGTAAAGTACTAGCATGACCAGCAATAAACCACCTAGCCAAGCATGCCCCATGTCGATCGTTGTCGGCATTGCCGATAAATCCACAGTTAATTTAGAAAAATCAAAAGCCATAATCCGTCTTCTCTATCAAGTGAGATTACATTCACAAATTGGGTCGAATATTATCATAATCAAGGTGCATTACACTGTTGCACACCAACTTTTTGACCGATTTGAACCATTTAGGATTCTTGTCGGCTAATTAACCAGCAACTCGCGCTGACATAACTCTGTCATTAGCGCTTAAACAGAGTGATATGCTGTGGTGTTTTCCCATTTTTCATCGGGTTCCCCTTCATTTTTAGTGCAAATTGGTTGGAAGGGTGAGTGATTTCATGAAATTGTCGCAAGATTACGGCATCACATTCAGAATTCGGTTACTATCGACGGGTTAAACATTATCGATTTAGGTGAGAACATGTCGTCAGATTACTACGGAACCAGTGCGGCGTATGCCCGTAAAGAGCAGGGCTACCGTGAAAAAGCCCTGAAATTGTACCCTTGGGTATGTGGTCGCTGTTCCCGTGAGTTTGTTTATTCTAATCTGCGTGAATTGACCGTCCATCATGTGGATCATGACCATACCAATAACCCGGAAGATGGCAGCAACTGGGAGCTATTGTGTCTGTTCTGTCATGACCACGAACATGAGAAATACACCGAGCACGACAACCAAATGGGTAGCGTGATCAAAGCGGGTGATAATGATCATGTGGCGGCGACTTTCAACCCGTTTGCAGATCTGAAAGCCATGATGGAAAAAGGCAAGAAATAATTGGCCTGAGCCTTGTGTGCGGAAACCGCATTCGTCACTTTTGTTTCTGCTCTTAAGGCTTAGGGGTAATCCAGTGTGGATTTAATCTCACTGAGGTTATCGGCGATCCACTGTTTGTTGATCGCCCCCCAATCCACAATCGCATAGTGACCGGTTCGGTTACGCGCTCCCTCTTCCTGCACAAACTGACAGTGAATGTCTAATTCCGCCAAACTCTTAATAGTGTCTTGTGCGGTGCGTCTTGGCATGCCTGTGAATGACATGATCCCCGGCACACTTGCCACCCCTTGTTCAATTAAATACGCCACATACAAGCGACGGTAAAAACTGGTCTTGGTTTTGCTAATGCTCATCACGTGGATCCTTTTCCGTGAAGTTTTAGGCGCTTACCCCTCAGCGTAACACACCTATTGCCGCCTTCGGGCAAGCTTATACGTTATTTTTGCTGATTTTGGTTTTCTGATGAGGTTATCAATTTCTCAGAAGCTAACTAGAGTTAACAGTATCAAGCTTGATTGGGGGACGTAATGACTGACGATAATCGACAGCGTGCAGAGCTAAAAGCCTTCTTGTTTATCACCATTATCTTGTTTCCAATCTTGGCCGTTGCAGTAGTGGGCGGTTATGGATTCTTTGTGTGGTTTTTACAAGTGGTGACGGCGTAACTTGTTGAGCGTACTTGTGCTGCCAGCCAGAACCTGAAAGCTGTACCAGAAAAACTACAAGAACAAAGACAAATAAACACAACGAAGCAGAGTGAGGGAGCAATGAAGTGTTCTCGTCGTAAATTTCTTAAGGCGCAAGCTGCAGCTAGTGCGGCAGCAGTGGCCGGTATATCGATTCCCGTGTCAGCCAGTAATGTGGTCACGGATGCCAGTAAAACCCAGATAACGTGGCGTAAAGCCCCTTGTCGATTCTGCGGCACCGGGTGTTCGGTGAACGTGGGGGTGAAAGACAATCACGTTGTTGCCACGCACGGGGATATTAAGTCTCCGGTGAATCGTGGGCTCAATTGTGTGAAAGGCTATTTTCTTTCCAAAATCATGTATGGGGATGACCGTTTAACGCAGCCTTTGTTGCGCATGAAAGACGGCAAATATGACAAGAATGGTGATTTCACCCCGATCAGTTGGGATCAAGCATTCGATATCATGGCTGAGAAATGGAAAGCGACCCTGAAAGCCAAAGGGCCAGAAGCCATCGGTATGTTTGGTTCGGGACAATGGACCATCTATGAAGGGTATGCGGCGTCCAAATTAATGAAAGCCGGGTTCCGATCCAACAATATTGACCCCAATGCGCGCCATTGTATGGCCTCGGCGGTAGTAGGGTTTATGCGTACTTTCGGGATGGATGAGCCCATGGGGTGCTACAACGATATTGAGGCGGCCGATGCCTTCGTGTTGTGGGGCTCGAACATGGCAGAGATGCATCCTATTTTGTGGACGCGTTTAACCGATCGTCGGCTGTCCAATCCGGATGTGAAAGTGGCGGTGCTCTCCACCTTTACTCATCGCAGTTTTGAGCTCGCTGACATCCCGATTGTTTTTACGCCGCAAACCGATCTCGCTATTCTGAATTTCATCGCTAATTACATCATCACCAATAACAAAGTGAACCAAGACTTTGTCGGTAAGCATGTCAACTTTAAACGCGGTGCGACAGATATTGGTTATGGTTTACGCCCTGATGATCCTCTGCAGAAAAAAGCCAAGAATCCGGACAGTGGCGCGGCAGAGCCGATGAGCTTTGAGGAGTACAAAGACTTTGTGTCTGAGTACACGGTAGAGAAAGCCAGTGAGATGTCGGGTGTCTCTAAAGAAAGGCTCATTGAATTAGCCGAGTTGTATGCCGATCCGAAGGTGAAAGTGACCTCTTTCTGGACCATGGGCTTTAACCAGCATACCCGTGGAGTGTGGTGTAATAACCTTGTTTACAACATCCACCTGTTAACCGGGAAAATTTCCACCCCAGGGAACAGTCCGTTCTCGTTAACCGGTCAACCTTCTGCCTGTGGTACCGCCCGTGAAGTCGGGACCTTCTCCCACCGATTACCTGCTGATATGGTGGTGACCAATCCCGAACACCGTAAAACCGCTGAGAAAATCTGGAAACTGCCGGAAGGGACCATTCCAGAAAAAGTCGGCGCACATGCTGTGTTGCAAAACCGTATGCTGAAAGACGGCAAAATTAATGCCTACTGGGTACAGGTGAACAATAACCTGCAAGCGGCGGCCAATATCAATCAGGAAGCTCTGCCGGGGTACCGTAATCCTGAGAACTTTATCGTGGTGTCCGATGCTTACCCGACCGTGACTGCACAAGCGGCTGACTTGGTCCTGCCGTCTGCCATGTGGGTAGAGAAAGAAGGGGGCTACGGCAATGCGGAGCGACGTACCCAGCTGTGGCATCAAATGGTGCAAGCACCGGGTGAGGCGAAATCTGACTTGTGGCAGTTGATGGAATTTTCCAAACGCTTTACGACCGATGAAGTGTGGCCTGCAGAGTTATTGACAGCGAACCCGGAATACAAAGGCAAAACCCTGTTTGATGTGTTGTTTGTGAATGGACAGGTGAACCAATACCCGTTGGACGATATACCTAAAGATGTAGCCAATAATGAAGCGCAAGATTATGGCTTCTATGTGCAAAAAGGCTTGTTTGAAGAATATGCGCAGTTTGGCCGTGGTCATGGACATGATTTAGCGCCGTTTGATCGTTACCACGAAACCCGTGGTCTGCGTTGGCCGGTAGTGGATGGCAAAGAAACACTATGGCGCTATCGCGAAGGCTCTGATCCTTACGTGAAAGAAGGCGCGGGGTTTGAGTTCTATGGCCATAAAGACGGTAAAGCCATTATTTTTGCCTTGCCCTATGAGCCGCCGGCAGAAAGCCCGGATGAAGAATACGATTTGTGGCTGTCCACTGGCCGCGTACTGGAACACTGGCATTCCGGTTCTATGACCCGCCGTGTCACGGAACTATATAGCTCATACCCTAATGCGCAGGTATTCATGCATCCTGATGATGCCAAAGCGCGAGGTCTACGCCGAGGAGATGAGGTGAAAGTGGTGTCACGACGCGGAGAGATCCTGACCCGGGTAGAAACACGCGGCCGAGATAAACCACCGAAAGGCTTGGTGTTTGTGCCGTGGTTTGATGCCAGCCAGCTGATCAATAAAGTCACACTGGATGCGACCGATCCCTTATCGAAACAAACGGACTTTAAGAAATGTGCCGTGAAAGTGGTGAAAGCCTAGGAGGGAACAAAGCATGAAGACCATGATTGCAGTGTTTATCGGGCTATTAATGGCAACATTTGTGGGTGCCTCGGTCATTGAAGGGGATGACCTGGCCACCCTGCGTCACTTTGCGCTCAATGGTGAACCTGAGCCACCTGTGATGAGTAAAACCATCAATAATGATCGGATCCCGGCGCGCAGTTATCCGATGCAGCCGCCCGTCATCCCGCATAAGATCGATAATTACCAAGTTGATTTGAACGTGAACAAATGCATGGCCTGTCACGCGCGTAGTCGTGTGGAGGAGACCCAGGCGAGAATGATCAGTGTCACTCACTATATGGATAGAGACGGTAACTTTCTGGCAGAGCTGTCGCCACGGCGCTACTTTTGTCAGCAATGTCACGTAGTACAAACCGATGCAAAACCCTTGGTGGGCTCTACGTTTACCGATCTCGATACGCTGCTCGATGAAGAGAAATAAGGAGGAGGCGTATGTGGCAATGGTTAAAGAAATGGTGGGCCTTGCTGCGCTCACCGGCCAAGTATTTCAGCCTGGGTTTTCTGACGCTGGGGGGATTCATTGCTGGGATCATCTTCTGGGGGGCGTTCAATACCGGTATGGAATTCACCAATACCGAGACGTTTTGTGTCAGCTGTCATGAAGACAATGTGTATCAGGAGATCCAAGGGACGATCCACTTTAACAATCGAACCGGGGTGCGGGCGATATGCTCAGATTGCCATGTTCCTCATGATTGGACCGATAAAATGGCGCGTAAGATGCAGGCTTCTAAAGAGGTATGGGCGTGGGTAACTGGTGCCATCAATACCCCAGAAAAGTTTGAAGCACGCCGGTTACACATGGCCGAACGTGAATGGACAAGGATGAAAAAGAATGACTCGTTGGAATGCCGCAATTGTCATGAGTTCAGCTACATGGACTTTACTCAACAATCGCAACGGGCGTCAGTACAGCACGCATCGTCATTAGCCGATGGTTCTAAGACGTGTATTGACTGCCATAAAGGCATTGCGCATCACTTGCCTGATATGAAAGGAGTGGAAGGTTTTTAGTGAGAAGGCATTGAGAAAAATCGCGTATAACGTGAATCTTTCATTAAAAAAACGGTTATTGCTGACTCGTCGATTGTTTATTGAGCGCAATGGCCGTTTTTATTTCGCCTTTTTTACCGAAAAGATGACAAATTTTCAGATGTTTATTGTACGAGTTTGTATTTTTTAGTGGTATCTCGCTAATCGTCTTTTCTGTTGTTGATTTTGCTATTTTTTTCATGCTGCACAGCGTATGATTCGAGCACTATTTGGCTATCTTGTATCACGCATTTAGCCTGTTTGAGTTTATGTTTTGCGGTTCCTTTATGAGTAAATCTATCGCGCCTCGTTTTACTTGGCGGTTTTTAACGCCACGCTATTGGCCAACGCTGTTGCTGAATCTGGTGATGTACCTGATCAGTTGGTTGCCGTATAGCTGGTTACGTCGTATGGGGCAGGGAATTGGCCGCTTAGCGTTACGTTTAATGAAAAAACGTCGCTTTACGATTGAACGGAATCTTGAGCTATGTTTTCCAACAATGTCTGCCGATGAACGCGAGGCGATCATCAAGCAGAATATCGATAACGCAGGTCTTGCTTTGTTTGAAACAGCAATGGCTTGGTACTGGCCGGATTGGCGTGTGAACCGTCATGTGCGCATCGAAGGCATGGAGCACATGGAGCGTTTGGAGTGTGAAGGCAAAGGCGTATTGTGTATTGCGGTACATTCTATGAACTTGGAATTGGGTGCTCGTGCGTTTGGTATTCACAAGTCTGCCAGTGGTGTTTACCGACCAAACAACAACCCGTGTTTTGACTACTTCCAGTACAAAGGACGTTCTCGTTCTAACCGTACCTTGATCGATCGTAAAGATGTAAAAGGCATGCTGCACACACTGTCTAACGGTGGCCGTGTTTGGTATGCGCCGGATCATGATTACGGTATGCGTCGTGGTACCTTCGCCCCGTTGTTTGCAGTAGAGAAAGCCTGTACCACAACAGGCACGAGTTTGCTGGTGGACAACAGTGGTTGTGAAGTGCTGAGCTTTACGATGGTACGTGAATCCGATTCTGGACAGTATGTGATTCGCATTACGCCAACCTATGATGATTTTCCTCGCGACGATTTACAAGCGACCGCTGAGTATGTGAATAAGGTGGTGGAATCATCGATCATGCAGGCGCCAGAACAGTACATGTGGTTGCATCGTCGATTTAAAACACGCCCGGAAAGGGAAGCGTCGTTGTACACGAAAGAAGAGCCGACCCTGACGCCGCGCTCGGCGTAATCCATTCACTCCTCTATGTGAGCAGTAATATCTGAAAGCAAGCCATTGGCTTGCTTTTCTTTTATCTGTTGTTATTTTTTCCTGCTTTCCTGCTTTCCTGCTTTCCTGCTTTCCTGCTTTCCTGCTTTCCTGCTTTTTGTTGTTGATCACGTAGAGAGGGCGCTCAATGAAAGCGTTGCGTCAAATGTGCTACAAAATCCACCATTGCACGACAGAGTGTGACTAAAATCTCACCATTGGCTTAATGCAAGCTGAAAACGTGAAGAACAGTTTTCAAACGGCTTGAAGATAAAAATCTCTGACAATAAGATTCAGTGTTCAATAAATTTCCGTATGCAAATATGTATGTGGCAACGTATTGATTCAGCTAACATTGAATACGGAATAACAATAATAACGGGATCTGAATGTCATGAGTAAGTTCATCGCACCCACTTTCAGTAAATCATTATTGCATCCACGCTATTGGTTAGTATTGCTCATGGTGGGGATCATGTACCTGCTAAGTTGGTTGCCGTACTTTATCCAGTTTCGTCTTGGGCAGGGCTTAGGGCGCTTGGGCATGCGTCTGGTCAAAGGGCGTAAAGCCACTATTATTCGTAACCTTGAATTGTGCTTTCCTGACATGTCAGAGGAAGAGCGCAATGCGATTGTTAAAAAGAATATCGACAATACCGGTCTGGCACTGTTAGAAACCAGCATGGCATGGTTCTGGCCAGATATTCGGGTAGAGCGTCATGTGAAATACGAAGGTCTAGAGCATATCCACCAACTAGAAGCGGAAGGTAAAGGGGTATTGCTCATTGCTGTCCACTCTTTAAACCTTGAGTTAGGTGCACGTGCCTTTGGTATGCAAACGCCGGGGGTGGGGGTATATCGCCCGAACAACAACCCGTGTTTTGATTACTTCCAATATAATGGCCGTTTACGTTCAAATAAGTACATGATTGACCGTAAAGACGTGAAAGGCATGTTGCATGCGCTACGTAGTGGTGAGCGTGTTTGGTATGCACCGGATCATGACTATGGTCGCCGACGTTCGACGTTTGCGCCACTGTTTGCGGTTGAAAATGCCTGTACAACGACAGGTACCAGCTTGTTGGTGGATGCGTCGCATTGTGCCGTCGTACCTTTTGCAATGATCCGTAATACGGATTCGGGGCAATACACGTTAAAAGTGTTCCCGCCGTTAGATAAGTTCCCGCACCATGATCCGGATGCGGCTGCAGCGTACGTGAATAAGGCTGTTGAACGTTCGATTATGGAAGCGCCCGAGCAATACATGTGGCTGCACCGTCGCTTTAAAACGCGTCCTGAAGGCGAGCCGTCACTGTATAAATAATCGCTGCACGAATATCGTTTCTGAGTCGTCAGACTGACAAACAGAGATAATTCATAGAAAGCACTTCTCACTTTGGTGATGAAGTGCTTTTTTTATGTCCGAGTTCTGAATTGCTAGGTGCGAGTCCCGAGTCCCGAGTCCCGAGTCCCGAGTCCCGAGTCCCGAGTCCCAGAATTCTAGGCTCGAGATTCGAGTATCTAGGTTCGATGATCTAGGTTCAGATTAAACCCACGGCAGAGAGCGTGCAGTATTGCGAAACATAAAAAAAGGGCGACCGTATGGTCGCCCTTGGTATTTGTGCGAGTAGACGTCATGTCACTTGCAGCAATTATGCGTTTTCTTACTGTGCTAGCGAGTAGAAAATCGCAGACATAGAAATCAGACCGATGATCACAACGAATACGTTGCTGATCGCGCCTGAGTACTTGCGCATCGCTGGTACTTTCTTAATCGCGTACATAGGCATGATGAACAGCAGCATAGCGATAATTGGACCGCCTAGGCTTTCAATCATACCTAGGATGCTTGGGTTGATAGTTGCTACCGCCCAAGTGGTTACCAGCATGAACAACGCAGTGATGGTGTTCAGTGTTTTGTTGCTCACTTCTTTACCACGACCACGTGCCACTTTCAGCATCAGACCGTTCATGCCTTCACTTGCGCCCAGGTAGTGGCCAAGGAAAGACTTAGTGATTGCAATGATAGCAACGATTGGCGCTGCGTAAGCAATCATCGGTGTGTTGAAGTGGTTAGACAGGTACGTCAGGATAGACACGTTCTGTGCTTTCGCTTCAGCAAGGTTCGCCGGAGACAGGCTCAGTACGCAGCTGAATACGAAGAACATTACCGTCACAACCATCATGATGTGGCTGCGTGCCAGAATGCGTGAACACTGTTTCTCAGCCTGCTCACCGTATTCTTTTTGCTTAGCAACTGCAAAAGACGAGATCACTGGTGAGTGGTTGAACGAGAATACCATTACCGGCAGGATCAGCCATACCGCCATGAATACGGTTGATAGACCGCCTTCTGCTTGGGTTGGGATCACGTGATCGAAAATCGAGCCGTTCCAGTAAGGAACAAGGTACATCGCCAGCATCAACAGTACTGCTACGAACGGGAAGACCAATACGCTCATCGCTTTCACGATCAGCTGCTCACCCAAACGTACAATCGCCATCAGTGCAACGATCAATACGAAAGCCAATACCGCACGCGCAGGTGGTTCAATGCCCAACTGGAACTGCATGAAGCTTTCAACGGTGTTGGTTAGCGCAACGCTATATACCAATAGAATTGGGTAAATGGCGAAGAAGTACAGCAGGGTGATCACTTTACCCATACCTGCACCGAAGTGTTCTTCTACCACTTCCGTGATGTCAGCACCCGGGTTAGAGCTTGATAGTACAAAACGTGTCATACCACGGTGTGCAAAGTAAGTCATTGGTAGCGCAAGAATTGTCATCACCAACAGTGGGATCAAACCGCCCACACCCGCGTTAATAGGCAGGAATAGCGTACCTGCACCCACTGCTGTACCGTACAGGCCTAGTACCCATACCGTGTCGCTTTTGCTCCAACCGAGTTTTTTGTCACCTACGGCTTGAGTTGAGGCAGTCTTGTTTTTCACAGAGTCCATTATGGACATCTCCTTTTTAGGTATATGTAAATAGCCTACAAAGGGTTCTCGCAGTGTATCTTCCATGCTTTGTCATGACGACAATATCAATGACAAAGGAATATGAGCAGGATGCAGACGAAAAACGGTCGCATTCACAGTGAACATGGTGGGCGTGTGAGGGAAAGAAACACATCACATGAGTAACGTGGTTCTGAGGATGTCCGGTATCTTCAGGTGCAATTCCATGCAAGCACGCGCCTTGAGCTAGATCAGCGCCATGTCTGCTCGATATCTCTTAATGTATAAAACCTTTAAAACAACAAATTGAACCCTAGATAGGACAGCGGGGGAGTATAGGGGAATATCCTCATCAGACCTATGGTTTTCCACTTTCAGGGCGTCTGATTGCACAAATATCAGAAATCATGGTTACATTCTCATCAGATATTTTATGACGCATTGTCACAAAAATGGCGCGAATGAGTCAGAAAAAAAGCGGAAAATCGCGATGGTGAAAGGAATGTGAAGAAATAAAAAAGGAAAAGCCGAAGCTTTTCCTTTCCATTTTGGTGACTCATTATGCAATAAATCAGTCGCGGAAGTTGTCAAACTGGAATGGCTGACCGAAATCCCCTTCGCGGATCAGTGCCATAACCGCTTGTAGGTCATCACGCTTTTTACCGGTAACACGGATTTTTTCACCCTGAATCGCCACCTGTACTTTCATTTTCGCGTCTTTGATGGCTTTAACGACTTTCTTTGCAATCAGGCTTTCAACGCCTTGCTTGAAGGCCACTTCTTGGTAGAAAGTTTTACCTGAGTGAACGATGTCTTTCAGGTCCATGGCTTTCGCGTCTACACCGCGTTTTGCCAGGTTCGCACGGAAGATGTCCATCATCTGGTTGATCTGGAAATCAGATTCCGCAGACACTTTTACGACTTCTTTGCTCAGGCTGAAACTTGCATCTACATTGCGGAAGTCAAAGCGGGTTGCTAATTCGCGGCCAGAGTTATCTACCGCATTCTTCAGTTCAACGTTATCAACTTCAGAAACAATATCAAAAGAAGGCATGGGATTAATCCTAAATGATTACACTATAAAACAGTGATGATTATATTGTGTCTCGTCGGTGTCGACGAGACCGTTTATTATTCAGAAAGTGTCTGGCGTGTTGCGATAGCGTCAGCCAGCATGTCCAGCATGGTGACGGTGTCTTCCCACGCAAGGCATGGATCGGTAATCGACTGACCGTACGTCAGCTTATCCAAGTGGTTCACGTCAACCGCTTGGTTACCTTCGACAATGAAGCTTTCTGCCATGATACCGGCAACCTGTGTGCTGCCTGCGATAATTTGTTGGCAGACGTCGGCCGTCACGTCTAACTGGCGCTTGTGCTGTTTCTGGCAGTTGCCGTGGCTGAAATCGACCACCAGGCGCTCTGGCAGGTTAAAGCTGGCGAGTGTGTCACACGCCGCCGCAACGTCTTCACGGTGGTAATTTGGCATCTTGTTACCGCCACGCAAAATCACATGGCCATAAGGGTTGCCAGAGGTACGGTAAATCGTCATTTCACCGTGTTTAGACGGCGAACAGAACACATGCGATTCACGGGTCGCGCGGATTGCGTCGACAGCGATTTGAATATTGCCATCCGTACCGTTCTTAAAGCCGACAGGACATGATAGGGCAGAGGCCATTTCACGGTGAATTTGCGATTCGGTTGTACGTGCGCCAATGGCACCCCAGGTGATCAGATCGGCCAGATACTGACCCGTGATCATATCCAGGAACTCGGTCGCCGTTGGCATACCCAGGCCATTGATGTCCACCAGCAATTTACGGGCGGTGTGGAGGCCTTTGGCGAGATCAAGGCTACCGTCGAGGTTAGGATCCGACACAAGCCCTTTCCAACCCACAACGGTGCGTGGTTTTTCAAAGTATGTGCGCATCACAATGAAAAGTTGATCTTTGTATTTGGCTTGAACGTCAAGAAGACGCTGGGCGTAATCAATAGCAGCATCAGTGTCATGCACTGAGCAAGGGCCAACGATAACAAGAAGGCGACTGTCATTGCCGGTCAGAATGGCTTCAACCTGACGGCGAGCGTGAGCGATGTGATCCGCAATGGCATCAGTGATGGGAAAAGCGGCTTCGACCTCGGCAGCCGTCGGCATAGGACCTAAGCTCACGGTGCGGAGTTCATCTGTTTTCATTGGCATAGCAGTTGCCTATCTCGGTATTACAAAAATTAACGACGCGTAAAGATAGCCCAAAAGGCGTCAGGAATAAACCAAACTTGTGATATAGCTTAGTTTTTTATTCTTAACCTCTGTGCATTTATTCAAATTTTAGCCAGTGAGATCAAACTACGACGGATTTTAACACCGAGTAAAATGATGTAATTGGCATGAAAACCGTTGAAAAGCCCTTAATTATGCGTATTGAGTAACTAAAATCGCAATATTTGCTATTGGTGCTTGCGTCCGTTCTGGCGAGTGAGTATGTTGGCTTGTTAGGCAAGGAAGTAAAGCGACAGAGGTTGTCGGCATAGCATCGACTGCGGTACGTGTGGTTTTAACTTTCTGATTTTGCGGTGAATTAAGTGGTATGGTGCCTTATGACAAACAGTGCTCAGTCAGATTTACAGGTTTTAACATTGCTCCAGTCTTCTGCCCAGTTACCGGCGGTGGGTAAAGATATCGGTTTGTTTTCATTGGATGATTTTATTCAGGAATTATCTATTCATCCTTATGCAGCAGCATACAGCACCTTGCTGCCGGCACCGACGCAGCACGCTTTACTCAGCCAGTGTGACAATAATCCTGCCGAATACTTTGTGTCTATGCTGACGGCACAACTTGTCAATGCGGCTCAGCAAGTGGGTGACATGCCGTTGTATGTGCGTATGACGGGCGCGGACTCACAAGCACGCCAAAGCTTATTAGGTGCCGAATTAGAAGCGGCAGAAGTGAATCCCTTACTGGGTCAGCGTGGCGTGTCCCGATACGCAGATGCCCGTTTTCGTCATAGTTTTGAACTTGAGTGTGAAGCCATTAAGCGCGCCCGAAACGATGCTGGGATGAAAAACATTGAGTTAGTGATCCCGTTTGCGCGTACATTCAGCGAAGCGGCCACGGTGATTGATTTGCTGGCAGAGCAGGGGCTATGTCGAGGCGCTCAAGGCTTAAAAGTGCATTTGCAGGTTGCATTGCCTGCGAACGCGTTATTGGCGGACAAGTTCTTGCAGTACTTCGATGGCCTGGTAATTGATATCGATCAGATCGCGCAGTTCACATTGGGGCTGGATTTGGCCCATCCGGCGTTGGATTATTTGTATGACCGTCAAAACGATGCGGTGATTGCGTTAGTCAAACAGGCATTGGACGCCGCAATGGCGGTTGATAAACCGTGTCGCGTGATGAGTCAGTTTATTCAGTCATCGCCTAATTGGCAGGCGTGGTTGCAAGAGCAGGGGATCACCCGTGTGATCACCTACGCAGCGTCAAGCGATGCTGAATAAGAGGCATGCCAATAATAGACAGTACAAAAAAAAACCGGCCAGTGCCGGTTTTTTTATATCTCTGTTTTGTATTGCTTTAATTGGCCTTGAGCAGAGCCGTAACCTTGCTAGGCCTCTTGCTGTGTGTTTTCTTGCGGTGTCATTCGTGCCGTATTAGTGCCTTGTGGTTGTCGTAATAACCATGTGCTCAATGGACTGCGTTCGATTAATACCACGAAGCCATAAGACGCACTGATACCCAGCAGAATCAACAGAATATCTTTGATATAGATGTTGAGTCCCAGCAGAGGTAACAGGTTCATCAGGGTGATCAATACCATCAGATGACACAAATAGACCCCTAACGTCCGCTGACTCAACCATGTGATTTTGCTTGATGCGCCCAGAGACGCGTAACCTGCCAAGAATAAGAAAATGCCCGCCGCCCAGAATGGCGTGCCGATCAGATAGTCATGTTCAACAAACCGCATGTCGTAACGGGTCAGGAAAAACGCTTCTGCAAAATGCATCATCATGCCCACTACTGCCAGCATAATCGCAACCGGGCGAGAAGCATGGATGTTGTGATGACGGAACGTATAACCGACTGTCAGCAAAAGGGTGCTGAAGAACGGCCCGTTGCGGGTAAAAATCGGCGCTTCTGTCATGAAAATGGGTTCATAACTGCCCGCCGATAAGCCATATGCATAGAAGGTTAAGCCAATAGGCAACAACCACTTTTGTTGCTTCATGTAGCATAGCTGTGCCATCACCGCCAAACCGCACAATAAGCCTGGGATATACCACAGATGGACCAATCCACCTTCAAATAGCGTATTGAGTGATGAAGAGGCTAAGTACGACCAGTACGGCATGCGCTCTGCCAGATAGCCTTGCTCGATGACCGTGCCAAAATTAAAAGGAAATAAAAGATAAAGTGCACTCCATACCAGCCATAATTTCATCAGCGGTGAGGCGTATTGGCGAAACGTCTTCCATGGGGCTCTTTGCAGCTTAGGCATGATGAAATAGCCCGCCATAATAAAGAACAGCGGCACGGCAAAGCGACAAAACTGGTTGAGTATCATCCCTACCCAAGGCTGCTCATCGAATTGTGGTGCTGTCATGAAAGCTTGAGAGTGAAGGGTAATAACCGCAAAGAGAGCGGCAACACGTCCCCATTCAAAGCTCGCAATACGATGTGTATTCATAAATCCTTAAACCAATGTGTGAGCTTGAAGTTGTAGTGTGAGCGAGGAAATCTATCAGGCTCTGGCACATTAATTTACAAGCTAGATCAAAGATTTGAATTATTTTCTCATCCTATGAAATAGACATGGCTAAATCGTGAACCTACTCGCAAACTCGCGTGATGCATTTGCGAACAAGCTGTATAAATTATGATGAACAGCTAATAGCAAGCGTTTTCCCCCAGGCCGGAGGCAGGGTGGCGAGGTGAGATAGCGACGGGTGTTCATCATACGGATGCGCTAATACGGCCAGTAAATCATCCAGCATGTGGTAGTCACCCTGCTCGGCTTTTTCAATAGCCTGTTGGGCTAAATAATTACGGAGAATGAATTTAGGGTTGGCCTTTTGCATCCGCGAGAGTCGCTGGCTGTCGCTTTGTGACAGCGCGCTATTGTGTTGTGACGTATTGCCATTCGCTGCCCATTCTTTCTCTACCCGTGCGGCATACTCTAGCAGCCAGGATTGAAGTGGGGACAAGTTGTCCATCAGAAAGGCAAATTGATCTGCGCTTGTCTGTATCTGGTGAGCAGGAATGCCAGACAGTGTGCGGAAGAATAAGGTGTAATCGACGCGCTGCGCTTTTAAAAGTGAAAATAATCCGGCAAAGAGGGCGGTATCTTCCTCTAATGCCAACTCTAGCCCTAATTTATTGCGCATGATGCGACTGTAAGCGCGTTGAAGCACGGTTTCATACTGGGTTAATGCGTGGTCAATGGCGTCTTTCTCTAGCAGTGGCGTTAGCGCATACCCTAAGGCGGAAAGGTTCCATAATCCAATAGACGGTTGTTGGTAAAAGGCGTAGCGACCTGAATAGTCGGAGTGATTACAAATAAACGTTGGGTCGTAATCATCCAGAAAACCGTAAGGGCCGTAATCGAATGTCAGGCCAAGTACCGACATGTTATCGGTGTTCATCACCCCGTGCGCAAAGCCGACCGCTTGCCACTGTGCGATCATTGTTGCGGTACGAGTGACGATCTCTTCAAACATCAGGGCATAACGCGCGCTGTTATCGCCGTCAGGGTGTGAATGGGTGCGCTCATTAATATGTGGAAAGTGCTGAGTAATCAGATAATCCGCCAGTTGGCGTAATGTGTCATGTTGCTGGGTATAAAAGAGGTATTCAAAGTGCCCGAAGCGTAAATGGCTTTCGGCCACACGGATTAAGGTTGCGCCGCGCTCTTCGGTTTCCCGATACACCGGCGTTTCACTGCCAATAATGGCCAAGGCTTGCGTGGTAGGAATGCCTAATCCTGTCATGGCCGCACTGGCGAGGTATTCACGAATGCTGGATCGTAACACTGCACGCCCATCGCCTTGGCGGGAATATGGCGTCAGGCCGGAGCCTTTTAAGTGAATGTCCCATTTTGCGCCGCTCTCGGTCAGCACTTCGCCCAGCAATACGCCTCGGCCATCGCCCAAATCCGGATTGTATTGCCCGAACTGATGGCCGGTGTATTTCATCGCGATGGGATCAAACGCCGGGTGGTCGGCATTGCCACTGAAGAGATCAATGAAATAGGGTGTGTGGGCTTGTTGGGGATCTAACTCAAGCAACTGGCAGACGTGCGGATTCACATGGACTAAAAAAGGCGCATCTAATGGTTGGGGCAACAATGGCGTGCCAAAGGTGCTTGGCAATTGGCGGTAAGTATTGTGGCAAACCCATTGGGACAATGTTTTCATAAAAGGCTCAACAACAGTGGTGATCCCTTTAAGCATAACAAGTTACGCGCGGCTAACAACGGAGAGAAAGTAGGGCTATTGCTAGCCCTATTCATAACAAAAATGACGTATGGTTGGTGTGTTATTGATTCTGCGTTTGTGTCGTGGACGTTTCGACTTCGATCGGTTCTACATCGACAATCTTGGAACGGTTCATGATGATCTTCCAACGCTGAATACGCACGGTGTTGTCTTCATCCGTTTCACGGGTGATCAGGTTGATCAGGTGGCGTTTTTCCACCGACTCTTTCGACACCTGACCATCGCGAAGCTGGTAGATTTTTTGTGAGCCTTTTTCCATCAGCTTGGTGATGCTGCGCAGATCCAACATGATGGATTCACGGGTTTGTTCATAACCGGTCAGGAACTTGGTCGGCGACATACGCGTGGTGCTCTTGTAATGCAAAATCGTTTCTTCGTGCTGGGAGACTTTGTGTTTACGTACACGGCGGATCGCTTTGTCCAAATTCTTATAAGATTGGTATTCCATCCATTCTAACTGACGGCCAATCAACTGGTTTGAGTTGGCATCAAAGAACTGCTTACGCCACTTTGGTTTGCCTTTACGCACCCAGCGCCACAGCATGACTTTTAAGTCGTCTTTAAACACTTCACGGGCAGCGTAAATAAAAGACAGCACCAAAATGAAGGAGGCGGTAATGTCACCCAATACACCACGGGCTTTCATCAGCATTAACGTCACGAAAATCATCACAAAACCGGCCGCAAAGCCCGTGACCACTTTACGGGTGTTCTGACCTAACTCAGTGGTTTTCTCTTTCATCGTGACCGGAAATTCAATCAAGCGGCGCAACAGGCGCATTTTGTTGGACATCCGGGTCGGATCTTCCATTGCCTTACTGGAGTTGTATTTCAGTTCAATGCGGTGATCGGATTCAGACTGGCAAATATCCAGCAGCAAATTTTTGATGTCACTGTAATCGCTGCTGCGGGGCAGGTGAGCAACCAGCTCCAGCAGTTTTTGCTCGGTAAACCAAGACAGGTAGTTATCGACGTTTTCGTAGTATTTGTGCAGCTTTTGATCGCTCGGCACATTACGACGCAAACGCTTCAGAATGCGAATGGTCAGTTGCGCGACTTCTTCGACTTCTTCCAGTGAGCGCTCTTCGTTGGCGTCGAGCAGCATCTGAGTGGTTTTTTCCAGCGCCAAAGCATACTGGTAGGCGTACAAGCTCAAACTTAAGCGGTACTGTTCCGTAGAAAGCTTGCCCCGGCTGGCAAGGCGGCTGTGTACCAGCGGCAAATGGTTGATGTCACTGTAATAAGTACGTTTGCCGACAATGGCATTATGGAAGAATTCTTCTTCAGTGATGATGTGACGATTCAGCCCCAACTCGCCGGGCACAAAAATATAGAGATCGAGCTGCCTGTTGGTGGTTTCTTGAATGACGTGGGAGATTTTCAGCTTGTGGCCGTCTTTCTTTTCAACAGTGATCACTGTACTCAATAGCCTCGATAAACGACTGATAGGACAAACAACGCAACGTTACCGAATAGGGCGTGCGTGCTTCTCAGTAGAAGTGGGCTAATTTTAGATGAATTAACCGGTTAATAGCAGCGGTATTTTTCCCTCGCCACTTTATTAGCGTAAAAAACAGGCAAATAATTGAAGATAGGTCAGGCACGTTGAAAGAACATCACGTATAATGCGCGACCTAACGATAACGTTGATCGTGATCGCAATTTTTTACTGTGGGGTGCATAGCGCATCTTACTGTTTACGTTACCCAGAGAGTGTCAAGAGAATGATTAGAATTGGACAATACAACACATTAGAGGTAGTCAAGACGGTTGAGTTTGGCGTATTCCTTGATGGTGGTGAGGACTTCGGTAATATTTTGCTGCCGAAAGCTTGTGTTCCTTCTGGCACTGAGCTGGGTGACAAGATTGAAGCGTTTATCTACTTCGATTCCAACGATGAAATCATTGCGACCACCAAGCAGCCATTGGCGGTGGTCGGTGACTTTGCGCTGCTGCGCGTTGTCGGCATTTGTGGCATCGGTGCGTTTGTGGACTGGGGTCTGGAAAAAGATCTGTTGGTACCATTCAGTGAGCAGCGTCGTCGCTTGGAAGTGGGTCAGGACATCATGGTGCGCGTATACACCGACAAAGCGTCGGGTCGTATCGTGGGTTCAACCAAGTTCAACCGTTTCCTTGACAAAACGCCTGCGAACTACAAAGTGGGTCAGGAAGTACAGGTAATGATTGCTGAATCGTCTGATTTGGGCTTTAAAGCTATCATTGAAGAGCAGCACTGGGGTCTGTTGTTCCGTACTGAATCATTCGGTAAGTTGTTCCCGGGTAAGAAGCTGAAAGCCTACATCAAAGAGATTCGTCCAGACGGTAAGATCAACCTGTCACTACAGAAAGCCGGTCGTGCGAAAGTTGACGATTTGGCCGATAAAGTGCTGACCACACTGGCGCGTAAAGGCGGCTTCCTGCCACTGAGCGATAAATCGTCACCGGAAGAGATTTTCAAAGAATTCCGTACCAGTAAAGCAACGTTCAAGAAAACCATCGGTGGCCTGTACAAGCAGGGCATGATCGTGATTGAGCGTGACGGTATCCGTTTGAACGATAACTGATCCGCCATGACAGGGCGGTTGAAGTGAATCGTCGTGTCAGATCTCAAATCATTAAGCCGGTGTGAATCACCGGCTTTTTTGTGCGCGGTAATATTTCGTCTTGTGTTATATCCCTGTATCTTATTTGTTCAATAAGTACACAAAGGATAAATTATGCAAGGAAGTAAGCTCACTGTGATTGCCGCTGCTGTTGCTTTGTTTGCACATGCCTCAGCGTTGGCTGCGGATGTTCCGGCCAATGTGGCGCTCGCCGATGTTCAGGAATTGGTGCGCGGTAACGGCGATGAAGTCCCCACGTTAGATCCCTCCTATTCTTCTGATACCGCCAGCTCGCGCGTGATTTCTGACATGTTCGAGGGTTTGGTGACTCAAAGTCCTGACGGCGATATTATTCCTGCGTTAGCCACGCATTGGGACACCTCGGCCGATGGCAAAACCTATACCTTCCATTTACGGGATAATATCCAGTGGTCTAATGGTGATCCGATTACCGCTCTGGATTTTGAATACAGCTTTAAACGTGTGATTGACCCACACAAGGCCGCTCCGTATTCGTGGTACTACACCACCGCACACATTCTTAACGCCGATAAAATCACGCAGGGAAAAATGGCGCCAGATAAATTAGGCGTCAAAGCGCTGGATGCGAAAACCCTGCAAATCACCCTCGATCGCCCCGTTCCGTATCTGGTGAAGATGCTGACGCATGAATCAACGTTTCCGGTGTATCGTCAGGCGATTGAAAAGTACGGGGATGCATGGACTAAACCTGAAAATATCGTGACCAGCAGTGCCTACAAGCTAACGCATTGGACGCTGAATGAGCGCATTGTGCTGGAGAGAAATCCCAAATATTGGAACAACGAAAAAACGGTGATTGAGCAGGTGACGTATCTGCCGATTGCCGATCTTACTGCCGAATATAACCGCTTCCGTACCGGTGAAATTGATATCACCTCTTCGTTTCCGCTTGAACAATACAACGCGATTAAAAAGCAACGCCCGGATGAGTTGCTGACCATGCCATCTTTAGGCACCTATTACTATTTGTTTAATGTGCACAGGAAACCGTTTGATGATCCCCGTGTGCGCAAAGCACTGGCTTATGCTATTGATCGAGACATTGTCACAACCGCCATTTTAGGGCAGGGGCAGGTGCCCGCGTACGGGGTAACGCCGCCATCGGTAGAAGGGTTTGATCCACCAAAGCTGGCCTGGGGTAAATTGAGCCAGAAAGAACGTAATAAGGCCGCGAAAGCATTATTGGCTGAAGCTGGGTACGGGCCATCGAATCCCTTGTCCTTTGAGCTGGTGTACAACACGTCAGAGTCCCATAAAAAACTGGCGATTGTGATGTCTTCCATGTGGAATAAAACGCTGGGGGCAAAGGTGGATTTGGCTAATCAGGAATGGAAAACCTTCCTGCAAAAACTGGGGCAGCAAGATTTCACGGTCGCGCGTTATGCCTGGATGGGGGATTACAACGAAGCTTCGACGTTCTTAGCGTATTTTGAGTCAGCAGGGATGAACTATGCCCGTTGGTCGAATGCCAAATATGATGAAGCGATGAAACAGGCGATTCAGGCCCCGACGGATGAGGCGCGCAATCGCTATTATCAGCAAGCTGAAACCATTTTTGCTGATGCGATGCCGGCCATTCCTTTGTATCACTACACCCGTTCGGTATTGAAAAACACCAAGGTCGGCGGGTATTCCACAGTGAATGCCTCCGAGCCTCGTTACACCCGTGATCTGTATATGATGAAGTAAGTACGCATGTCGTTCGCTTGCCATGATAGCGGTTCAATAACAGCAAGTCGGCCTGAATGAAAGGCCGGCTTTTTATGATGCTAGTACTTGGTACTTAGCAAAGCGTATTCTTGTAGATCACGCCGTCTTTCATGATCACTTTCTGTTTGTCTGCTTGTGTAACACACGCGACACCTTCCAGCGGGTTCCCTTCAATGATCAACAGATCGGCATAAGCCCCTTCAGAAATTTCACCCAGCTTACCTTCCTGATAAGGGTGCTGATAGGTCGACAAGTTAAACAGCTTGGCGCAGTTAGAGGTAGCCATGCGCAGGGCAGTAATCGTATCAAACACCTTTTCGATGGCTTCCAGTTCATGAGACTGGGTTGCATGCACACCTAAGTCACCGACACAGTCCGTGCCGAAGCAGAGGTTTTCAATCTCATACTTTTTGATCAGTTCTGCGGATTTCAGCATGGCTTTGCCGACACGCTCGGTCTTCTGATATAGCGACTCTGATCCCAATGGAATTTTACGTTCCGCAATCAGCGACGACGTAAAGTAGGACGGAATCACAAATATGCCTTTCTCCTTGATGATTTGTGCAATGTCATCGTCCATGATAGTAGCGTGCTCAAACGACATGATGCCCGCCTCGGCGGCTCGCTTCATCGCGGGCGTGGTGTGAATGTGCGCAGCCACATAGGTACCGTAATCGGATGCGGCTTCGACGGCCGCTTTCAGTTCATCCAATGTGTATTGCAGGGTATCCAGTGGATCAAAGGTGGAGGATGCGCCACCGCCGGCCATGATTTTGATTTGTGACGCGCCCATAAAGAGCTGTTCACGTACGGCTTTAAGCACTTCGGAGCGGCCATCGGCAATGGCGAATGCACCGGTTTTCATTAACGGTGAATCTTCATGACCGTTTCGGCGTTGTTGGCCTCGGTTTTGGCGATAGTCAGAATGGCCAGAGGTTTGTGAGATCGCCGCTTGAGACGGGAAAATACGCGGACCCGTGGCATAGCCGCTATCGATGGCCGTTTTAAGGCCAATGGTGTTACCAGCGACATCACGTACTGTCGTAAAGCCACGCATCAGCATGCCTTCGGCGATTTTTGCCGAACGAATGGCGATTTCTTCACGGGTCATGGTGTCGAGGACATGCGGGGCAGCAGACAACGTGATATGGACATGCGCATCAATCAGGCCTGGCATGACGGTATGGCCACGCGCGTCAATGACCTGTTCAAAGCCGGCATCGTTAATCGGTTGTTGGCTAATCGTTTGAATGTGGTTTTGGTTGATGACGATATCCACCGCCTCTAGCAGGGTGTTGTCATGACCGTTAAAGACGTTGGCATTTTTGATAAGTAGCATGGTAAGTCCTCAAAACGTAAGCAAATTGGGTATCGAGATATGCTGTATTGATATTTTTGACTGTATCTGTTTTGAGGTGAACGCTTTTACCATTTCACGCCATGTGAAGCAGATGTTGTAATTCGGCACAATTTGAAAGAATCCTTCATTCACTTGCAAATTTGATTGTGAAGTATCTCCATACTCTTCTTTTTCCCTCAGATGTGAAAAGCGGCTTTTGATAAAGTCCATTATTCATAGGGTTTTGCTTTTTCTTAGCGTGGTGTTTAAATGAAAGTTCTATTGGTTTTTCTATTCTCCCTGTTCGTAGTAGGGTGTGCGTCAACAAGTGAAGAAGTGGTCACAAAGGCCAAGACGGTCTCGAAAGAGAAGGTCAGTGCCTTTTTGGACCAGAGTGTTCACGATGTACAAGCGGTTATCGGTAGCGATGTGGGTACCGTGATGCGCAAAGGCGATCAGGTACTGATTACATTGAAGGGTGATCAGAGCTTCAATCATGACAGCGCTATCGTACGTGCTGAAGGTGAAATGGTGCTTAAGCAGCTAGCAGGTATTCTTGCCGAAGCGCCGGATTCTCGTATTTTCATCGGCGGCCACACTGACAGCGTAGGTTCTGAGGAATATAACCGTGCACTTTCTACTAAGCGTGCAACTTCTGTATCTGACCTGATGACGACTTACGGTGTGGATAGCAAGCGTGTGGGTGTGTTTGGTTTCGGTGAAAGTGCCCCGATTGCGGATAACAAGAAAGCAGCAGGTCGTCAGGACAACCGTCGCATTGAAATCCGCTTGACGCCAATTTTCGATAATTTCCTAGAGTAAGCCTCCTCGTTACTCGCCCTTCACTGCAAGGTAAAAGCAGTAAACGTTGTAAAGCATCAAAATCAAAAGCGTAATAAAAAAGGAAGCTTCGGCTTCCTTTTTCTTTTGCTGCAGAGTCAATGTCGGCGATATGAGTCGACATCTTAAAGCTTAATGCGAACCACAGACGGAACAACTGGCTTGCTTGCTCAGTTTCATTTCTCGCCACGCCATGTTCATGGCATCCAGCATCAGGATTTTACCTACCAGCGGTTGACCCAGTTGGCTGGCAACCTTAATGGCTTCCATTGCTTGTACTGCACCGACAATGCCAACGACTGGCGACATGATACCGGCTTCCACACAGGTGAGCGCTTGTTGGCCAAAAAGGGCACTCAAGCACTGATAGCAAGGTGCATCGTCTTCATAGGTGTAAACACTGATTTGGCCTTCCATACGAATAGCGGCACCGGAAATTAACGGTGTTTTCGTTTGGTAGCACAAACGGTTTAACTGGTTGCGGGTATCTACATTGTCACAGCAGTCCAGTACGATGTCGTGCGCGTCGATCAGCGCCAGCAGCTCATCGTCATTTAAACGGCGAGCATGGGTCTCAATCTGTACGTATGGATTGATGGTTTGCAGGGCTTGTTTGGCTGATTCCACTTTCAGCATGCCGACGGTGTTGTCGTTGTGCAGAACCTGACGTTGCAGGTTAGACACTTCCACCTTGTCGTCATCAATCAGGGTCAGTTTGCCTACACCGGCAGCCGCCAAATATTGGCTTGAGGCACAGCCCAGACCGCCTGCACCCAAGATCAACATGGAGCACGCTTTAAGAGCTTCTTGCCCTTCAAAGTCAAATTGTTTCAGAATGATTTGGCGGTTATAACGCAGCATTTCCGCATCGGTAAGTTCTACCACGGGCGTCTTCCTGTTGGGTTGTCTTTGACGACAACGTGACACGCGGTTGCCCGGCGTATCACGTTGTGGGGAAGGGGATGCTCCCCTTCATTATTAACGGGACTAAATGGACAGACTAAGTCCACACGGACTCAGTGCTAATCAGTACATGGTGTGGTTGAACAACTCGATAGTGACGTCTTCACCCGGCATCACACGGCCGCGTTCTTGTTCTAGCACCACAAAACAGTTGGCATGATGCATAGAACTGAATGCGCCAGAGCCTTGGTTACCGGTTGTCGCCACTTCCAATTGACCGTCTTCATTGATCTGGTAAATACCGCGCTGGTAATCCGCACGGCCAGGGCGTTTTTTGAAGACGCTGGTGGCTTTGGCTTTCAGGCGTTTTGGTGGCTGATAATGGCTGTGACCAGACAGTTTTGCCAGCATTGGCTGAACAAGTTGGTACAGAGTGACCATGGCAGAGACGGGGTTACCCGGCAGGCCGCAGAACCATGTATTGTTGATGGTACCAAACGCAAAAGGTTTACCTGGCTTCATGGCGATTTTCCAGAAACCGATTTGGCCTTGTTCGTCCAGAATGTCTTTGGTGTAGTCTGCTTCACCCACGCTCACACCCCCAGAGGTGATCAGCACATCGGCTTGTGTGGCAGTTTGGAAGGCTTCACGCAGTTTGTCCGGGCAATCAGGGATCACACCCAGATCCATCACATCACAGCCAAATTTTTCTAGCAGGGCACGAATACCATAACGGTTGCTGTCGTAGATCTGACCGGCTTCTAGTGGCTCACCCACTGAACGCAGTTCATCACCGGTAGAGAAAAACGCCACCATTGGGCGAACGAAAACAGGCAGTGTCGCAATGCCCAGTGAAGCCAGCAGTGGCATTTCGCGTGCCGTAATGCGGTTGCCTTTGGCGACCACCACATCACCTTGGGCAACGTCGTCACCAACCGGGCGCACGTTATCACCACAAGGGGCTTTTACCGTAAAGCGAATGCTGTTGCCATCCACTTCTGTTTCTTCCTGCATGATCACCGTGTCAGTGCCAGCGGGTAGCTCTGCACCGGTCATAATGCGAATACATTGGCCTGACTGGCAGATACCGTCAAAAGGAATACCGGCAAAGGATTTACCGACCATTTCAAGGGTGTCAGTTTGTTCAAGATCAGCGCTGCGTAGCGCGTAACCGTCCATTGCTGAGTTCGCAAAAGGCGGCACATTAATAGGGGAAAGAATATCTTCCGCAAGCACTTTGCCCATCGTATCGGCAAGGGCAACCGTTGTTACGGTATCCAGTGGTTTTACTTGGTCCAGAATTTTATTCAAAGCCGTTTCAACAGGCATCAAACCTGGCGCATCACAACATCCCATAATGGTATCCGTCAATCATGTTCTTATAATCTAATAGACATTATTATGACAAAAAAAGGGGGGGAGCACTAATACCTGAGTAAATTCGTGGTGTAATTCTGTTGAATTACAGGTATCCTGCGGGTTGAAATATGGCTGGCTAGTTGATGAAAGTGTCTAAGTACCTAACGGTGCTTATTTTTTATCCGTTTTAGTCGGCGAGTTGGAGGAAAAGAATGACTGCATTTAGCGAATCTGCACAAAAGGTGCGCCAGGCACTGATTGATCGTGGCCTTGAAACGCCGATGACTGACAAGGTAGTCAGCCGCGAAGAGAAAAAAGAGAAAATCGAGTATCACATGCGTGAAATCCTCGAGTTACTTTCTCTGGACCTGTCGGATGATAGCCTGGTGGAAACCCCGCATCGTATCGCGAAGATGTACGTTGACGAAGTGTTCTCTGGCTTGGATTACGCCAATTTCCCGAAAATCACCGTTATCGAAAACAAGATGAACTGTGATGAAATGGTACGCGTAAAAGACATTACCCTGACCAGCACGTGTGAGCACCATTTGGTGACGATCGACGGTAAAGCGACCGTGGCGTATATTCCACGTGGCAAGATCATTGGTTTGTCGAAGATTAACCGTATCGTGCGCTTCTTTGCCCAGCGTCCGCAGGTACAAGAGCGTATGACGCAGCAGATTTTGGTCGCCCTACAAACGCTGCTGGAAAGCGAAGATGTTGCTATCACCATTGACGCAACACATTACTGTGTGAAAGCCCGTGGCGTGATGGATGCGACCAGCGTGACCACGACCACAGCACTGGGTGGGATCTTCAAACGTAACCCAGCAACCCGTGCAGAATTTCTGCATGGCGTGCGTTAATCTTCATTGACGCTTAATCAGATTAATTTATTATTAAACAAGCCAGTAGAGTGTTCTACTGGCTTTTTTTATCGACGATAACCAGTGCAGCGTGTATGGATTTAATCAAACTTTCTCGTATCAGTATGAAGCACCTTGTCACGCTTCATGTCATGTTGGACACCCTGAGTGTCACAGCCAGTGCAGAGAGACTTTGCCTAAGCCCGTCATCGGTCAGTAAAACCCTGACGCAATTGCGTGAAAGCCTCAATGATGAACTGTTTTACCGTCACGGTAATCAGTTGGTGGCGACGCCATTAGCGCGTCGACTAGGCCCGACCGTGCATCAGATGATCAATGAAATGAATCAGATGCTGACGCAAGAAGCGTTTGATCCGGCTTCTTACCAAGGGCGCTTTTCGTTAGCGATGCGAGAAAGTACGTTTGAGCTACTGGCGGCGTCTTTAACCGCACGTGTGTTGGCATTGGCACCGGGCATGCGTCTGGAAATTTGGTCTCGAGAGAGTATGGGGTTAGACAGCCTGTCAAAAGGGCAGTTGGATTTCATTTTATTGCCTCATGACAAAAGTCAGCCGCCAAGTGCGAACAGTAATTTGGTGTGGGAAACGTTGCTCGATGATGAAATGGTGTGTTTGATGAGCGCCCAGCATCCGTTAGCAGGCAAGACGTTAACGGTGGAAGACTATTTGCATTACGGCCATGTGAGTATCATGGACAGCGATTTGAACGTTCCGTTTTTTGAAATGCAGTTGGCGCAACAGCATCATAAACGTCGTATCGCGGTCACCGTGCCGGATTTTGGCAGCGCCGCTGTGATGTGTCATCACAGTGAGTTGCTGTTTACGTGTTCTCGCCAGTGGGCGGATGTGGCGTTGCAGGCGAAAGGCTTGGTGATAAAACCCTTGCCGTTTAATTACGGTGAAGTGTCGTATAGCTTAGTGTGGCATCAGCCAAGTATGAATGATCCCGCGCAGCGTTGGCTGTACGAGCAAATTGTGGATGTGGCGCATGCGGCGCAGCATGAAAAAACACCTTCCTCTGAGTAAATACAGCGCGTTATTGCGCTAGCGCAGAGTAGAGAAAGGTGTAACGGAAAGGTATCGTTAAAGGTGTTTAGCGTGATGAATGCGAGAGATTCACGCTAAACATTTAGTGGCTCGCGGTACGTGACGGTCAGTCCACGTTGTTCGAGCTGTGTGGCAAAATCAGTAATTTCCTCTTTGCTGCACACATCCCATGCCAGGGCTTCCCCTGTCACACCATGGTGCTGAAACGCATTTAAGCGGATCGTGGTGCGGGCGGGTAGGGTGTGCAGATAGGTACTGACGGCATCAATTTCGCCGACGTAGTCAGTGATCCCCGGAATATGCAGTAAACGCACTTCTTCCAGTTTGTCGTGCTCAGCCAGTAGCGAGATAGATTGCATCACGCGATGATGGCTGCGCCCGGTTAACCACTGGTGGGTTTCTTCCTGCCATGCTTTTAAGTCAATCATTGCCCCGTCTAATACAGGCAACAATTTTTCCCATCCGGTTTGGCTCAGGCTACCGTTACTGTCGACCATGCACGATAAATGCTGGAGCTCGGCATCAGCCTTAACCGCTTCAAAGAGTGCAACAATGAAAGGCAACTGTAACGTTGCTTCACCGCCACTGACTGTGATCCCGGAGAGGAAGAAATGCTGTTTGCGCACCAGCGCCAGAATGTCATCCAGCGTCATGACTTGTGTTTTAGGATTCGACTGATTAGGGCAAACCGACAAACACAAATCACAATGGGTGCACAGGCTCGCATCCCATTTCACTTTACCGTCTTCCATGCTGAGTGCATTGGCCGGACACGGTGCAACACAATCACCACAATGGTTACACACGCCAATGGTGTGCGGGTTGTGGCAGTTTTTGCACTGGTAATTACAGCCCTGCAAAAAGATAACGAGCCTGTTTCCAGGCCCGTCAACGCATGAGAAGTTTAAGATCTTACTGACCGTCGCTGTAACGCGGTGCTTGCTCATGACTTACTACTCGTGGTGCACGGTTCAGGATACCGGTTGTTGCCGCCGCTTCCTCACCCAGACCGGTGGTGTTGGTACGCGAACCTTCTTCTTTGAACTTGGCAATGTCAGACAATTTGATCATGTAGCCCGTTACACGAACCAGGTCGTTAGAGTGAACGTTCGCGGTAAACTCGCGGAAACCAATTGCCAGTGCACCTTTACATAGCTGGTACATCGCTTCTGGGTTCGCTTTCACTGTTTCATCGATAGTCAGAATGTCACTGATGCCCGATGTGTAGTATTGGTGATGCTCAGCCAGTGCCTGAACGTGGCTCACTGGGTCCGGTTCTGTACCGTAAGGGATACGTACACCCGGTGTTACGTCAACATCCAGGCTGATACCGCCCTGAGAGTGCAGTAGTGCACGGCCGTTGTAACCGTATTTTACGGGTGTTGCAGTCACGATTTCGCTCAGCGTACGTGAGATGTTGTGACCCAGACGGTTAGCTGCTTCTGCGTGGCCGTATAGCCCTTCAGCGCCGTCTTTTTCCATCAGCGCATTTACCGCTTCAGCCATACCGTAAATGCCGAACATTGGCGCAAAACGGTCTTCGTCGATCAGGCCTTCTGTTACCAGGAAGCTGTTGAAGAAACCGGATTCTTCGTGCAGGAAGGCTGCACGCGCTTCAATCAGTTCAAACATTGTTGCACAGTATTGTGGCAGTACGCTGTCGAAGAAGTGCTGGCTAGAATCCGCTTTCTTTGCCGCTTCTTTCAGGTTCATACGTACCAGCGTGTTTGCACCGCCAGCAAGAGGTAGCGAGTTATAGCAGCTCACGATACCAAAACCACGTGCGTCGTACGCGTTAGCGTGCATTGGGAAGTTCGCAATGTGTGGCTTGCTGCATTCACAGATGTTCTGGTTAGCCACGCGCAGTAGGTCGTCTGGTGTTACCGCAGGGTCGTACATGAAGGTCAGGTTAGGAGCAACCTGCTTCAGCTCGGCATCAACACGTAGGATAGTACGGCAGATGATGTTATCGGTTGGGCCGATGTTCACGTGCATGAAGGCATCTGGTAGCGTGCGGTCAAGCATGATCCAGAACATACGCAGTTTGCGGTAAACCGCTTCGTCGCTCAAATCGCCAACGTATGGCAGCAGCACGTCATCCAACTGACCCAGGTATACCGGAATGTTCGTCACAGACGGCACGTGGTGGTACAGGATAGTCAGGTTGTTCAGCGCTTCGTCAAAATCGGTCGCAGGTGCCAGCTCAAGGTACTCAGAACCTTGCTTAAGGAACTTCGCGTAATCCGGTAGCACATAACGTGGTTTGAATGGGGCATTGCCTTCAAACATGTCACACAAAACGGCGTCTTTCATCGCTGCTGCTACAGCATCAGAAACAGATAGGTAATCCAGGCTCGCGTCAGCTTCTAGCGCCAGGTAGCTTGATTTTTGCTTTGGCGACAGGTTTGGATTGGTGATGATTTTCTTGAATTGTTCTTGTGTCATGATCTCATTAACCACGTGTTTACTATGGGTACTAAGATACCTGTTTTTATCATGTTTCTTGAAGTGAAAATAAATACCAAGTTAATTTCCAAAATAGAAATTCGATTCATGCGTCACATAAATTTAGGGTTATCTGTAATACATAAAATTTGTTTGCTTGGTGCGCCGTAATTATTAATTCCTTTTAATGTCAATTTTTTAGCTTATAAATTTGTCAATATGACACAAAATTGACTAATACTAGTAATATGCGTTGTGCGTCGAAGAAGCGATAGCCAGCATTGATTATCATGCCCCGTTCAGGGATTGAGCCCTATTCATAGGTAATGTTCGCAGCTCAGGATAGTTCGTAATGTTTTGCACCCGCTCTAGTTCTCGTCCAGTCAAAATACTCAGTTCTTTGTTTCTTTCAGTGTGTGCGTCAACGTTTAGTGTGAATGCCCAGCCGACCAATACGGTAAGTGAGGATTCCGCACAACCTGACGTATTGTTTCCTGTTGCCTCGCCTCAGCAACCTCAATCTCGGCTTGATTACGCACTGACTCAACCCGACGCATTAAATAGTTTCCGACAGCTCTGTGTGAATGCCACACAGGCGTTGTGTTTTGATGTGGCCGTTGACCGTATCTATGCCGCTAACGGTTATATGCCGATATGGGAAAGCCTGATGTTGCGTGAGGCCCTGTACACACGTTTGCGTACGTTGGACTATGCGAAGCTCATGCCGGGCATGGCAGAGCGGATCATGGAGTTGGAGTACCTGGAAGCGAAACAGGATCAGCGGGGGTTTGATATTCTCGCGACAGATTCCTATCTTGTTTATCAGGTTGTCATGCAACAAATGACGAAGCGCCCAAGTTTATTGTTCCGTCATCAAACCTTACCGCAAGTGAATCATCAGATGCTGACAGCACTGGAAACGCATCCGGTGAATGCGTTTTTGCGTATTGGTGCGAATGAAGACGCGCTAATGAACAGTTTGCGTGTGAACGAAGCAGAATTTACCGTGACGCAGCGTAGCTTGTTGCAAGCAAGGCGTTATCAGGATCTCGCCCCCCATGAATATGTGCCGACGCCACGCTTAATGGTGCGGGAAGGGCAGTTAGTGCCCAATGGTCATAAAGTGATAGAAATCTTATATCAGCACGGCGATCTGTCTGAACATGATTATGATTGGCTGCAGCATGAGGCGATCATCACCAATCGTGGCGCAGTCCATATGGCACTGCAACGCTTCCAACAGCGTAACGGGTTACATGTGGATGGCATTTATGGTCCGGCGACCTCTCGTCAACTGGCACTGCCATATGAAGAAGTCGCGCGTTTGATTGCATTGAATCTCCATCGTAATCAGTTTGGTGCGACCGGGGCGGAGCGACCGAGTATTCGGGTCAACATTCCGGATTATCATATGATCATCACCCATAAAGACGAAGTGGTGTTTGAGTCCAAAGTCATTGTTGGCCGTACCGCACGTCCTACTAACCTGTTTTCTTCAGCGCTGAGTGTGATGGTGGTGAATCCACGTTGGAACGTGCCTGAAACGATAAAAAAAGAAGATGTGATCCCGGGGATGAAACGATCGCCAGATTATCTTCAGCGTAAAAATTTGACCATTATTAATAGTTGGCGTGATCGCACGGAAATTCCGGCTGATCAAATAGAGTGGAGTACGGTGGATCCTGAAACTTTCCCGTATGAGTTCATGCAAGGGCCAGGACCGACCAATGCTTTAGGTAATGTGAAGTTTCTGATGCCAAATGATTACTCCATCTACCTGCATGATACGCCGGCGCGGGGGCTGTTTAATCGTACCAAACGTAATTTGAGTTCAGGGTGTGTGCGGGTAGAAAAAGCCGCAGAACTGGCTGATTACATTTTGGACTATCAGCGCCGTTCTCAATCTTATCGCCATTTTGTGAAAACGGATGAGATCGACAACATCAATCTACCCAGGAAGATCGATGTGGACTTTACCTACGTGACTGCATGGGTGGATGAAAATGATGTACTGCAAATGCGAGAGGATATCTACGGCTACGACAGACCTATCCGTGAACCGGTGGAAGAGAAGTTCTCAACTTTGAAGAACTACCGCCGTTACTAACCTCGATCTGCATTGCCCCAACAGGTGATGTATAAAACGGGTGATAATAAAAAAGCCCCATCAATGTGGGGCTTTTTGCTGTCTCTTTAGCGGATATGCCGCATTAACGCTTATTTCGCTTCAGCGTCCATGTCGCGGGTTTTCCATAGTGAGCCAAGGATGGCTGCAGTAATGGTCAACACAATCACACCCAAAGACACAACGGTAGGGATCGCGTACGCAGTTTCCATTAGTAGCATCTTAATACCGATGAAGCTTAGGATGAACGCCAGTGCAGGGCGTAGGTAGCAGAAACGCGTCAACATGCCTTCCAGTACGAAGTACAGAGAACGCAGACCCAATAGGGCAAAGACGTTAGCTGTCATCACCAAGAACGGTTCTTTCGTTACGGCAAAGATCGCTGGGATAGAATCCAGTGCGAACATCACGTCAGTCAGCGCGATAACCGCAATCACAATTAATAGTGGCGTTGCCAACCAGCCTTTGCTGTCTTTAACAAAGAAGTTGTTACCACGGTAATCATCAGTGACACGGAAACATTTCTTAACCAGACGTACAGGTAGCGATTCAGAGAAATCTTCTTGCTCGTCTTCGTCTTCACTCCATAGTTTGTAACCGGTGTAAAGCAGGAACGCAGCAAAGATGTATAGGATCCAGTGGAACTGTGTTAGCAGCTCAGCACCCACCATAATCATGATCGCACGCAGGATCAGCGCACCAACAACCCCTAGCATCAATACGCGAGGGCGAATTGATTCAGGCACGGCAAACTGACCGAAAATCAGTGCGAAGACAAACAGGTTGTCAACACTCAAAGATTTTTCCAGTAAGTAACCGGTCAGGAAGGCCGTTGCTGCTTCGCTGTTAGTGTATGTGCTGTCAGGTGCCATTTGTGGCCAGTACATATAGATAACAACGTTAAAGGCAAGAGCAAGTACAACCCAGAACAGGCTCCAAATCGCTGCTTTTTTGATGGTAACTTTACCGCCACGGGTTTGGTATAAGTCCAGCGCCAACATCAAGATGGTCAGAACAAAGAACCCTTCGTAGCTAAAAAGGCTCATGGTTTTCTCCTTTCACGAACGATCGCGCGAAAAGGGCAGGCAATAAAGACTAACCAGACCTTTCGCGCATTAACAAATGATGTTGTTCCTGAGGTAGAGGGGCTACCTATAGATAAGCAACATCCTGCAATGGAATGCATGATTAATGGCGTTGGTCTCGTCAAGATGGTGTAAGGACTGTGTTTACAAATCCATCCTCGGCTGCCGGAAGCTTTTGACTTCGAGATGACGACAGACGAACAATTGGTGACTACTCCCCAAAGCAGGCGCATTCTAAGAGCAAAACTTAGAGATCGCCAGCACTTTCTCAAACAAATATCATACGCTTCTTATTTATATTGTCATCTATCCCATGTGCTTAGGATCATGAGTTTGACATTTTTCCTATTGGCTTAATACTTAACCAATGCTTAATGAAGATTTTTTTGCAATATAAAAATAGTCAAAAAGCATGACTGAGCACATACCGTGCAAATCAAACTGTTATGCTACTGACAGTTTCATTCATAAAGAGGATGGTTATGGATAGGCAAGTGCTGGTGAGAAACATACGTTACATGGAAAGAGAATTGCGCGAGATGAGGGAGCAGCTGTCAGCGCTGGATGAGCAACAGAAACAGTGCGAACCATTAGATCACCCTGATAATGTCCTCTACCTGAAACAAGGGTAAAGGGCGATTATTCCAGTTACACAAAAACGGCGGCAAGGTGATGGATTTTCTTTGCCGCGTTTGTCTTCTCTTACTGCTTTATAACCGTTTTCATTCGGGTGTTTGAATAGCACTACGTTACAAACACGTCTGTCGTCAATGTGAATGTTTGTGACGCCGTCACATACGGTGTAACAATAATGTTATATTCAACGCAATATGGTGGTTTTTTCTCCGTCGAAGAGAACCGCAGCAAGGTGGATAATACAATAACACTCATACTCGACCTTACAAACTGATAACATTTTTATGGCTGTTATATATGGCTGAAATACACTGTTTTTTATAATAATAATATATTCAAATGGATTCAGTGTTGAGACTCTGAGGGGAGATGTTAATGGTAATTTATCAAAATGAGCAAATTTTAACTCATAATGATATTTAACATTATATGTACTTTCATCAGTGGAATGGCCGAATGACATATATATATGTCATTCTACCTGTTCCGACAAAAGTATTAAGATAATGGCATTTTGTAGAATATCTATATGTGATATTTATGTGCATGCAAAATTACGCTGTATTTCATTGGGCTGAGATTCGTATTTGAAATAATAAAACGATGATTTATTAAGGTGTGAGAATTTATCAGAGCGATGGGCTCAACGACCACTTTTATTATGAAAGAATGACATATGAAAGAATCGCTACTTTGTGTATAAGTTATTGTTTTATAAGTAAAATATTGTAGAGCGGTTGACGAGTGCATAAAGTTTGCACTGTATGCGATTTATCACTGTCAGCAGTTGGCGATAATATATACCACCTATTCAGTGCTTGATGAGAAATAATTTCGAACAATGGTTTATTGAATTATCACAATACAAAAGTGCTGAATTTGACTCAATATCAGCATAAAAAACAGTGGATTATTTATATTTTATAATATTAAGAGCACCTTTCAGAGTTATTGATATAATAAATATCAAAGGTGGCAATATAAATGCACACTGATTTTTATTTTCCATCAATGCATGAAACAAATGTCATTTTGCCAGCGTAATATTTTTTGCGTCATTGAATGTTGAAAAGGCGTTGCGTTATCAGAATGCTGATGAGTGTGCTGATTGTATTTTTTATTTGTTAATCAGTTGTTTTGTTGTTATTTATTTTTTGGTTTTTTTGAATGAAAAAGAAGATCAAGAGCATGTTTTCAGAAATTAGACATACCTCAAACTTCAGTAAGTCGTATAGTAGTCTCAACCAACTCATGTAACCAACACGATGCATAGAGTCATTAACCATCGAAATTATGTTTCTTTTAGGGATGATTATGGAAACATTCGTTGAATTCTCAAATAACAGTAATGTGGTGTTTAATTACACTTCATTCTTGTCAGCATCTTGCAAGCAGGAAGTTACATTGATTGACGCGCTGAAAGCGCTGATCCCTTCTTTTGAGGTGGCACGTCACAGCGCATTGCCTACTGATGGGCTCTCCGCTTCAGAGAAGTTGCAGGAGCAAGCATTGAAAGTGCTTTCTACCAGTATCAGTGATACCAATAACCTGATCCGACTCTTGCGATTGGCACGAGCAGATAAGATTGATGAAATTACTATTCAGTTGCCTTATTCACTGGATGAAGACCAACTGTTGGAAATTGAAACCAAAGCCACGTGCAAGATCATTTTACTTGATGAGGATGGTGAGCTTCTGCGTGCGCACATTATCTAAGTGGAATAAGCGTTCTTTTCCCCTTCTCGTAGGGGATGACAGTTAAAAAGCCAGCGGATGCTGGCTTTTTTGTATGCAATCACAGGTGTGACGGGAGTAAACAGCCGGTTTATACAACGCCTTGCCAGAGGAGTGTGCCGGCGAGGGTGGCAGTGATGATAAGTAACGCAACGCCCATTCTCTCTCTATGGTTAAAGGGGGCTTCGCCTTGTTCTTTTTTCGCCTGTAAGTAAAAGAACAAGCCCGGGACATACAAGATGGCAGAAAGGAGCAAGTAATACAGGCCTGACGCATACAATAACCATAGGCCATAGCTGGTCGCCCCTAATCCGACGGCCATTAATCCGCCGCGATCTGCTCGCTCATAAGCCAATTTCAACGTGTATGCACCGACGAGTAAGTAGGGCACCAGGATCATCTCGGAAGCAATAACCAGCAAGGTATCGTAAGTGCTGCCCGCCAGATACACGATGACCAAACACACTTGTATGCATCCATTGGTGAGCAATAAGGAATTAACCGGTGTTCCTGCGTGATTTTGTCGGGTGAAATGTTGAGGGAACATGCGGTCTTGTGCGCCGATAAAAGGCACCTCTGCGGTGAGTACTGTCCAGCTAAGAAATGCCCCGCAGACAGAGATCAACAAGCCGATCCCAATAATGATGGTTCCTGCCGGACCTAAAATGGTCGTTAACACTTGCGCCATAGACGGATTGGCGAATTGCGCCAATTCATCATGCTTAACCACGCCCATAGACAGTAATGTAACACTGACATAAATAAACAGTGCCGTGATAAGTCCCAGTATCGTGGCTCGCCCAATATCCCGACGGTGTTTAGCGCGTTTAGAGACAATGACCGCTCCTTCAATTCCAATAAACACCCAGACGGTGATCAACATTGTGCTTTTGATCTGCGCTAACAGATTACTGGCATTACCTTTATGTAATCCGCTGAAATCAAACGTGAATGTGTGCCAGCGAAAGGCAATACATGCGAAAACAATGAATACGCCTAATGGGATCAGCTTGGCGCAGGTCGTAATGAGATTCACTGTTGCCGCTGTTTGTATGCCGCGCAGTACCAGTGCATGCACTGACCACAGCAGTATCGAAGAGCCTATCAGTGATAGGAAGGTATTACCGGCACCAAAGAGGGACAGATCGGGTTGATCAAACAGCAAACCTAAGGTGCCAAAGACGATCACCAAATAAGAAACATTGGCGAGCATGGCGCTGAACCAATATCCCCAGGCCGAAAAAAAGCCGACAACATGCCCAAAACCGGCTTGCGCATAACCAAACACACCACTTTCAATCTCTGGTTTAAGTTGCGCAAGGTATTGAAAGGAGAGCGCAAGAAAGATCATGCCGATCCCTGTGATGATCCAGCCGATCATCACGGCAAGTGGACTGGCAACGGCGGCCATATTTTGCGGCAGACTGAATACCCCAGCACCAATCATCGAACCGATCACCAATGCCGTTAATGTACCCAGCCCGAGCTTTTTTTCCATAACAAGATCCTATACATGCCGTGAGGGATCTATTAAAGGTATACCAAATTACAGAACGGGGGCGTCAGGGAAACGAAACAGGGCAGGCAGAAAAGTCGTCATGCTATCAACATGTTCAAAGATAGCATGACGAAGGGGGGAGTGAGGCTGAGTTTGGTATCAGCGAGGCGTTGTTCAGTGAAAGTTCACATGGCCTTTACTGTTTGGATTTAACACAAATGCATAGCTGTTACTGCGTTCCGCTGCCGCGCGGATGGCATGTGATGAAAAGTCACCGATGTGGCCAAGTGCGATCACGGCACTGCAATTGTCACTGGCCAGCGCTTTTTCCATGAGAGCTTGATCAGACAAGCCTTTCTTATGCGTCAGAACCAGTACTTTATTGATATCGACGCCTGCGTTTTTAAGCAGACGTTTATCGATTAATGCGTCTTGGCCAATGAACATGATCCAACGGTTTTGTTGGCTGGCTTGCTTCAGAATACGCAGGAAGTAAGCCAGTTGCGTTTGCATTTCAGTGTTAAAACACACTTCAATCGGGCAGTTAACCGCTTGTGGAGTGATGGCATGCTCTTGCGAGAAAGCCATGCTTGCCTTGTATGCCTGTGATACTGAAATTGACTCAAGGTTGTTGTAGAAAGCCGTCATAGTCCATCACTCCAAGATAGTGTTTATTTATACATACTGTATGTGCGTACAGTAGTTTTTATTGGACCTCATTGCAAGCATTTTTAACGACACAATTGATAATAAACCGACGCGACAACCGATGAAAATGCCGCAATCAATATTAAAGTATTGATTTTTATGGATAAAAACATAGTCATCAAAATGATCTAATATTTTTCTATTTTGAGTATTATGCGATCGCCATCAAGATCAGAGAAGGATATACAGTATAAAACCCCTGTATAACCAGTACTGTATACAGTGCTTTATACAGGTGTCTGTACAGGTAAAGATCAGTTTTGTTCGATAAGAAGGATAGAGATGAAAAACTGGTGTAAAAGTGAAATGAGCGATCTGGTTGATAGGGCGAAGAAAGCGGACGGAGATAAAATGCAAAAAGGGTCTACAAATGTAGACCCTTTTTCATAGATGAGTGTGATGCAAGGCAATCACTTACTTGTAGAATGCTTCTACAGTGCCTTTTAGTGTGATCAGCAGAGGCTGGCCACGACGGTCAAGGGCTTTAGGAGAAGGGATTTTCACCCAACCTTCACTGATGCAGTATTCTTCAACATCGAAACGCTCTTTGCCGTTCAGACGGATGCCAATGTTGAACTCGAAACATGCCGCTACGTGGTGTGGGCTACGTGGGTTACCAGATAGGCGATCCGGTAGAGCTGGCTGCGATGTAGTATCAGTCATCTTCATTGCTTCTATAAAATAAATAGTGCGCCATTGTAGTCAATCTGGCAGGTATGCTCAATAGTCATCAGAGCAAATCCCCCCATTATATGAGGGCAATAATCTATTGATCAGGCTTACGAAAATGTGCAGGGTAAAAGCGGGGTCAGGCATAAAAAGAAAGCGGGCCAAAGAATGTAGTTTCAGTCTCAGTTTTATCATGCATCTGAATGCACGTATGTGCATAATGCGTGTTGCGGCTTACTATGTTTTCAACGACACAAGTGCTTTACAGGCCAATAGGCAGAGGAACCCATGAGAAATAAAATGATGCGTTGTCTTGTCACGGCGGTGATGGGATTGGGTGTGTTTTTTGTTCCACTATCAGCAAATGCAGAGGTGAAACACTACTCAGGCCTAAAGGGAAAAGTCTATGTTTGTACGTTAAAGCCGTTTATGGATGTCTATGCCGATGTGGGTGTAACGGAATCCTTTGCTCGGTACAAAGTAAAGCAGCGATGTGAACAAGCGCAAGGTGAAGACAGTCTGTTTTGCAAAGAGAAAGAGGCTGTATGTATCACCACTTCTTTGTTTGGTGAAGAGGAGTTAGAACCGACGACACCCAAGCAACTGATGATTTATAGTCAACTTAATCTGCGGGGTAAAGCGGTCGCTATTACCCATGATGAGCCGGATTTGAGTGACTTTCAGTTCAATGATGCGTTGTCATCCTATTCTGTACCGCCAGGTTGGATTGTGCGTTTTTATGAAGGTAAACATTATACGGGGGCGTTCTATACCCGAAAGGGAGGAAAAGGGAATGCAACGGATTTTGATAATACCGTAAGCTCTATCCGCGTACTGACGTCTTATTAATGACGGATTATTAAACCTATTTTACGACTGATTATGAACTCAACATTATACAGAAACACTGTTCTCTCGCTGCTTATTGCAGGTGTGTTGTCCGCCTGTGCAAGCACAGAAGAAGAAAAACCGAGAGAGTTTGAATGGATCGCGCCATCGGGCATGGTAGCCAGTGAGCGTACGATAAAAATGGTTAAGCATACTTGTCAATATGATGAGAAACGCGAGCAATCTCGTCACTTAGTCGGACAGGCTTTGGAAAAGCATCAGGAAGATGCCGATGCTAATGAAATGGAAGTGAACGCGCTGATTAAACAAGCCAAAGAATTATTGCGTGAAGGGGCGACGTGCATGCGCAAACAAGGGTATTTAACACGAGAAAAGCGTTCATGATGGTGAAGGGATTCAGTGAGACTGGTAGAGTAACAGACTGATTTTTGTCAAAAAAATGACGAACTGATGTTCAACGCCTCAACTATTAACTTCGTCAATTACAGGCTTTTCATTTCAATATTTATGTCACTCGCAGAATAGAAATGGGACAAAAACCGCCTATTAGGCATGTGATTATTATGCTTTATTATCAAAATCACAGTTATTTATATGACGAATCGTGGTTTGGTTTTGATGCTACAAAATATTGATATGACATTGGCGGGATTGATTGCAGGGGTACTGGTGTTCTCTGTGATATCCATTAAAGTTGCCGCCCGCTTATTAAATGTGGACATTCCCGGATTGATCAAAAGCCTCTTTGCCGTGACAGTGTCACTGGGTTTATCTGTGGCAGCGGCATATTTTATCGGGGATATGGTCATGGCCTCCTTTGTGGCTATCGCAATAAGCAGTGCCATTTTTACCGTTGTTTTCAGTGTGAATACCATCGTTGGTTTTACCTTGGCGGTGACCAATGTCATCGTTCAACTCGGCTTTATTGTGATTGGTGCGACGCTGGGCTTTGTATTGAGTGCAGCGATATAAGCTCACTCATTCTCTCTGTGCATTCATGGTATGTCTGCCTCATTTAATGGGGCTGGGTGCACGTTTTTTCATCAATAATATATGCTTATCTCATTGATTATCATAGGCTAATACAAATTTCTTGTGAGAGTCATCATCCATGAGCCAAGATTTATCAGATTTTTCTTATCATACCCCCATCACACCCGAACTGTTCGCAGAACAAATGGCCGTAAAAGAAAAGTTATATGACTTTAATGCATTACGTCCTTCTGACCATGAATCACAAGCTGCTTTACTCAATGATCTGCTAGGCAGCCATAATGGCGCACATATCGTTGCCCCGTTTTATTGTGACATGGGGAAAAATATTCACTTCAAATTGGGCGGCTTTCTTAACGCCGGAGTGAAAATTTTAGATATGGCACCCGTGACGTTCGGTGAGCGGGTGTTGATTGGTCCGAATGTGGTGATCTCGACAGCAAGTCACCCACTGACACTGGCTGAAAGGGTATTGCCTGTAGCGCCTGCGAATCCGATTGCCATTGGCGATAATGTATGGATAGGGGCAGGGGCCGTTATTCTTGACGGGGTGACGATTGGCGATCGTGCCGTGATTGGTGCAGGAAGTGTGGTCACGAAAGATATTCCGGCGGATGTGTTGGCTGTCGGGAACCCCTGTAAAGTGATCCGTACCATCGAACAGCCACCGTTACCTTCCGATGAAGCACTGGATGAGATGTGGCGGCCGGTTATCGAAATGTTCGGTGAAATGTGATCGTCGGGAATAGAGAGGAGAGCATCATGGTCTGATGTATTCGGCGTATGATCAGGGTGAACGTTGCCATATGAATGGTGTTATTGAAACATGCACGGTTCGTCACCCTCTTGCCATACCGGATAAACGCGCATGGCTGCCCCATAGACAGGATGGGCGTATAAATTCGTCAGCCATTGTTGAATATGATGCCAGGCCATGTCGCGGTACCAGGGTTTATCGACACGGGAAAATTGGCGAATAAAAGGCAATAGTGCAAAGTCAGCAAGGGTCGGTCGTTCCCCCATTAAGTAAGGCGAGGCAATTAACCGAGACTCAAGGTATTCAATAAACGGTAAACAGGCCATCCTGTCAGCCTCTTCTGAGGCGGTATGGTAGCGGGCGGAATGTTTGAAGGCTTCCAAAGCAGGAATGAAGCGGTTATCACATTCGGCAATCAGGCTGAGTGTGTCGTGAAGTGCATCGGATGTTTGAGATTGACCCGCTCTTATCAACAAATCGTCAGGATCGTTCTGTGCTAATGCCCAACGCATAATATCCAAACTCTCTTCAATGATGTCACCCGATGGCAGGACGACGATCGGTACCGTGCCTTTTGTGGATATTTCCAGCATTGCGGGCGGTTTATTTTTCAGCTTTACTTCCCGCAATATGACGGGCTGCCGGGCAAATAGAAGTGCAATACGCGCCCGGATACAATAGGGGCAGCGACGTAAAGAATAGAGAATAGGTAAAGTATTCGGCATCGTATTTTCCGTCCCTGGCAGCCAAAATTATCTAATAACGATAGAGTCATTACGCTGGGGTGTAAATCTATTTCAAAAGGAAAATAAAAAGCGAAGGGGTAGATTCTGGGGAAGAGGTTGGAGCGGATAACGGGAATCGAACCCGTGTCATTAGCTTGGGAAGCTAAGGTAATACCATTATACGATATCCGCTTCATTCAGTTTCTGTACTGGACGAAATAGATATTAATGGCGATGCTTGTATAACAGCAATACATCAGGGCTTAAATTGTTATACAAATCACACTTTAAGCCAATATTGATCGTATTGGGTAAAAAAACAATGATTAATCGATGAAAAAATAAACAATTAATCATAGTGTTACCATTAAGATAATTGAGCAAAGCAGAGGTAAATATATGGTACAGGGGCGAAAAAAAGCAGGTTGGCAGGTAATGGCAGTGCTGGCGGGCTCTATGGTACTGATGGGATGTGGCGAAGCACCTGCGCCATCTGGCAAAGTCGGGGCTGATGAAGATGCACACGGCTGTAAAGGATCAGCCGGATATACCTGGTGTGAAAAAACCAATCAGTGTGAGCGTCCTTGGGAATTGGCTGAGAAAGAGAAATTTGAAAATACTGAAACAGCCTTTAATGCATATTGTAGCGTAAAGAATAATTAATTCTGACTGTCAATCTCTTGAAAAGCCCATTGTGTATGCAATGGGCTTTTTTTTATTTTTATGGGGCGATATTACCTGACAAATTATAAGCAGTTTATTGATCGCATAATGTGCGATTGATTAAATGATAGTCATAATATTTGCTGTAAGAATGATTTTTGCTGGTAATTTAATAATTCGTTTTTACATTTGGTAACACTTTATGCTTTATTGTCGGTGAAATTGGGTATTTTCTTACTATTAAAGACACAAGGAGAGTCGTTAATGAGTCACCATGATTCAACATTGAAAAATCCAAATCGCCGTCGTTTCTTACAAGGCACCGCCACTGTGGCCGCTGTTGGGCTGACGAGCAGTGTGTTTAGTCAGTCTGCTCATGCAGATGAATGGGAAGACAGCTGGCAAGCGTCACACAACGACAGACACAATAAACGCTTCTGGCGTGATGTGCAGCAGCAGTTCGTGTTGGACAAAAGAACGACATACATGAATGTGGGTACCACTGGTTCAATGCCCAAGCATGTACTGAAAACGTACAACAAAAATAACCAGCGAATCGCCAAAGATCCGTGGGATTTGGGTGGCCGATTTGGTGAATGGCCACACATGACGGAAATGATTAACGATGTGGCAGCCGGTTTTGGCGCAGAACCGTATGAGTTGGTGCTAAGCCGTAATACCACCGATGGTCTGTGTACCATTATTAATGGTTTGGACTGGCGTGAAGGGGATGTCATCCTGACGACCCACCATGAACACATTGCAGCCACATCACCGCTTCATGTTGTGAAAGAACGCTTTGGTGTAGAAGTAGTTGAAGTGCAGTTGCCTGTGTACACCGGCAGCGAAGATGTGACGGCCGAGGATTACGTGGCGGCCTTCAGGGACGCGTTGAACACACACAGCAATGTCCGCTTAATGGTGTTCTCTCATATTACCTATAAAACCGGTACTGCATTGCCCGCGAAGCAACTGTGTGAACTGGCAAAAGCCTATGCTGTACCGACGCTGGTGGATGGTGCGCACACAGTGGGAATGATGGCGGTTGATCTGCATGACATGGATTGTGATTTCTTCTCGGGATCTGGCCATAAATGGCAGTGCGGCGCAGGGGCCACAGGTATTTTGTATGTGCGAGATAATGCCACCCGTTTAGCCGAATACTGGTCAGATCGTGCTACGCCACTGTGGTTCATCAACTCCTCTCTAGCCACTTCTGCCGATTCCGGCACACAGCTTCCATTGCAATACATTGGTAACGATAACTATCCAGCGAAGCAAGCATTGGTAGACAGTTGCAAAATGTGGGATGATATCGGTCGTAAGCGCATTGAGAATCGTGTGTTAGGGTTAAAACACCTGTGCCAATCACGCTTGAAGGCAGCCATGCCCGATGCGTATTTCTTCTCGCCGGATAAGGAAGATCTGGCCAGTGCGATCACTACGTTTAATCCATTCGGTTTATATGATGGTGAGAGACTGACCACGTTCCGTGATCGTTTACGTGAAGAATATGGATATATCGTTCGAACCACAGATTTCAGATTGTACAAAGAGGACACTGAAAATGTGTACGCATTGAGAATTTCGACCCATCTCTTCCATGATGAAGACGATGTGAAAGGCTTAGTGCGTGCAATGCATGCGTTATACCGACAAATGAACTAAGTGGGCATCGACGGCGCCAGGGTGTCTGGCGTCGTCAGTCAGTAGGTGACGGCTTAATGATGGATATATTAAAAAAGAACGTAAAAAAATGCATGACCATCGCATTGGTTGTCTCTGGTGTATTGTTTAGCGCATTCAGCCATGCGCGAGACTTAGCCGATATCAAAGAAGAAGGCGTACTTCGCCACATTGGCGTTCCGTATGCCAACTTTATCTCCTATATCAACAATGGCAGCATCCATTCGCTCAGTGGGTTAGATGTCGAGATCGTCAAAGGGTTCGCGGATCACCTTGGGGTACGCTACGAATTTATTCCGGCCAGCTGGACCAATGTGATTGGCAAACTGACCGGCCAGCAAACCGAATTCACCGATAACAAGATCGTCAAGGGTGGGAGCGTGGCGCAGGAAGGGGATATTATCGCCAATGGCGTTACCGTACTGCCGTGGCGCACACAGCTTGTCTCTTTCTCTTATGATTACTTCCCGTCAGCCGTGTGGCTCGTGGCGCGAGCGGATTCAGATTTACAACCCATCCAACCAAGTGGCTCAACAGCACAAGATATTTTCACCGTCAAATCGCTCATGAAGGGGCGTAACGTACTGGCCATGGAGCACTCGTGCTTGGATCCCAATCTGTATGATTTGTACAACACACAAGCGAATATCATTATTCCCACCCATGCAAGAAAGTTGAGTGAAATGGTGCCCGCTATTTTGAATAACGATGCAGAAACGACATTGTTGGATGTCGCAGATACGTTAATTGCGTTAGAAAAATGGCCGGGTGAAATTAAAGTGATTGGTCCTGTATCCGAAGAGCAGCGTATGGCGGCAGCATTTCGCAATGATTCGCCTGAATTACGAAAAGCATTTAACCAATATTTGACACAGATAAAAAAAGACGGCACGTATAATGCGTTAGTAGAAAAATACTATCCATCTGTATTTTATTTCTATGACAGTTATTTTAATGGAAATAGATAAATTGGGTTATGAGTAAGAAAAGACAAAAGCTATCGAGTAGCAATTTAATTATTTTAGCTGCAGTATTACTCGCGACCTATCTCATTTTGATTTTGGCAGTAACCAACTTAGGTCAGACACGTCTGATTGAATCACAACAACGGGAGCTTAACTTAAAAGTACAAAGTTATGCGACTATGTTGGAATATTTCTTTTATGTGACTGATGACGAGATTGCCAATCTCAGCCGCAGCAAATCGATGCAGACCTACTTTGCCAATCTGGCTTCGGGCATGTCGATGCAATATGGGTTGGGTGCCAGTTTATATAAGCTGGATAAAGACTTAACCGAAATGGTTAACCATACGGATGTGCACGGGTCTGCTGTCTATCAGCGCATCAACCTGTTAGGGTTTGACGGCCGCGTGATTGCCGGTACCGACGATAAAAAGGAAATGGATGTGAACAGTCACGATTATCTGGCAACGGACGATCGTGATTTTATGTTACGTGCGGTGCATCAAGATGATGGCATGCATATCGAAATGGTCAAGAAAGTGTACTACTCCGGTAAAGCGGTGGCGTACTTGATTGTCGATATCAATAAAGAGGTCATCATTAAGCAATTAACGACACAAGAACATGAGGGGAGCCGCAGTCGCATTGAATTAGTCGAAGGTAACAAAGGGATCTTTGTCTGGGATTCATTATTAACGACTGCAGAAAGCCATTCGCAAAAGTTACTCACCAATAAGATTTACTTTGAAACACCGATTGCTAATACCCCTTTTCAATTGAAAAGTTGGTTTGAGCCGCTGAATGAGAAAGACATTATTACCTCAGGGTGGTTTATTGCCGGGATTTCCTTCCTTGCCGTGCCGGTGTTCTTTGGTCTGATTTATACCTTCAGAGTGAATAACACCAACATTATTTTGCGCACCAAGGTATATGAGAGTAACAAGAAAAAGAAAATCTTATTCCAGCAAAATAAACGCTTGGTAAAAGAGATTGAGAAGCGCAAAGAGTCAGAGCAAAAACTCGCGTATCAAGCCACGCACGATGCACTCACCGGATTGCCTAACCGTAAGTATGGTTATGAGCAGCTCGAAGATTTGCTGTATCGGGCCAAAGTCAGAAATACCCAGTTCTTGGTGATGTTTATTGATTTAGATAATTTCAAGCATATCAATGACAGTCTTGGCCATTTAGCGGGTGACTATATCCTTAAGCAAAGTAGCCTGCGATTGCAAAGCGCAATTCGTGAGAAAGATATTCTGGTGCGCTTAGGGGGCGATGAGTTCCTGTTGGTGATTGACGATGCGGATGTCGACAAAGCGACGGAGTTGGCTGCAACCTTATTGGCGTTGTTTGAAAAACCGTTTATCTGGAGTGGACGTGAATTCTTCATGTCGAGCAGTATTGGTATTTCTGTGTACCCGGAAGATGGTCACAACATTCAGCAGTTATTAGCGACCGCCGATACGGCGATGTACCGTGTGAAACAGGATGGTCGCAATGCATTCCATTTCTATCATGAGGCGATGAATACGGATTTGCAGCGCAAACTGGATCTTGATGGCCGTTTGCGTCAGGCATTGGGGAAAGGGGAGTTGGTGATTTTCTATCAGCCGATCATCGATCTGCAAACCCATAACATTGTTGCCGCAGAAGCGTTACTGCGCTGGCAGGATAAAAAGTACGGTTCTGTTTCGCCGGATGAATTCATTCCACTGGCAGAGCAAAATGGCTTTATTCATAAGCTAGGGGACTTTGTTATTAAACAGGCCTGCCAACAAGCCGCGCAATGGCAGTCGATTCAGCCACTTCAGATCGCGGTGAACTTTTCGAGTGTACAGTTCCGTTATTGCGAGCAGATTTGCCATCAAATTGAACGGGCACTGGCTATCTCAGGATTGCCTGCGGATAAACTGGAAATTGAAGTCACGGAAAGTCTGTTGTTTGATCACAGCAAAGCGGTCGTTGCACTGCTTGAGAAGCTGCAAGCGTTAGGCACGCAACTGACCATTGATGATTTTGGTACGGGGTATTCGGCGCTGAGTTATTTGCAAAAATTCCCATTCCACCGCTTGAAGATTGATAAGTCGTTTCTGCAAAATCTGGATACCAATGCGGCGAATCGGGAATTGGTGAATGCTATTGTTGCGATGGCACAGGCGTTGAAGTTGACCGTTGTCGCGGAAGGGATTGAGTCCCAGTGGCAGGCAGAGCATCTGCAAAAAATGGGTTGTGATTTCGGGCAGGGGTATTACTTTAGCCGTCCGGTGCCGGCAGAGGAATTTGAACAGTTATTACTAAACATGAATACGGCTGAGCCGGTTTCTGTGATTGACCAAGCGTAACCGTTAAGTCACACATAATAAAAAAGCGAGCAACGTAATGGTTGTTCGCTTTTTTGTTTGATCGATCAAATCAATATTACAGTGCTTTTAGCGTGAACGTTTCTTTTGGTTCAACGATCTCGTTTTGTGCGGCGATAGTTTGCAGTTCCCACTCGCCACGGTCGCTGGTGGCTTTCAGTACGGCGTAACAAGCATCGTTACAGTGTGCAAACGCATCGACTGCGTTATCGCGAGCCAGGAATTGACCGGTAAATAGGGCTGAGATCAAATCACCCACGCCAACAGGTTGCTTGTCGAATTCAAGGTGTGGACGTTGTGCTAACCAACAGCCTTCCTGAGTCGCCAGCATCATTGAGAACATCTCATCCGATACACTGTGCAGGTGTTTCACCAGTACCATCTTAGGGCCTTTAGACAGCGCTACCTGACACGCTTTGATCGCGTCTTCCAGGTTGTTGATTTCCATATCGGCAAATTGGCTTAATTCAAACTGGTTAGGCACGATAATGTCAGCCATTGGCATCAGGGTGTTGATCAGGTGTTCTGCGATACCTGGTGCCACGATACAGCCTTTGTCTGGCGCGCCCATCACAGGATCACACACATACAGTGCATTTGGGTTCGCCGCTTTCACTTGAATTACCGTGTCCTGAATAGCAAGACACTGCTCAGCACTGCCTTGGTAACCACTTAGAATGGCGTCACAGTTTTGCAGCTGACCAATCGCAGCCATACCCGATACCAGATCCGTAATGTCGCTGGCTTGAAATGCACGGCCAGTCCAGCCTTCTTTGTATTGGGTGTGGTTAGAGAACTGAACGGTATGAATAGGCCATACCTCAAACCCCATGCGTTGCAGAGGGAACACTGCTGAACTGTTGCCAGCATGGCCATACACAACATGCGACTGGATAGAGAGAATACCTTTCATAATTAAAAATCCTGTTGGGGTATGTTTAGATCAAACGATAATAATGTGACTTGACCCTCATCACAATCAATTCTACATAAAATGTAATATTTCATAATCATAGGTCATTCTTTTATCGCTTAATGGCATTGTTTTGCATCTAACAGCGATAATTTTCATGCTGATGGCTGCATATGGAGGGAAATCGTCGCGTTTTTTTGCCACAAGAGATTATGCGTCAAGCTGGTGGTAAACTGAAAAACGGATGGTAGACAGATAGATAAACAGATAAAGATAAACAGAAAGACACGCTGCCGAAAGCGGCACAGCAGGAATCGCTGAAACAAAAATAGCAGTAGAAGGAACCAACGATGACATCTCCCATTGTGACGCTAGAAACCGAACGGCTGATATTACGCGGCTGGAAAGCGGATGATTTTCCCGTGTTTGCAGCCATGACAGCCGATCCCGCTGTGATGCGCTATTTTCCCCATTGTTTATCAGAAGACGAGAGTAACGCCCTGGCGAGCCGCATTCAGGGATTATTACTGGAACGGGGTTGGGGATTCTGGGCCGTCGAGCGCAAAGATAGTGGTGAGTATATTGGTTTTGTGGGCCTGCATACGCAAGATGAAACAGTCGCCATTCCAAACACGCCGCTGGTTGAAATAGGCTGGCGTTTAAGTGCCGCACATTGGCAGCAGGGCTTTGCGAGTGAGGCGGCGCAGGCGGCATTAGCTTTTGCCTTTGATACCCTTCAACAGCCTGAGGTGTATGCGTTTACGATCTTGAGTAATACGCCTTCGCGTAAAGTGATGGAAAAGATTGGTATGAGTAACACAGGGGAAGACTTTGATCACCCCAAACTGTTGTCCTATCCCGACACTGTGAAGCGCCATTGCCTGTACCGAATTACGCAAGCAGAATGGGCTAATAAAAGCCAAGTTAATGGCATGTAATTTTGATACTTATTGTTAACTCAATTCAAGGTGTTGGTATTTGGATTTATTTCAAAATAATCTGCATTAAGATCACAACCAAGCAATATTTATCTTCTGCGCTACGCAGAGTATGTAATTAATTGCATCTGATCATAAAATGTTCAATGGCAAAGTGCTAGCTTCTTCGGTGCATAGTATTGAAGGAGTAAAGTATGCAAGATGCAAATGCTAGATTTCCGTTTATAGCCAGGGTGTTAATCTTTCGTCAGTTTTTATGGGGTGCCGCGTTCTATGGTACCTATGTATTGCTGACGAAGTTTTTCTTGGATGAACTTAACTACAGCGAAGCGGATACCATCATGATGATGGGTGCTTTCGGTGCAGTTGGCCCTGTTTTCTCTGCTGTCGGTGGGTTTGTTGCTGACCGCTACCTGGGTTCTTTCCGCGCCGTTTATATCGGTTACACCGTGTATACGTTCGGCTTTTTCCTGCTTGGCTTTGGTGCCAGTAACTTAAATGTCCCACTCAGTATCTTCGCGATTGCTTTGATTGGTTATGCGCGCGGATTGTCAGCCACCAGTCCGACAGTCTTGCTGGGGAATTCCTATTCGGCAACAAACCGTGAGGCTTTCCAGCAAGGTTTGACCATCAACTATTCATTGAACAATTTAGGGTCATTCTCTTCTAAATACCTATTCCCGTTTTTGGTGGCGTACTTGGCTTACCAAGGCAACTTCTATATCGCAGCGGGCATCATGTCGATTACTCTCGTGTTGTTTGTGCTGTTTAAGCAGCAATTTATCGCCGTGGGTAACGACCTAGACCGTCAACCTGTTAGCAGCAAAGTGTGGATGGGTTTTGTGGTGGGCTCCGCCGTCATGTTGGGCTTGGTGTATTGGGTATTCTCAAACCTGGATGCCGGTAAATACTTGCTGTATGCCTTAGGTGTGGGTGCGATTGGTTACTTCATTTATGAAATCACCAAAGCGACACCGTCTTATAAATACAAGATGTGTGGTGTGTTGATCACCATCTTCATCATGATTGTCTTCTATTTTTATTACGGACAAATGCTGACCTCAATGAACATCTATGCCATCAATTTGATGGGAGATCAGTTGTTTGGCTTAATTCCAATTCGTCCAGAATCAAATGCGGCGTTTAACCCATTATGGTGTTTTGTGTTGGGTGGACCGGTGATTTATGTCTACGGTTGGTTGGAGAAAAAAGGCTTCTCGCCATCGATTCCGACCAAGTTTGCAGCCGCGTTTGTGTTCAGTGCGATTGCTTTCTCGTTGTTGGGCTTTTCAACGCAGTTTGTCGGCGTAGACGGCAAGATCTCTGCAAACTGGATTTTGTGGGTGCATTTCTTCCAGTCACTGGCGGAATTGATTGTGGGCGCATTGGGCGCGGGCTTCATTTTTGAAATGGTGCCACGCTATCTGTCAGCGTTCTCAATTGGTTTGCGCTCGGTTGCCCTGTCGCTAAGTGGTATTTTGGCGGCGGTGATTTCTACCCGTATTGCTCTGCCAAAAGATCAGGTACTGACACCCGAGATCATTGAAAACGTTTACGCGAGCTATTTCTTTAATTTGGCCATACTGGCGGTGGTGATGGCGTTTGTGACGTTAGCCCTGTCAAAAGTGATTGCGTCGTTGATCCACAAAGGGGAAGCGTTAGAGAAAGAAGAGTTGGCGAATAGCGATAAGCCAGCAGCGCAGCACTAATCTGCTACGCACATTTTGCAATCTTAAACGCCAGTTTTGACTGGCGTTTTTATTTTTGTGATAAGCTGAGGTTAAAGGTTATTGCCGTATATATTATCCACCGTATAAACAATCGACATAATCAACGTCAGAGGACTACAGCGTGAAACAACACGTCAAAGCATTGGCTATCGGGCTCGCATTATTTTCATTAGCCGGATGTGGTGAGAAATTACAGATCACTGCGACGCCAGTAAAAGGGGTTGAGACGATTCAATACCAGGATGCACAGTTAGATGTGTATTGTGAAACCGGTATCTGCCAATTCGATTTAGGCGCTAACCAAGATATCGACTTGCAGGTGAACATGCATTACACCCAAGCGAAACCGTTTGAGAAAATCGAAGGGGTGAGTGTGACTGGCAAAATGGGCTCATCCGTGAAAATGTTGGGCAATAATGCCTTCCAAGTGTCGCTAGAGGGCAAGGCGCCACCGGCTACGCTACAAATTGTCGATTATTACCGTAACTGATCACCGAACGCCTTGCGTTAAGGTATCAATACAATGCCAGAGAAGGGACATAACCTATGTTGTGTCCCTTTTTTCATTTTACTGAGATGTTTTGTTATTCACTGGGACGAGGTATTGCGGGAAGCGGCGGCTTTGCGCTGGTGGCGGTTAGATGCCCCCGGTGCTGGTTTATCTGGCACCGGTTTTCTGTCTGCCACTAAATGACGAATGGCCAGAATAGGGTGGTGTACAAGCATTCTTGGGCCGGCGTAGCGCATAATGGTGCGTGATTTTTCTTTGTAGTCGGCTTTGTAGCAATGAATCGGGCAGATCTTACATGTCGGTTTGGCTTCACCGTAGGGACAGCGATCAAGGCGTGTATGGGCATACTGGAGAAAATGTCGGCAATCGTCACACAGTATTTGGGTGTGATGGTGATGTTGGCAGTAAATCGTGACCATGGCTTTGAGTGTGCGGTATTCCACCGCGAGTTTCCCCAGCAAGGTGGGCCATGTGTTTTCATTGGTTAAAATGTCATCGGTGAGAAGGTGAGCCCGCTGTTTTTGTACCATGTCGGCGATCTCCAAAGCGTTATCATTGTGTTATTTTATCTCATAAGTTGCATTTGTGATATATCTTCTTTTTGCTTAAAAAATATGACGCAAATCGTGATTTTCATGATAATTGCGTACTTACATGTTAAAAGAAGGAAAAAAACGCATCATTCTGCTAAGAATCCGCCTGCTATGGCTTGATTTCACCGGTTTTGAGCAGTAGTATCCGCTCCTCTTTTTTTGTGGTGGTGTATATGAGCAGATTTGAGTGCCTAGAAAGAATCGTCGAGGAATATCGCAAGAAAGTTCGCGACGCGGAGTTTAATAAACAGAATGACAGTGAAGTCGCTAAAGTGTTGGTTCTGCTTGTTGGAAACTCTATGTTCAGCTTGGCAGATGAATTTGCAGATTGGGTAAATCGTGGTGGTGATCGTAGCTACGGTGGTAAGTTTTTCGTATCTAAGCAATTGATGACATTGCTTGAGCCAGTAACTTTCCGTGGTGTCACTGTTCGCCGTGACTCGATTAAGCTATTCCGAATTTCTTAATTCAATAGCAATATCGTTTATTCAATGACTTTCATAAAGAAAAATTGAAGAACAGATTTTTAGCTGATGTTTGCCTGGCAAGTCTCAGCTAGCATTAAAGGGTACTTCGGTACCCTTTTTTGTTTTTTAGCCTTCCCTGATTTTCCTCCGCTTGCTCCGTCTCTGTTGAAAATAGCGCTTTATCGCTGTTCCATTCGCTCAAACTTAGTTTGTTTGCTTTTATCGATGTATTCGGTTGTGGGCGCCGTGCCACACAGGTCGCTATATCCGGCGAACTTTGGTATAAAGCGTGCAGTCAGTCATAAAAAGAGAAATAACGACAATGGATGCAGAATTTTGGCATAGCCGTTGGGCACAGAACCGCATTGGCTTTCACCTTGATGAAGTGAACCCGATGCTGACGCAGTATTGGCCTGCGGTAAATGCAACCCGTGAAGAGGTGGTATTGGTGCCGATGTGTGGTAAGTCAGAGGATTTGACTTGGTTAGCACAAAAGCATGACAACGTCGTGGGTATTGAATTGAGCGATATTGCGGTGCGCGCATTCTTCGCTGAGCATTTCTATACGCCAATGGTGACCGCGTTAGGTAACGGGCAGACCCTGTATAATTTCGATGAAATCAGCATTTATTGCGGCGATTACTTCACCACGCAAATTGATCCTGTGGATGTGGTGTACGACCGTGCGGCGTTAATCGCTATGCCGGAAACGCTACGTCGTCAGTATGCTGATAAATTGCTGTCTATGGTAAAACCGGGTGGCCGTATTTTGCTGATCACGCTGGATTACCCACAGCATGAAATGGATGGCCCTCCGTTCTCTGTACCGGCAGAAGAAGTGGAAGCATTATTCAGCGGTTGTCAGGTACGTCGACTAGCACGTGATGAAAAAGACGAAACCCATCCGCGTCGTCAGCAGGGCATTACGCGTTTTGCGGAAGAAGCCTGGCTGATCGAAGTGAAGTAATTTCGACGCTGCTTGATACAGTAAGCTTGCAGAAAGCAGAAAGGCGCCGTGTGGGCGCCTTTGTTATATGCGGTGATATTCGACTCAGTAAATCACTTTCACAGACGCTGCGGTTTCTACGGCTTCTTCTACCGCGTGTGCAATGCTATCACGGCGCGTTAAGGCCACACCCAAACGGCGCTCGCCATTGATTTCAGGCTTACCAAACAAACGTACCTGCGTATTCGGACGGGCGAGAGCTTCTGTCAGATTATCAAAGCGAATGTCTTGTGATACGCCGTGCCCCAAAATTACTGCAGATGCAGAAGGACCATATTGGGTGATGCTGTGGATCGGCAATCCTAAAAATGCGCGGGTGTGCAAGGCAAACTCAGAGAGCTCCTGCGAGATGAGGGTGACCATGCCGGTATCGTGTGGACGCGGAGAGACTTCGCTAAACAGCACCTCGTCGCCTCTAATGAACAGCTCCACGCCAAACAGGCCATAACCGCCTAATGCATTCACGACCTTCTCAGCCATCGCCTGAGCCGCTTTCAGGGCCGTTTCTGACATCTGCTGTGGCTGCCAGGACTCACGGTAGTCACCGCCTTCCTGACGATGGCCGATAGGGGCACAGAAATGCACGCCATCGACAGCACGTACGGTCAGTAGGGTAATTTCGTAATCAAACTCAACAAAGCCTTCCACAATCACGCGACCGGCACCTGCACGGCCACCTTCCTGCGCGTACTGCCATGCAGCGGCAATGTCTTCTGGGGTTTTAATTACGCTTTGGCCTTTGCCTGATGAGCTCATGATGGGCTTCACCACACACGGTGTACCGATACGCTCTACCGAGGCAACAAAATCATCGTATTGATCAGAGAAAGCATAAGGGGAGGTAGGAATAGACAGTGTTTCAGCAGCAAGGCGTCGGATGCCTTCGCGGTTCATGGTCAGCTTGGTGGCATTGGCCGTAGGGACCACGTTGAGGCCTTGTGCTTCTAACTCAACCAGTGTGTCAGTGGCGATGGCTTCAATTTCCGGTACCACGTAATGCGGCTGCTCTTGCGCAATGATGGCTTTTAGTGCGTCACCATCGAGCATATCAATCACATGGCTACGGTGTGCAACATGCATAGCGGGGGCATCGGCATAGCGATCCACGGCAATCACTTCCAGTCCCAAACGTTGGCATTCAATAGCGACTTCCTTTCCAAGTTCGCCAGCGCCAAGAAGTAATACGCGGGTCGCCTGTGGGCGGGTTGCAGATCCTAACATGACATTCCTTACTGGGTTGATGCTGAAATTGCAGCAGATCATACAGGATTTTATTTGTCACGCAAACGTTTGCTATTTCGTTTTTATTGATTACCGGTAGGAATGGCGACAAAAGCAGCGTATCGGTGACGGGTGATGATTCTGTGTCCGTTATCGGCATGCAATCTGGCAAATGAAAGACATAAAAAAGCCGCTCGAAAGCGGCTTTGATGTGCATGAGGCGGGTGAGGGCAGAAGTGTTATGCCACTGCCTTGCTGCGCTTCTTGTTTTCCCATTGGGTAATGAAAGCGACAGAGCCAATGATGATCGCCGCACCCAGCCATAAACGGCCTGGTGGTGCCCAGCCAAAGACAACCCAACCGGCTAAGACGTTTAGCGGCAGTTTGGCATGGTCAAACGGCTGAACAAATGAGGCATCTGCCACCGCATACGCTTTAGCAATCGCCCACTGTGCCAGTGCTGTCAGTACACCAGCCGCAATCAGCAGACCCCACGTCATTGGCGCGCTTGGCATCGTAAAATCAGGCAATGCCAAGAAAATGTTGAACGGCGTGATCAAAATCAGCAGATACACCACCATGGTGGTGGGTGAATCGTAAGCCGACATTTTCTTTACCATCAGTGAATAACTGGCCCAGAAAAACGCCGCACCGACAGGCAGCAGGGTTGCCCAGTTAAATTCGTCTGACCACGGCTCCAGAATGATCATGGCGCCGATAAAGCCCGTTAATGTCGCAATCCAGCGGGCGGTACCGACTTTCTCTTTTAACAGCAAGCCAGAACCAATGGTGGCAAACAGTGGGGACGTCATCAACAATGCGATGCCTTGCCAGATAGGTACCGGATAAGCCAATGCCCACAGCCAGAGTTGGATCCCGATCACCGATAAAAAGACGCGGAAGCAATGCATGCCAAAATGGTCGGTTTTCAGGGCGTTACGCAAGCCAAGGGAGCGAAGCCAAGGGAAAATCGCAATCAGTGCAATAAAGTATTGGATCAGTGCCACAGTGGTGGAAGGCAGATGAAAATACATGCTCAGGTACTGCGCCAGGCTATTAACCAAGGCGAAAGCCAGTCCTGCAGTAAGCATCCAGCTTGCCCCTTGCAGCGGGTGATGTTGGTGTGACATGAATGGGTGATTTCATTAAGTTAAAAACGCAAAAATCATACTCCTGCAGCGGGGGAGATGGAATACATTTCTATAGAATTCGATTTTTAGACATAAAAAACCGCCAAACGGCGGTTTTTATAAGGTTATCGAGCCAATCTGTGCAAATTAGACGGCTAAATATGTCAGCGGGATGTCGGCATTCAATGCGTTCAACGCCTGCTCGGTATTCGCACGGTGGCTGATCGTGCTGCCGGCTTTTTCAACCAACGCGGCTTCTGTCACGTCAGACAGTGGATAGCCCGCCATGTTCATGTTGATCAACGCCACTTGCAATGGTGGCAGACTTGGGTTGAATGCCGCGTTCTCCGCGTACATACCCACGAAAATATCACCCTGACGGTTTTTCACTGCCACACCGGCAAAGTTGTTGGTGTAAGGCGCGTGCGCACGGTTTGCAGCGTCACAAGCAGCTTGTACCAATGCATCCGTTGTGTCGCACACCATGCCGTGGTTCACGTCGGTTAGCAGGGCATCTGTGATGTTCAGATCAGCCGGGCCAAATGACTCAGGCAGGTACGCTTGCAGCGTCATGGCATCACGCTGAGGTAATTGCACGACGAGCTCTTTGGCTGTTGTCAGCTCATTCATGAACTGGCGACAGTGGCCACAAGGACTGTAGTTAATGGTAATGTCTTTTACGCCGGTTTCGCCTTTTAGCCACGCATGGCTAATAGCAGATTGTTCTGCATGCACACTTTGGGCAAGTGAAGTGCCAACGAATTCCATGTTCGCACCGAAATACAGGGTGCCGGACAGGCCACGTACAATGGCACCAACATAGAAATTTGAAATAGGGGCAACAGAATAAGCGGCAGCAAGGGGAAGTAATGCAACACGTAACTCACTGTCAGACAATTGCGTCTTCGACAGCAGTTCAGCGAACACTTCAGGGCTAAGCGTGGCATCAAAATTGTCAGCTTCTAATACCGGTTTGATGGCAGCGGCGATGTCTGCCGGTAGAGCGCCTAAAGCATCCTTTACTTTAGTGTGCATGAGTTATCACTCCGTCTTGTGTATGGAGAAATATTGTAGGCGGAGTGATAACAATTGTGTGTGATCCAGATCACACTAACTATTTGATGTTTTCATCTGTTGCATAGTTGGGAGTCGAGTCACACGATTAAAAAAAAGATTCATCTATTTAATCAATCAGTTAAGCATGTATTCGATTACTTGCACATTCTCACAAACTTTTATGAGAAGAATTTCATTAGCAACGGAAAAACGAGAGGTGCAAGGATTGATGTCATCACACCGCAGATCACTAAGGCCAGCGAACTGAATGCGCCTTCTTGGTAATCCTCTTCCGCCGCTTTCGCGGTACCCAATGCGTGAGATACCGTCCCCATGGTCAGGCCTTTTGCAATTGGAGCCTTCACACCAATCAGTTTAAACAGCGGATAACCAAATACCGCACCAAACAGACCCGCCAGAATCACCATGATTGCCGCCACAGACGGTACGCCACCAATTTGTTCAGACACCGCCATCGCAATCGGCGTGGTGACGGATTTTGGCAAAATAGAAGCGGTTAACTGCGCATCCGCCCCCATTAACAAGGCAATCGACGCACCGGTTAGCATTGATAACACGCTACCAATGAAACAAGTGGTGAGGATTACTTTCCATTTTTGGCGAATTTGGCTCAATTGTTCATACAGCGGGAAAGCCAGTGCAACAACGGCGGGTTCTAACAACGCATTGATCACTTTGTTTTGTTCAAAGTAGGTTTCATACGGTACATGCAGCCACATCAGCAGCGGAATGATCACCAGTAAACAAATCAACAGCGGATTAAAGATCGGGTGCTTGATGAATTTTGTCAGGTAGCGAGCACCATAAAAAACAACCAGGGTAGTGAGTAGCCAGATCATTGTTGTTCCTTATAGTGTGTTGCAATGCCAATCACCACAAACACGACGACACTGCTGCCGATAGTGCTTAAAAGAATGATTAAGCTGTTGTTCTGAATCAGGTCGAGGTAGTTGATTAAGCCAACACCGACCGGCACAAATAACAGGGCCATGTGTTTGATCAAAAGGTGGCAACCCGGCTGTGCCCAATGTGCAGGGATCAAGCCTGTCGAGAGTGATACAAACAGAAGTAGCATGCCAATGATGCTGCCAGGAATGGCGATGCCGCTAAAGTGCTGTATGCCTTTACCAATCATGAGGCACACGAAAATGATTAAAAAGGAGCGAAGATATGCCATGAGCCCTTCAGTGTTTATCTGAGGAAATTTTATTTATCATACAAAATAAGCGTGATCTAAGCCACAGAAAATTTGTTGGGATTGTTGTGGGTATCATCGGTGACGATCATGCTTCGTATTGCGTGTTATTGCATGGAACAGAAGTGAAAAGCATACCGTTTTTTGAGGAAAAGCGTGCGTGACTGGGGCTAATCTGAGGCAAAGATCATAGCGACACCCGCTAAAGCGAGTAAAAGAACAGAGATCTTGTGTAAGCGGCTGTGTTTAACGATGTCCTCTGTCGGTGATGATTCCGGCTCGCTGGGTTCAGGAGGTGGCTCATCAGAGGATGAATCATGGGATTGATGGATCTTCCGGCACGCTTTATCCGGTAAAGGCACCCGAAACCCGTAGTGAGGCACCGCTTCAATGGGGATCGCCATCATGCCTTGGCGTTCTAGCTTGCGGGTCAGCGATTTAAAAATGGTGTTTAAGTCGTAATGGTTGGTGTGACAATCCTCGTACGGGTCAAGTTGCACAAACGTTTTGTCATACAGGGATTCCGGGCTGATCACCTCACCCGCGCAGTAACATAACACTTCCAACAGGCGTGACTCATGCACGGTGAGCGAGGTGTCTGGGCGGGAAGGATCAGGGAGGGCAGTATGCTCGATCGCATTGCTGTTGTTTTCACGCCACACAAGTAAACGCAAATCCGGTTCAAAATCGACCGTCGGAAAACGGTAACAGCGGGTCAGGGTTTGTGTTGTCATAGCTACCACATTAATGACGACGGCTATCCTTGATAGGGCTTGTGTGCGTACTCCTTACAGTCAAAAGTGTGATTGCAGAAGCAATGTTCTGCAATGTCAATGTTAGGATAATGTCTTATAAAAAATCCCCTTGGCACATCATGCGCAAGGGGATTGTAAATTTATCCGATTTATCTGTTGTTTAGCCGAAGGGAAACCCGATGTTGGCACAACAGAGATGCCGAAAAATCAGACCAGCGACGCCACGTAATCGTACACCGCTTTCAAGATCTTCATGTTCTTTTCGCTGCCTTGGTGTTCATAACCCAGTGCTTCGAGGTTTTGCGTGTAAGCAGGCAGGTTTTCTTCAAAGAAGTCCTGACAGTAATGTTTCCACTGTTGCTGTTCTTTGTAATCCAGCGTCATTGGGAAGTTACGTGCACGGTAACGGAACAGTAGCGGCTTAATGCGCTTATCACTCACGTTTAGCTCAAACTTCGCCAATTCTTCCGGTGACGCCTTACGGATGATATCCATGGTTGAACGATCAGCGGTAGAGAAGAAACCCTCATACAGCTGTGCATCCACATTGGTGTTTTCAGCGTATTCACGATCTTGGCTGTAAATGGTCAGCAATTTCTCACGGACTTCCGGGTGTTCTTTCAGCATTTTCAGGTGCTTCAAACACAGTTCGCGATCAATACCGATACGCGCGGCATCTTCAGCGCGCAATGTTTTCGCTGGTGCCAATACCGGACACTTATTCAAATGCACCAATTTAAGCGGTACAGGCAATTCATCCGGGCCTAAATCAATACGTTTGGTGTACAGACGCTCACGCAGCGCATCGGCATCCATTTCCAGCAGTGGGGTAGGATCCATCGCCAAGTTCACAGTGATCACCGCGTTCTTGTTATCCGGGTGCCATGCCATTGGCACAATCCAGCTGGTGTTGCCACACTCAGAGCCAAACATGCCAGACACGTGCATCAAAGGTGTCATGTCGACAATGTCGATCAGCTCTTGCAGTTTGCGTTTATTGCGTAGTTCAAAGAAGTAGTTGAACAGTTTCGGCTGGTTTTGCTTAACGATTTTGGCCAGCTCAATGGTCGCGTATACGTCCGCCATCGCATCGTGTGCGTTAGCGTGTTCAATACCGTTCGCTACAGAGAGGTTTTCCAGCTTAAAGCTCGGGAAGCCTTCTTCATTGGTTGGCCAGTTAATGCCTTCCGGACGCAGCGCGTAACAGGTGCGCATAATGTCCAGCAAATCCCAACGAGAATTGTTGTTCTGCCATGCCCACGCATACGGGTCATAGAAGTTGCGGTATAGGGTGTAGCGGGTGACTTCATCGTCAAAGCGAACGTTGTTGTAACCAATCACACAGGTGTTTGGCTTAGACAGTTCATCATGAATGCGGGCGATAAATTCGGGTTCAGACAAGCCTTCCTGGTGGGCTTTCTGTGGGGTAATACCGGTGATCAAACACGCTTCAGGGGAAGGCAAGTAGTCAACAGGCGGCTTACAGTAAATCACCAGTGGTTCACCGATGATATTCATGTCCATATCTGTGCGCACCCCAGCAAACTGGCAAGGGCGATCAAGAGAAGGCGAGGCACCGAAGGTTTCGTAATCAAGCCAAAACAGGGTCGGTTCGTGCGTATTATTC